>CAYPOW010000177.1:0-5570 GCA_964412145.1 uncultured Draconibacterium sp.
TTTATTTCTACTGAAATTAATGCTTCCATAGGAACATGCCTACGGGCAATTTGTTTTGCTCCAAGTATTTATAAAAAGAAAAAATGGCTCACAAAAAAGTGAGCCATTGAATCAATTAATGATTATGTCCTTCGTGATTGTGTTCTTCTTCGGAAGCTTCTGATTTTGTGCTTTTCAGATCCATTCCACACTCAGGGCAAGCTCCCATCTCAGCATAGGTTTTGTCACCTTCACATTTCATAGGACACTGATAGGTTGCCATCGCCATTTGTATATTAGAATCCTTGTGAATCTGCTTTAAATCCATTCCGCATTCAGGACAAGTACCCATTTCTGCATAGGTTTTTTCCCCTTCGCATTTCATTGGACACTGATATTCAGCAGCAGCCATTTTTTCCGTTGCTTCCGTTGCTTCTGAATTTTCAGCAGGTTTTGGACTGTTTTCACAAGCTGTAAATGTTACACCTGCAATGGCCATAAAGGCAAAAGATAAACTTAAAATTGATTTTTTCATTTTTCTAAAATTTATTGTGAATATTAAATTTGATTGTGTTACTATTTAAATCGATCATACAAACAACATTTCGGTAATTGACTATAAACCGAATCTTCCGCTTTGAATTTTTCGGTATCGTGTCCTACTTTCGCAATGACTTTTTGGACATCTTCCGAAGTAGTCTGATTGCTATCAAAACTTAAATGCAGGATATGTTTTTCGATGGACCAATCTGCATTTATAACTCCATTTACAGACTTGGCCGCAGTCTCGATCCGATCTTTACACATTACGCATTTACCTGCTACTTTGATCGTTTGATGCTCAATAATTGCATCTTTCAATATCTCTTTTTTAGTTGAACCAGATGTAATATCCATCTTCGACATATCATGTGGAGTTGAGCCGGCTCCACCACCAGGATTCATCATACTTGGTAATCCTTGTAATTGCGATGCGGCATCAATTTTAAATACACCGTTTACAGCAATTTCTTCACCTTCTTCCAGTCCTTCATAAATTACATAGAATGCTCCTGCTTCAGGTCCAAGAACAACTTCACGATATAAGAACGAAGGCATTTTGCGATTAGGAACTTTAACATAAACCACCGCGCGTTTTCCCGACCATAAGAAGGACGATTTAGGAATAAGGATTTCATTTGTGTTTTCGGCTATTTGCGATTCAAGAATTCCTCTTGCAAACATTTCGGGCTTTAGCTTATGTTTATTATTTGAAACTTCAACTCTAACTTTTGCCACCCTCGTACTCCCATTTATAAAAGGATCGATATAAGTAACTTTCGCTTTAAAATTTTCACCAGGTAAAGCCTGAATCGTAAAATTAACTACATCGCCTAATTTAATCCAAGGCAAATCGCTTTCATAAGCATCGTACATAACCCATACTTTTGAAAGATCTATTACTTCGAACAAGGAAGTTCCTTCCTTAACATAATCACCAATAGCTACATCTCTTTTTGAAACAGTTCCTGAAATGGGCGATAATATATCAAAATACAGCTGAGGCTCACCCTTTTCTTCGATGGCTGAAATTTGTTCATCATTTAAATCCCAAAGCCTAAGTTTTCCTTTTGCTGCGGTATATAGTGAAGGCCTACTTTCCTTAAAGGAAATAGCTTCGAGTAGTTCTCTTTGTGCCGTAACCAGACCTGGAGAATAGATAGTTGCCAGCTTTTCCCCTTTTTGTACTTTTTGTCCCGTATAATTGACAAATAATTTTTCAATACGCCCTCCAAACCGGGAAGTTAATGCTGCTATGTTTCTTTCGTCAGCCTGAACTTTACCTTGCAATAAAACGGTTTTTTGTGGAATACCCTTTTCTACAATCATTGTCTGAATAGAAGCCAATTTTGCAGCCGATTCTGTCATCGCTATTTCGTTGGGATCAACATCATCGCTTGTTGAAGCTAACTTTGTTAAGGGGATAAGATCCATAGCGCAGATTGGGCATTGTCCTGGCTTATCCTGTTTAATTTGTGGATGCATAGAGCAGGTCCATACTTGATTTGTTAATTCATCAATATGCTGATGTGCTGATTCATCTTGATGTATATCTGCAATGCTATTCTTATTGGTTGATTTCCCAATAAAGAATCCTATTAGTAAGGATATAACCAAGAGGGATAAGAATAGCTTACTGTTTTCTTTTATAATTGCTATTATATTTTTCATAATTTTTATTTTATCACATTATCACATTACCACATTATCATCTACCCATTAAATAGGTGATAAATGCAATTGCAGCCTGTTTATCGACTCTTGCTTTTTCTAACTCTAAATTAAATTTTAAAACTTTGCGTTCCATACGAAGGATTTCTTCAAAGCTTTTATTAGCTGTTACATAATCGGTTTCCAATAGCTTAACTGATTTTTGAGCCAGATTAATTTGAGATTTATACAGTTCAAATCTTCGAGCGGCATCCAGATAATCTTTCCATCCTTTTTCGAAAAGAGTTTCAAGCATATTAAGTTTATTGACTTTCTCGTATTCTTTTGCTGTAGCCAGATAAACAACTTCCTGAATCATTGCTTTATACTTATTTCTGTATAGTGGAATAGTGATGCCAACCATAGGAAAGACTAAAGCGTCGGTGCCGGCCAGATTGTTTTCTCCTTTTCCAACAACAGTATAATCCAGTCCAATATTAAAATTAGGTTTCCCCATATTGGAGGCTACTTCCTGACGATAATGTAAGGCAAGCTGTTGAAAGTCGAGACTTAAAAGCTGATGGTTTGATTGATTAATTGAATCCATAGCAGCTAGTTTTGTTAAAGGGAAATTATCATTCCATAACAAAGCCGGAGTACTTATCGATTCCTTGTTATCAACGTTGAGAAGATTATTAAACATCACTTCAAGAAGTATTTGTTTGTCTTTTAGTGAAGCTAATTGATTTTCAAGTTCGCCAATTTCTATTTCAATACGGTATTCATCAACTGCCGAAACCAAACCCGATTCGAATTTTATAATGGCCAGTTTACGGAAAGAATAAAGTATATCAATATTTTCTAATGTAAACTCAATGGCTTTACGATTGAAATAGGTATTGAAATAGATAGCCTTTACTTCATTAGATAATTTTGATTTAGTTTCCTCAAAGGCTTCGAATTTAGCTTTTGCCGCCTGAATAGCTGCATTTTCCTTTGCTTTTAAAGTGCCAATCCATGGAAACATTTGTGAAGCAGAAACTTTGAATTGCATTGGTCCGGTGCGAGTTTCCACAGGTTGAATAAAATAACCAAAGGCCAATATCGGATCAGGGAGGGCCTTAACCTGAGGCGCTATTTCAAGGGCCGCCAAATATTCATTGAACTTAACTTTAAGTTCCGGGTTATTTTCTGCTGCTATCTGCAGATATCTATCCAAATCGCCTTGCGCTGAAACCAATGTGGAAATCAGCAATAAGATGATTCCGAGTATATTTTTTATATTCTTCATGGTTCTAAGCTTTTAATTTTTTTAATTCTCTTTTAACTTTAGCTTCTTCCACCATACTGTAAAGAACCGGCACAATAAACATTGTCAATGCTGCAATTGTCATCCCACCAAATAAGGGGATTGCCATTGGAATCATTATATCCGATCCCTTACCTGTTGAGGTGATTACAGGGATAAGAGCGATGATTGTTGTAGCGGTGGTCATTATTGCGGGCCTGACCCTTTTTGAGCCAGCTTCGAGCACCAAAGTCCTAATTTCTTTTACAGTTTTGGGTTTAAGTTTATCCTGCAATTGCTTGATATAAGTACTTATTAAAACCCCATCATCAGTGGCAACACCAAATAGGGCAATAAATCCTACCCATACAGCTACACTAAGGTTAATGGTTCGTACTTGAAACAGATCACGGAGATTGATTCCCGCCATGGTGCCATCTAAGAACCAGGGTTGACTATAAAGCCAGAGCATAATAAAACCGCCCGACAAGGCGACTAAAATTCCAGAAAATATGAGAGTGGTGGAAGTGACCGATCTAAATTGAAAATAGAGAATCAGGAAAATAATCATTAAAGCAATTGGAACAACGATCATTAATCGTTTGGTAGCTCTGATCTGGTTTTCATAATTTCCGGTAAAAACAAAACTCACTCCGGCAGGTAAATTAAATTCGCTCTGATCTATTTTATCCTTTAAATAAGCTTGTGCATTTTCAACGACATCAACTTCGGCAAATCCTTCTTTTTTATCGAAAATGACGTAGCCAACTAAAAATGTATTTTCACTTTTGATTAGCTGAGGGCCACGTGTGTATTCTATATTTACCAGTTCTCCTAAAGGAATTTGTGCTCCAGTTGGAGTAGGAATAAGAATTTTTTTCAAATCTTCAGGATTGTCACGGTATTCACGAGCATAACGAAGTCGTACTGGAAAACGTTCACGACCTTCAACGGTGCTTGTGAGTTTCATTCCCCCAATAGCACTGCTTAATACTGATTGTAAATCTCTGACAGATAATCCATAGCGTCCAATCGCATCCCGATCTATTTCCAATTCCAAATAAGGTTTTCCCACCACACGATCGGCAAATACCGACATAGGCTGAACACCTTCAACTTGTTTCAGATGCTTTTCGATCTCGTAACCAACTTTTTCAATAGATTCAAGCGTTGGACCAAAAACCTTAATTCCCATTGGCGCACGCATTCCGGTTTGCAACATAACCAAACGGGTTTGAATAGGCTGTAATTTAGGTGCTGACGTTAATCCAGGAATGGAAGCCTGTGTGATAATTTCGTCCCAAATGTCGTTAGGCGATTTTATTTTATCACGCCATTGGCGGAAATAATCACCGTTTTTATCTTCTGTCAGGTTTTCTTTATTAGTTAATCGAAAGTCTTCTTTTTTCGGATTATAAGTACTGCCATCATTTAAAATGAAAGCACCTTCCTTATCCGTTTTAAAACGCATTTTATGCCCATCCTCATTCAATATGTATTCGGATTTATAATTTATTAAATTCTCATACATTGAAGTTGGGGCCGGATCAAGCGCTGAATTTACACGACCCCATTTACCAACTACAGTTTCTACTTCTGGAATTGAATTGATTTTTTTATCCAAAATAGCAATCACTTCAAGATTTTCTTCAATTCCTGAATGAGGCATAGTTGTAGGCATCAACAGGAAAGAACCTTCATCGAGTGAGGGCATAAATTCTTTTCCTATTCCGGGAATGCTTGTATTCATACTTTGATATACCCCCGTTTTTTTAACGAAATCAGGCATAAACCCAAATATTTTATCAAAGCCAATCCAAGTTGTAATGCCGAATGTTATAATTAAAATAGGGACAGACAAGAATTTCCATTTATTTTCTAAAGCCCAGCCTAATATTCTAGGATAAAATATAACAACCGAAGATAGTGCTCCAAGCACAATAATCACCAGTGCAATAACAAATAAGAAATTTGCAAAAAGTGAATTTTGTGCGCCTAAAGGCATCCACGCTTTCGTTAGGAAGAAAACAACCACAACTACAGTAATTATAATATTTATATAGTTTGACCACGATTTTTTTGTTTCGGGCCATTTATCTTCGAAAAAGCTATT
>CAYPOW010000177.1:5670-7067 GCA_964412145.1 uncultured Draconibacterium sp.
GTAGTACCTTCGTACACAACATTGAGTAATCTTTTTCCGCGAGCACCTACATTCTCCACCATTTCAATATGCCTTATGATGTTCTCCGTAAACACAATGCCCACATCAACCATTACTCCAATGGCAATAGCTATCCCCGAAAGGGCAACAATATTAGCATCCACCCCAAACTGGCGCATCGTTATAAAAGTAATAAGCACTCCAATTGGCAATAAGCTTGATATTAAGAAAGAAGCTCTTAAGTTGAATACCAAAACAATGACCACCAATATACTTATCAGTAATTCCAATGAGATGGCTTCTTCTAGAGTCCCAAGGGTTTCTTTTATTAAGCCTGTACGATCATAAAAAGGAACGATGGTTACTTTGGAGACTGTTCCATCCGCAAGTGTTTTAGATGGCAATCCTGGTTCTATTTCAGCAATTTTTGCTTTGACATTATCGATTGCTTCTAGTGGATTTGCTCCATATCTAGCAACAACAACGCCACCAACAGCTTCAGCTCCGCCTTTATCCAGGCCACCTCGACGTGTAGCGGGTCCAAATTGGATTTTAGCCACATCTTTAAGACGAATTGGCACATTATTTCGAACGGTAACAACGCTTTTTTCAAGATCCTCGAGGGTTTTAATGTATCCTTTGGCTCTGATTAAATATTCAATACGATTAAATTCGATAGTCCGAGCACCAATATCCAAATTACTGTTTTTTACAGCTGCCATTATTTGCATCACATTTACTCCGTGAGCCTTCATTGCATTTGGATCAATATCAATTTGATATTCTTTCACAAATCCCCCAATAGAAGCAACTTCCGCAACTCCTTTTGCCGATGTTAAAGAATAGCGAACATAGAAATCCTGAATTGTTCTTAATTCGTGAGGATCCCATCCTCCGGCAGGATTGCCCTCTTTGTCTCTTCCTTCTAGCGTATACCAATACACTTGTCCAAGCGCCGTAGCATCTGGGCCAAGAGCAGGAGAAACTTCTTCAGGTAAAGTACCAGCTGGAAGTGAATTCAATTTTTCTAGAATACGAGTTCTGCTCCAATAAAATTCTATATTTTCATCAAAAATGATGTAGATACTAGATACTCCAAAAATGGAATTGCTACGAATGGTTTTTACACCAGGAATACCCAATAAAGAAGTTGTAAGCGGATAAGAAATCTGATCTTCAATATCTTGTGGTGACCGACCGGGCCATTCTGTATATACAATTTGTTGGTTTTCCCCAATGTCCGGAATGGCATCTACTGGCACAGGATCTTTTGGTAAAAAACCTGTATCCCAGCCAAAAGGAGAATTGATTATTCCCCAGCTTATGAAAATTGTTAGGACTAGAAAAGTTACTAGTTTATTCTCAAGGAAAAAACGAATGATTTTATTAAGCATAAT
>CAYPOW010000178.1:0-7056 GCA_964412145.1 uncultured Draconibacterium sp.
ATAAACAAAAAACTTTGGAAACAAAAATATATATAAATGTTTCTTTGGTTTTTTTGTGAAATTAATATATACTTATAACTTTGAAGCTGCTGTGAAAAGTTATTTTATTTTTCGGGTTAAACTTTCAACTTGTTACTTTCAACTCATTAAAACAACAGGGAAAATCAATAGAATGAAAAAAAAAGTTAATATCTCTCACTTTTTAGGTACTTGCTTTTTATTACTTCTGTTTCTTCTTTTATCCCAATTTATCACAGCACAAGATACAGGACAGGGTATTCGTGGAAAAGTCAGGGATGAAGTAACATTAAAATATTTAGGATCAGTTAATATTATCATTACCGGTACAAATTATGGAACATCAAGTAAATCTGACGGGAGTTTTGAGATAAATGCTATTCCAGAAGGAGAATATAAGTTACAAGCTTCAATGATAGGATACCAATCTAAAAGTCAAACTGTAATAGTTAAAAAAGGGTTATTTACGAATATTAAAATTGATTTGAAATCTAAAGTGATTTCATTTGATTCTGTAGTTGTTATCAGCAAAAGAAAACACAATTACATATCTGTTCCTACCCTCGAACCACTTTCTATGAAAACTGTTACAACCAGGGTTTCAAGACATGATATTGAAAGGCAGGGTGCTACAACCCTTATCGATGCCATAAAATTTATACCGGGGGCTTTAACCGAAACCCGCGGTCGAAAAGTGAAGCATTTTTTTTCCGTTAGGGGTCAAAAATATCCATACCCTGATTATGCCATTAATGGCATCTGGCAAAGAGAGTTCCAGGAAATGCCTTATTTCATTTCCGCAAACGATATTGAGGAAATTGAGATTATCCGTTCAAGCGCGGCTCTATTAACCGGATTATCAGGCTTAGCAGGAATAATTAACATTAAAACCAGAAATTACAATCAGCCTGAAACTTCAACCAAAATAGAATACGGTACTTTAAATACTCTTCATCTTCATGCTTCACATGGAGCGAGTTATGAAAAATTTTCTTATGCTGTAGGGCTGGGTTATGACAAGACTAACGGACCTGATCAAAAAAATGGTGCTGAGAAAATTGGAAACCTGTTTTCCAGAATAAACTGGCACCCTTCTGAAAAATTAAATATTAGTGCCAATTTATATTACCTGGATGGGAAAAGAGAATTGATTCTCGCGGAAGAACCGGCTGGGAAAAGATTCCGGGAGGAAATATCTTCCTATGATCAAATTCGAAGTACTCTTTCGAATTTAAAGTTAAATTTCAAACCAAACGATAAGGCTTCAACCGAGGTACAGATCTATTATACCGATAGAAAACCTGTTTTTAAGGTGGAAAATATAAATACAAAAGAAATTATTGAAACCTCAGAGAAAGATCATGAATGGGGAATTAACTTAATTCAGGCATTAAACCTTTCGGAAAAGAACACTCTACGATTTGGTGGTTTATATAATCATTGGATTGCGCCTAATGGAAAAAGGTTCTATGTAGGCAGACCATGCGACCTGGAAACAATTTCAGGAGTATTAGCAGATGAACATGATTTTGGATTAATTACTGTGGATGGAGGAATTCGCTGGACCAGAACCTATATGAACGAATATGGAGCATTTAATATTGATGGAAGTGGACAAGCATTCTCCGGAGTGGATCCGGTTGTTGATGAATGGCAACCGGGAAATCTACAGGTTACTTTAGGATTTACCTTGAATTTATCTGCCAAATGGTCAATTTTTTATCATTCCGCAACCGGTAAAATAAAACCAAGGGAAGGCTCCCTTGATGTAAATCTTGTTGAACCACAAGATGAAATACGAACCAAATTTGATCTTGGAATTCAAACCAACCGGAAAGAAACCGGAAAAATTACCTTAACCGGATTCTTTGTAAATCAAAAAAACGGTATTGTTTATAGTGGAGAGACTTATGAACAAAACGGTATTATTATGGAACTATACAAAAACAGGGATGAAGACCATTTTGGTTTGGAAACAGAAGTACTTAGTCCCAAATTATTCAATAATTTTTCAGCTTCCTTTAATTTCACTGCAATGCAATCAATCGCAGAAGAGGATGGAAAAATGACTCAGAACACTGAATTTCCTGTAATTATTACCAATGGAGGTGTTTTTTATGAAAAATCAGGTGTTGATTTTAACCTTTACTGGAAATATGTAAGTAAATATGAAAGCAGCCGTTTTATTCCGCAAATTCAGGGAGAACCTACTATTTTTGCCCCTTTAGGTGATTTCTTTACAATAGATATTTCTACGGGATTTACCTTGGGATCAACTGTTTCAACCAGAATTTATCTCAAAATTCAAAATCTTACAAATAAGAAATATTCAACTGTTGTAGGATATCCCGATTTTGGAAGGCGATTTAATTTGGGTATCAAAACAACTTTTTGAATATTTGTAATGCATTAATTTTTTTCCAATTCAATAATCATTACCCGTAACATATTATACATTTTATCATTTACGAATTTAACAAGCATGAACAGGTCATTTTACATAAAACTATTTATCACTTTTCTTATCGGAGTTTTTTACACCTTAAACACCTCCGCTTGCCGCTATACCGTTCGTGAAATCGGCTTCTCTGATATTGGCTCCATGCCATATATTATATATGTTTATACAAAATCCGATATGTCTGAAGATGATATTTCCAGAATAAAGAAATTATCTTTTGCCCTTCATTATGAAACGAATGTGAAACTTGAAATTGTGAATATCGATGAGAGAAAGGATTCTATAACACTATACTATCTGGACAAATATAATATCCATTCTTTTCCGTCGGCTCTGTTTGTTTCCCCTCAGGGAATATCCATCCTCTGTTCATTTAGTTACCCCGGGCGATCTTTTGATGAATCGGTCTGGTTATTATTAGAAAACCTTGTCTCATCTGCAGTCCGGGAATCTATTATTGATCATCTTCTCCAATCATATTGTGTGGTTTTAGTAGTTGAAGGGGAAAGTGCAATAAAAAACCAAAATGCTCTAAATGAAGCAAAAGAAGCGATCAGGAAAATTTCTGAAACACTGGATCAAATGCCAAAAGTTGTGAATTTCCCACCCGTTCTTTTGGTTATCCCACGTGAAAAAATTCATGATGAAAGGATCCTTCTTATGAGTTTAGGCATCAAAGAAGAAGAAGCAATTGAGCCTTCTGTTGCTATTATTTACGGGAGAGGAAGAATAATAGGACCGGTTTTGCAAGGGGAACAAATCACAAAAAAGAAATTATTTAACCTTCTTACTGTTGTTGGGGCTGATTGTGAATGCGGATTGGATCAATCCTGGATACTGGGAAGAATGATCCCACTAAGATGGGAATCTTCAGTACAATCCGAACTGGTCAAATATCTTGGTTTTGATGTAGAAAACCCATTGATCAAAGCAGAAATGAGTCAGATACTTTCAATAAAACCGGTACTTGATAACCCTTTGAATCCTTTAGAAAATAACCTTTTAGGATATACCGAAGGAACACTTGAGATTGATAAATACTCGCAGGATATTTCAAAAATTTCAGCCTATGATATACAAAAGTCTTTTTCGAAAACAACATCATTTAGTGATAATCTGGTTTTTAAAACAATTATAATTGGATTTGCAGGGATTTTGTTTATTGTTCTGGTTATTGGGGTTTTTCTATTCATAAAGCACAAAAGAAAAAATGCTATTTAAACTTATATATAAAGAAATCTTACATCGAAAATTAAATTTCGTGCTTGCTTTATTGGCTGTAACTTTTGCTGTGGCATTTTTTGTATCCTTTTTTACGGCAAATGAGGCTTCTAACAAAGAAACCATAAGACTTACACGTGATATGGGTTTTAATCTTCGTATTATCCCGAAAAAAACGGATATGAATACTTTCTGGCTGGAGGGATATTCGGATTTTTGCATGCCTGAAGAATATGTTAACCGGTTTTGGGAATTTAAGAATTTTTCTTTTGCTCATCTTACGGCTACTTTGCATAAGACAATTATATGGAATGGTAAGAAAGTAATTCTGACAGGCATTGCACCAGAAATTGAACCATCCGGAAAAGAAAAAACTTCCATGATTTTTAAGATTGATACGGGAAAGGTATATATTGGGTATGAACTGGCAAAATTCAAGAATCTTAATCGTGGAGATACAATTAAAATTCTTGACAGGGATTTTATCATTGCTAAAACCCTCTCTGAAACCGGAAGTACTGATGATATTAGAATATATGGTACGCTATCTGAATTTCAGGAGTTGCTAATGATGAAGGGATTAGTAAATGAGATTATGGCACTAAATTGTTTGTGCTTTTCACCTGATGGCATCGATTATTTGGAATTAATACGCGAACAACTTTCTCAGGTACTCCCTGAAGCAAAGGTAATTATGAATACTACTATTGCAAATGCACGTGAAAAACAAAGGCATATGCTTGAAAAATATTTTACTTTGATTACTGCCTTTTTAATTATCTTAATTGCCATCTGGATTGGCGCCCTTGCAATGATGAATGCAAGGGAAAGACAACAGGAAATTGGAATTTTACGGGCAATTGGTCATAGCGGTGTAAGAATCGCAGGATTATTTATCGGAAAAGCTCTGATAATAGGAATAATAAGTGCCGTTTTGGGTTATGTAATAGGAACAATTATAGCATTAAAATTTGGTCCAGGAATTTTTAAAATTACTGCCGGTTCGATAAAACCTATTACCTCAATTCTTGTTTTTTCGATAGTTGCCACCCCTGCATTTTCTGTGATTACTACTTTATTACCTACGATGGTTGCTGTTTTAAAAGATCCGGCGATAACATTAAGAAAAGAATAAGCATGATTCAACTCTCTACTATCAATAAAACATATGGGTCGTTCCCAAAACAAGTAAAGGCTCTAAAAAACATTGACTTGCATATAAACAGAGGTGAATTTATTGTTATCAGGGGATCCAGCGGGAGCGGAAAGACAACTTTACTGCTGACTATCGGAACAATGCTACAACCTTCTTCAGGCTTAGTGAAGATTGAAAATGAAAATATTTATCGTTTTAATGAGCTTAAGCGGACAAAATTCAGAGCAATTAATATCGGATTTGTTTTTCAAGAGTTTCACCTCATTCCATATTTAAATGTTCTGGAAAATATTATGCTTTCTGCCGGACTGGAAAAGGATGGAACTAAACAGCAGAAAGCAGCAGATCTGACAGATCAACTCGGTTTAACAGATCGTATACTTCACAAACCTTTTGAGCTTAGCGCCGGTGAACAACAGCGGATTGCCCTTGCCAGGGCACTAGTTCATCAACCAAAAATAATACTGGCTGATGAACCAACAGGTAATCTTGATCCGGAAAATTCATCAATTGTAATTAATATCCTCAACAATTTTCATCAAAGCGGAGGCACAGTTATTATTGCAACCCACGGCAAGGATGCTGATCAATATGCCGATCGTATTTTTTCTTTGAATAAAGGGGAAATTACCTAATTACGAATAGTTTAATTATTTGTAAGTAATATGGAGTAAGCTAACATTTTTTCTGCTTTTCCCTTATCCTCATTTGCAAGATTATTTGCAATAGCAATAAAAACCTTTATAGCTGCATCAACAACTTCCTGGTCCGGTTCTTTATAATCCCACATTATCGGATCAACTTTCTTGCAATATTTTTTAATCTCTGGTAAAGATTTAATACTGGCAATAGCTTCCATTCCCTCAAGGGCTTTTATTTTAAGCCCTTTCCGGGTAGATTCTTTTAAAATCGTATGATATTTATTTAATGCTTCATCAGTGATAAGAATACTTTTCTTCTCAGGAGTATCTTCCCTGATTACTTCAATAAAATTAATCACAGGGGCTTTACTTACTTCATTACTGTAAATTTCCGGAACAAGTTCAATCGAAAGAATATCTTCAACATCTATTCCTTTAAATTCCTTTATAATAGCATGATTTACATCGCCGGCTTCTTTTAAAACATCCAGTTTTTCCAGAACAATGTTATCCTGAATTTTTATGTCAAACATTCTGTGATTTGATGGTGCGGCAAAGCCAAGGCGTATAGTATAGACCCCTGCTTCCTCGCCAAATAAATTATCAATTAAAGGGATTTCGCATTTTTTCAGTCCGATACATCCATTAGTATAAAGCCATGGATAGTCTGTTCCCTCTATTTCAACCCCTTTCGAGTCATATGAATAAAATCCCATTCCTTCAGTGATATCTTCATCAATATCAAATTTAAGTCCCGTTTGTATTTCAGGTCGTGGATATCCAAACCATATTGTACCGTTTTTATCTTTCATATCACCGGGGGCACCAAGATTGATCGCAAAATGTTGCACAGGTGTCATTGACCCATGAGTGATATACAAACTCCAGTCTTCAACTTCCTCATTTTTCTCAGGTTTCAACACAACTGAGGTTCTGAGAGGGAAAGAACATGTACACCCGGAGCTGGCTTCAGGCATCAATACCAGTCCATTACCCGGAATCATATTTATCAAACATCCCGGCCTGATAGCACCATAATAATTCATACCTTTATCTTCTTTCAGATCATAATAAGCTGCATTATATGAGCGATAAAACAAACAGTTATCATTAGCCGATGTAATAGCACATGTGTGTCCCGGTCTATAATATTCCCATGGCACATTTTTACCTGTAACCGGATGAACACGGGTTTTTATTTTGCCTGTAAAAAGGTCACATTTTCTTGGTTCGATAATAATTTCGTCCTTAATAAAAACCGGACGAACCATATAATTTAACGGGCGAGACCACATTAGTTCACCATTATTAGCTGATAATGCGGTAATTCTGTGCCATTTCAATTGACCCGCCGGGAATCTCCATTTATCATGAAGTCCATAACTCCCAAAAAACAGGAGAACATTATTTTTATAAGCAGAAGCTGTTTCGTTGTCTCCACAACCCGAAAGATCAATCACATTTTTCCATTTCTCTTCTCCTGTCGAAATATCAAGAGCATATACAATTCTTATATCAGCCTCATCCGGTCCTAATTTTTTTTCGAATGTCTCCCATTT
>CAYPOW010000179.1:0-7000 GCA_964412145.1 uncultured Draconibacterium sp.
AACGATTGGAATATCTCTAAAGACGGACAGTTATTTATTGCTGGTCTGGAATATGCTCCTGTAAAAGGCATTAAACTTGCTCCCAACTTTAAAGGTTGGAATCCTACGGATTCGAGCAAAGCATTTGTGACAACAATCTTTTTGAATTGCGAAATCAAATTTTAATCAAAAAAAATAAAACAATGAAAACAATCTTATCATTCGTACTGGCAGTATTCCTTTTCACATCCTGTCAAAATTCACCAAATTCTACAAATAAAGCTGGTGAATCAACAAAAAAAGTGAGCATAACCGCTGCAGGCGCAACTTTCCCAATGCCCTATTACAATCTTGTATTTAAAAATTATACCAAAGAAAGCGATGTTCTTGTAACTTACGGTGGAATTGGATCAGGTGGAGGAATTCGCAGTTTAAAAGATAAAGTAGTCGATTTTGGTGCAACAGATGCTTATTTAAGCGACAATAAATTAGCTGAAATGCCTGCCTCTATTGTCCATATTCCAACTTGCTTGGGCGCAGTTGTAATTGCTTACAATCTTCCCGGCATAGATGGTCTTAAACTATCCAATGAATTATTAGAAAAAATATTTATGGGTGAAATTACCAACTGGAATAATACTGCTCTGAAAAGTAATAATCCCGATGTAAAATTCCCAAATAAAGAACTCACTTTTATTCACCGTTCAGATGGAAGTGGAACTACTCACATTTTTAGTGACTATATGAGCAAAATCAGTTCAAAATGGGCCGATATTGTTGGAACAGGAAAATCATTGAAATGGCCTGTTGGTATGGGTGCTAAAGGAAATCCTGGTGTTGCCGGAACAATCAGTCAAACGGAAGGTTCTATTGGATACATTGGTTCTGAATTTGCCTTTGCCCAAAAAATACAAACTGCCAAAGTTCAAAACAGTAGCGGAGCTTATATTGAACCAAACATCGCAAGTATCAGTGCAGCTGCACAAGGTGAAATTCCAGCAGATACACGTATTATGTTGACCAATTCATCCGATCCAGCTTCCTATCCTATAAGTGGTTTTACCTGGATTATTCTTTACAAAGAACAAGGTTATGATGGTCGTTCAGAAGCTCAGGCTTTAGGAACTCTTACTTTTCTTGATTGGCTAATTAGCGAAAAAGCACAAAGTGATGCATCCAAAGTGAACTATGCTCCACTTCCTCCTTTGACAGTTGAGAAAGCAAAAACGATCCTAAGAAGTGTGACTTACAATGGCAAAACTCTTTTAAATTAACGCAAGGCTGAAGAAAAAATGAATAGTGATAAAATCACAAAATCAGTTTTATTCTCAGTTTCAATATTAATATTAATGTTGGCTGCGGGTATGGTGTACTCCCTTGTGGGAGGCGCCATTCCTGCATTTAAAGCATTTGGTCTAAATTTTATTATTTCAGGCGAATGGGATCCAAGTGAAGGAAGAGAAAATTATGGAGCCTTACCATTTATTGTTGGAACTCTTTTAACTTCTTTTGCTGCTTTAATCATCAGCTTGCCACTTTCATTTTCAACTTCGCTTTTTCTGGGCGAATATTACAAAGAGACAAAAGTCGCTCGCATAATAGGACTTTTAGTCGACCTTTTGGCCGGAATCCCTTCCATTGTGTATGGTTTGTGGGGGTTTTATGTACTGCGTCCGTTTCTTATTGATCTTGGTTTTGGAGGTCAGGGATTTGGAATTTTTACGGCCAGCCTTATTTTGGCCATTATGATCATTCCTTATGCTACATCATTAAGCAATGAAATCATTCGCATGGTTCCAAACGATTTAAAAGAAGCAGCTTATTCCTTAGGAGCTACCCGACTGGAAGTGATTAGCAGCGTAATTATTCCCAATGCCCGCTCCGGAATTGTTGCAGGATATATTTTAGCATTCGGACGTGCTTTAGGAGAAACTATGGCTGTGACGATGTTAATCGGAAATACGAATATTGTTCCTACCGGTTTTTTTCAAACCGGAAATACGATGGCCAGCGTCATTGCTAATCAATTTGGAGAAGCCGACGGACTGAAATTGAGTTCCTTGATTGCGATCGCTTTGCTGCTTTTTGTAATCACAGGAGTTGTAAATGCCTTGGGAAAAATGATTATTAAAAAGTTTAGTTAGCTATGGAATCGATCAACACACTCTTGGATCAGGACCATTCGACAAGAAGGTTATTAAAAGACAAACTAGTCTTAGCTGGGATTATTCTTTTTTCTCTGCTTACTGTTTCACCTATTGTTTTGATTATTTCTAAGCTGCTTGTAAAAGGATACCGCCAAATCAGCCTCGACTTTATCATAAAAAACACACCGGATACCTACGAGGCAATCACTGCTGTTGCGAATGGAGAAATAATTCCAGGCGGAATTGCAAACGGCATTGTTGGAACTTTTCTAATGGTTGTTTTAGCATCTGCTCTAGCGATTCCTATTGGAGTTTTGACAGGTATTTACCTCTACGAAAACCAAGGAAAGCGAATGTCCAATCTAACACGTAGCGTTTCTGATATTTTACAAGGTGTTCCTTCCATTGTTCTAGGTTTAATTTCGTACTTATGGATAGTCAAGCATGTAACAATGGGATACTCTGCTTTGGCAGGAAGTATTTCTATGTCCATAATGATGCTTCCTATGATTGTGCGATCAACGGAAGAGACCCTAAAAATGATTCCTCAAACTTTAAAAGAAGCGGCTCTGGCACTGGGAGTTCCCTATCACAAAGTGATCTTACGCGTTTTAATTCCTACAGGTTTTAGTGGATTACTTACCGGAATTCTACTTGGTATTTCAAGAATTTTAGGCGAAACAGCACCTTTGCTGTTAACCGCACTTGGCAGTTCAATGATTAATCTCGATATGACCAAGCCAAGCAGTGCCATCCCTTTATTGATATGGGAATTTTACAACGATCCAAATATGGTCGACTTAATTTGGAGTTCTTCATTGCTTCTAATGGCCATCGTATTAATCCTTAATATTGTATCGAAGCAAATTATTGCAAATAGAAGATAGAAAATGACAAATACAATTGCAGAAATAAAAAACCCAATACTATCAATTCGCGATTTATCTGTCGCATACGATAAAACTTATGCCGTTAAAAATGTAACGGTAGACATTAAAAAAAATGCAGTAACCGCTATTATGGGCCCATCGGGTTGTGGGAAAAGTACAATGTTGAGAGCATTAAATCGTATGCACGAATTATATGAGAATATAAAAACAGAAGGGCAGGTTTTATTGAATGACGAAAATATCTTTGATATGCCTACTATAAAACTTCGGCGACAGATGGGAATGGTATTTCAGCGTCCAAACCCCTTCCCTACAATGAGTATTTACGACAATGTTATTGCAGGATATAATCTCAACGGCATTCGCGTAAAAAAAGCTGAGAAAGACGAAATTGTTGAGCGCTCGCTTCGCGATGTTGCACTTTGGAGCGAAGTAAAAGATTCACTCATGAAAAAAGGAAGTTTTCTTTCGGGCGGACAACAACAACGCCTTTGTATTGCAAGAGCTCTGGCCTTTAATCCTGAAGTAATCCTACTCGATGAACCAACCTCGGCACTCGACCCCATTGCCACTTCAAAAATTGAAGATTTACTGGTAAAACTCAAAGAAAACTATACGATAGTAATGGTAACCCATAACATGTCGCAGGCGGCACGTATTTCAGATTATTCGTTATTTTTGTATTTGGGCGAATTGATTGAATATGGCAAAACAAAGAATATGTTTACAAATCCTATAGATCCCAGAACTGAAGAATATTTAACCGGTAAATTTGGTTGATTCTTTATTTGATTTCAAAACCACAAAAATATGACCCTGCAAAAAGACAATGCAATACTAAATATCCAGTCCGATCTGGAAACAATGGCCAATCTTGTATTGGAACAATTAGATCTGCTAGAAAAAATCATTCGTTCGACAGAAATTATTGTTCCGGACGATATTGTTGATAGAATCAGGAAAAACGAAAAATCCATCGATAAAAAAGAAGTAAAATTAAGCAACAAGATTGTGAATACCATTGTATTGCATCAGCCTGTAGCCTCCGATTTAAGGCGTATTATAGCCATCTACAGAATTACACTTAATCTGGAACGAATCAGCGATCTTGTCATTAATATCACAGAGCATATTACTAAAATCAAAACCCCCGATGCCTTTTTCAAGCTTCAGGATTTGATACAAAGCATGGCCACCGAAAGTATAAAAATGGTCAGAAAATCTTTGCTGTCATTCATGAATTTTGACAAAGAATTTGCCCTTTGGACCATTAGAAATGAGGTAGTTTTCGAGGATTTTAATCATAAACTAATGAATAAGATTTTCGCTAAAGTAGATCCTGCTGAATTCGATAAACATATGTTAATGAGTATCATAACGATAAAGGAGATGATGTCGAGCATCGAACGGATAGCCGATCATTCGACAAATATTGCGGAGGCAGCAATTTATTCAATCGAAGGAAAAGATATCAGACACCATAAAATTGAAGAATAAATTATGGAATATTCACCCAAAATATTAGTTGTTGATGATGAAAAAGACTTAAGGGAAATCCTGGAGTTTAATCTATCGAGCGAAGGTTTTGAAATTGATCTTGCGGCTTCGGCCGAAGAAGCTCTTGCCCTGCCATTGAAAAACTATCAACTGATATTATTGGATGTAATGATGGGTGGCATTTCAGGATTCAAAATGGCCGATATCATTCGAAAGGAAATGGCTTTGGATATTCCTATTATTTTTTTAACAGCCAAAGAAACAGAAAACGATTTACTGACCGGGTTTAACGTGGGTGGAGATGATTATATTACCAAACCCTTTTCCATCAAAGAAGTAGTGGTTCGTGTTAAATCTATACTGAAACGTGGTAAATCTAGCCACATATCATCCAACATTCTGATCTACGATGAATTGAAATTAGATCTCGAATTAAAAACTGTCAACATAGCCAAGGAACCTGTTAATCTAACCAGAAAAGAATTTGATATCCTGGTTTTACTGATGAAAAACAAGGGTAAATATCTTAGTAGGGAAGAAATTATGGATAGTATCTGGAGCGATGATGTAATTGTGACTGAGCGCAATGTCGACGTAAATATTGCCCGATTAAGGAAGAAGATCCAAAATTATGGAGCAACCCTCAAGGGGCGCACAGGTTATGGGTATTGTTTTGATTACTAAACATATACACAAACATTTAGAATTTTAATATTGTTTTCAAATTAAATTTATCAACCGTGGGATTTCGACAAAGAACATATCAGCAGCGTATTTTTATTTACTTTTTTGCTGTCTTTACTTTTTTTACGATCGCTATATTGGCATTCCAATTTAACCGTGAAAAACAGTTCCGTACCGATCAACTCGAAAACAAATTAGATAATATTACCGGATTTACGCAACGCTATATCGAGCATTATCAGCTTTTCGCCAACGCCAATTTCGCAGCTCTGGATACAATCAATTATTTTATTCCAGAATCAAATACACGAATTACGGTGGTTGACATTAAGGGAAATGTTTTGTACGACAATTTTGTGTCCAAGTACCAAAAAATGGAAAACCATTTCTCCCGCCCCGAAGTTCAAAAAGCATTTTATTCCGAAAAAGGCGCAAATATTCGATTGTCTGAAACTACCGGTCAGGATTTTTATTATTTCGCTCGTTTCTATGATGACTATTTTGTTCGCTGCGCGGTTGTTTATAATATCGAAGTTATCAATTTTCTAAAAACCAACCGTATATTTATCTTTTTTATGCTTGCCCTTTTCTTTATTATGTGGGGGATTTTATATCTGGTTACCAGACAATTAGGTGAATTCATCAATAAGCTACGCGATTTTGCAATCAAGGCTGGAAGAAATGAAAATATCGACCCAAACCTTGTTTTTGCTGATTCGGAATTTGGCGATATTCGCCGTCAGATTGTTCAGATATATGATCGACTTAGAACCGCAAAAGAAGATTTAACAGCCGAAAAAGAACGCTTGTTTAATCATTTGAATGCTTTGAATGAAGGCATTGCTTTCTTCTCACCCAAAAAAGAAAAGATATTGGCCAACAGCCATTTTATCCAATACATCAACCTGATTTCTGAGCGTTCTACCATTTCGGCCGATTTTCTCTTTGAAATAGAAGATTTTAAACCTCTGGTATATCAGATTGAAAAGCATTTAAAACCCAATGCGCTGATAAACCCAAAAGTTTTACCTCATTATACCATTACAATTTCAAAAAACGAACGTTTTTATCAAGTTCAAAGCATTGTTTTTGCAGATAAGAGTTTCGAGATTCTCATCAGTGATATTACACGCCCTGAAAAACGCAGGCTTCTAAAACAGCAGTTAACTTCCAATATTGCCCACGAACTAAAAACGCCACTGGCATCTATAAAAGGCTATCTTGAAACCGTTTTAAACAACGATAAGCTGACTAAAGAAAAACAGATTCACTTTATTCAACGTGCTTTTGCACAAAGCGAACGATTGAATGAACTTTTAAATGATATTTCAGTACTTAACAATATTGAATATGCCGGCGATCTGTTTGAATTCCGCGAAATACACCTACTCCCTTTAGTTAAAGAAGTTATCGAAAACTTTGATCTAAGACTTAGCGAAAAAAATATTCAGATTCAACTATCTATTGATAAGACAGTTGCTGTTGATGGAAATGATAGTTTAATGTCCTCCATTTTTCAAAACCTGATTGAAAATACCATCAATTATGCTGGTGAAAAAACAAGCATACACATCAATCAATATTTAGAAGATGAGCGCTTCTATTATTTCAGCTATTCCGATACGGGCAAAGGAATCTCCGAAGAACACCTTCCACGCATCTTTGAGCGCTTTTATCGTGCAGATGAAGGACGAACCCGCGAAAATGGAGGAACAGGTCTTGGATTGGCTATTGTGAAAAATGCTTGCCAATTGCACAAAGGCAATATTTCTGTTCGCAATTCATCTGAAGGCGGATTGGAGT
>CAYPOW010000180.1:0-6999 GCA_964412145.1 uncultured Draconibacterium sp.
AAGCAGGTACAATCAAGAGTAAAAATGCTGGATAAAATTGATCGGATAGAAGTGGATTCCATTGATCGATCTGCCATTAAATTTCGTTTTCAGGATGCTCCCTCATCAGGCAAAATTGTGGCGGAAACGCAAAAATTAAACAAAAGCTTCGGACAGAATCTGGTATTAAATCAGGTCGATTTTGTTTTGCTCAAAGGAGAGAAAATTGCTTTTGTAGGAAAAAATGGGATGGGCAAATCCACACTGGCAAAAGTCATTGTAGGTGAGCTTGAATATGAAGGAAGTTTTAAAATTGGCTATAACGTAAAACTAGGCTATTATGCTCAGAATCAGGCGGAATACCTCGATAATAGTAAAACAGTTTTCGAGACAATTGATGATGTAGCTACGGGCGATTTACGTAAAAAAGTACGCGATATTTTAGGTGCTTTTCTTTTTAGCGGAGAAACAATTGATAAGAAAGTGAGTGTGCTGAGTGGTGGTGAAAAATCGCGCCTGGCGCTGGCTAAATTATTGCTGGAGCCGTATAACCTTTTGGTTCTGGATGAGCCAACCAATCACCTTGATATTCAATCGAAAGACATACTCAAAAATGCTTTATTGCAGTATAATGGCAGTTTGATTATTGTATCTCACGATCGGGATTTTTTGCAGGGATTAACCGATAAAGTCATTGAATTTAAAAAAGCCGAGACTAAAGAGCATATCGGCGATATTCGCAATTTTTTGGAAAAACGCCAGATCGATCATCTGCAGGAACTTGAAAAATCGGAGCACACAGATAAGAATCATAAAAAAGAAGAATTGGTTTCTGATAATAAACAAGCCTGGTTAAATAAAAAAGAAAGCGATAAAGAATTTCGGAAGCTGGAAAATAAATTGGAAAAGATTGAGAAAGAGATTTCTAAAATGGAAAAGGAGCTCGAAATTGCTGATGCGAAATTATCTGATCCTGAGAAGTATAAGGAGCTGATTAATAATGCTGCTTTTTTCGAAACCTATCAAAAGCTAAAAACGAATCTCGAAAGTCGATTAAATGATTGGGAACAATTAAGTGTTGAGTTGGAGGGAAAACGAGGAGCTTAATTATCGCGTTTCAATAAGCTATTGGCTAATTTGATTAAGATAAGCTTCTTTTCCTGAGCTAAATCTGTTTCCCCCAATATTTTAAAACCTTTATCGTAATAGCACTTCATTAATTTGCGTGTTTCAGCTTCTATTTTTAAATCCTTAAAAATATCCAATACTCTTTTTACTTTGTTGTCATCATTTTCATCCAGAATGCTATACAAATGACTTAGCTCTTGCTGCTGTTTTTCTGATCCCAGCTCCATTGCTTTTAGATACAAGAAAGTTTTTTTATTGGTTCGTATATCCCCACCATTTTTTTTGCCAAATACTTCCTCAACACCAAAGGCATCCAATAAATCGTCTTGAAGCTGAAAAGCCATTCCAACACTTTCGCCAAAATCGTAAATTAATTGTATGTTTTTCTTCGATGTTTTAGCAATAATAGCACCTACCTGCATACTTCCGCCTAATAATACGGCAGTCTTTAACTTGATCATTGTCAGATATTTATCGAGTGTAACATGGCTGTCAGTTTCAAAATTCATATCGTATTGCTGACCTTCACACACTTCTTGCCCTAGTTTATTAAAGACCGTAAAAATTTCAAAGAGCAAATCTTTAGGCGAAGCCAGAATATAATTATAAGCCATCACCATCATCGTATCTCCAGAAAGAATAGCACGATTTGAATCCCACTTTTTATATACGGTGGGCAGACCTCTTCTGATGGGAGCTTTATCCATTATATCATCGTGCAATAATGTGAAATTATGAAATGTTTCCAATCCAAGTGCAGGATAAATGGCTTCATCAATATTACCATCAAAAATATCGCAAGTGAGTAAAGTGAGCAAGGGTCGCAGTCGCTTTCCCCCAATAGAAAGTGTATAATTGATGGGTTCATACAACTCAATTGGTTCCCGATGAATTATTTCTTTTTCAATAGCGGATTGGATCAGATTTTGATATTCTTCAATGGTATGCATAAATGATATTTTAACAGCGGCAAAAGTAATGAAAGCTTTTAGATAATAAAAAACCGTTTTTCAATTAGCTTTTGAATTGGAATATCCAGGGTTTATTTTAATAGACGCATTAAATAATCGCCATAGCCACTTTTTTGCAATGGCTCAGCCAGTTTAATGAGTTGATCTGCAGTTATAAAACCCATGCGATACGCAATTTCTTCAATATTGCTAATCATCATTCCCTGCCGATTTTCGATGACTTCAACAAATTGTGAAGCTTCGTTGAGTGATGTAAAAGTACCAGTATCTAACCACGCTGTGCCTCTATTTAAAACACTTACGTGTAATTTTCCCTGTTCCAGATAATATTTATTTACATCAGTGATTTCATATTCGCCGCGTGCACTGGGTTCGATATTTTTAGCCACCTCAACCACTGAGTTATCGTAAAAATAGAGGCCCGGAACAGCATAATTCGATTTTGGGTTTTTTGGCTTTTCTTCGATGGAAACAGCCATCATATTATTATCAAATTCAACTACGCCATATCGTTGAGGATCATTTACTTGGTATGCAAAAACCACTCCGCCTTCAGGATCGCTTACGCTCTTTAATAGCTTTGTTAAGCCTTGCATATAGAAAATATTATCGCCTAAAATTAAAGCTACTTTATCTTTCCCGATAAATTTCTCACCAATCACAAAAGCCTGAGCTAATCCATTTGGTACGACTTGTTCTTCGTAACTAAATTTGAGGCCTAAATGTTCCCCTGTTCCAAACAATGTTTTGAAATGAGGTAAATCGTGTGGAGTTGAAATAATCAATATCTCACGAATCCCTGCCATCATTAAAACCGACAATGGATAATAAATCATTGGTTTATTGTAAATAGGCAAAAGCTGTTTGCTTATGGAGATGGTTAAAGGGTGAAGGCGAGTACCTGAGCCACCGGCTAGAATGATTCCTTTCATTGAATTAATTTTTTATTGAGGACTTTGTTTAACAGACTCCGAAGATAAAGAAAAAACAAATAGAAGAGATTTTGGAATACCTGATTTGAATATTTTCTCAGTTTTCGATAGAGTCTTCTCTATCCTCATCTGTATCGTCTTCGGCAGCTTCTAAAACGGATGCTTTAAATGCACGGGTAGTCATAAATTTATCTAAAGTCAAGAGAAACGAAGGCAATAAGAATAGATTAGAGATAAGTGCTATCAACAAAGTAAAGGAGATCAGATAGCCCATTGCTTCGGTTCCACCAAATTTTGATAAAGTAAAAATATAGAATCCAAAAAAGAGAACTATAGATGAATAAACCATACTAAAGCCAGTTTCTTTCAGCGCATTCATAACGGAAATTTTAATCTGCCAATTATTATGTTTTAAGTGCAAGCGGTATCTTGATAAAAAATGGATGGAGTTGTCAACAGAAATACCTAGCGCAATACTAAATATTAAAATGGTTGAAGGTTTTATGGGAATGCCAAAATAACCCATCATTGCAGCCGTTAATAATTGAGGTAATAAGTTTGGAATAAGCGATAACACAATCATACGGGCAGAGGTAAAGAGCAAGGCCATCAATAACGAAATGGCAATTAAAGCAAGTAACAAACTCTGTATGAGATTCTTAATCAGATATTTGGTTCCTTCAAGGAAAACCACACTGGTTCCTGTAAGTTCTACATCGTATTTTTTAGAATTAAATATCTTATCAATTTTGGGTTGTAAATCGGATTTAAGTGCTTCAATTTCGTTGGTTCCAATATTAGCCATTTGAACCGTAACTCTGGTTCTACGCATATCATTATCAACAAAACTATTTAAAGTATTTTGATTGCCCGAGTCTATTTTAGGCATATAGGCAAGGATAAAATTCTTTTCCTGGTTATTGGGCAGGGTGTATTTTTTCTCATCGCCATTATAAAAAGCCTGCTTTGAGAACTTTACCACTTCGGTTAAAGACATTGGGCGAGAAAGCTCTGGATATGTTAAAAGAACATCCTGTAATTTTTCTACTTTCTGAATAGTGCTTAATTGTAGTATTCCACGTGGTTTTTTTGTGTCAATGGTAATCTCGAACGGCATTACACCATTGAAATGTTTTTCAAAAAAAAGCAAATCCTGATATAGGATATCATCTTTTGGAATATCATCCACAATATTGCCTGTTGTTTTCAGCTTAGTAACACCGTAAATTCCAATCAAAAAGATAATCAGACTAAAAACATAAATTCTTGAACGATATTTAGTGACAACCAATAATATTTTGTCAACAATTTTAGAAACCATTCCGTTTTCAACATTTGAAAGTTGACGAGGTTTGGGTGTTCCTTTAAAAGAAAAGAAAATAGGAATAAGAAAAAGTGTAAGCAAATAAATGCCAAAAATATTTAAGGAAGCAACAACTCCAAATTCAACCAGCAAATCGTTTCCCGTAATTATAAAAGCAGCAAATCCGGCAGCTGTAGTAGCATTTGTCAGGAAATTTGCACTACCAATACGGCTCACCATTCGCGTTAGGGCCTTCATCTTATTCTGGTGAATATTGTATTCGGCAATGTATTTGTTAAGTAGAAATATACTGTTTTCTATTCCAATTATAATCAATAGTGGAGGAATTATCCCTGTTAAAATAGTTATTTTATAGCCTAATAACGAAGTCATTCCAATCGTCCATATTACACTGATGGCGACGGTAAGGACTGGATAAAAAACCATTTTAAAGGAGCGGAAAAAGACGAAAAGTATAAAAGCAGCAACTAAAAGTGCATAAATCACAAACTTGTTTAACTCGGTTTTTATCAAATCGCTTGTAATGGTTCTGATATAGGGGAGTCCGGATAAATGAACTTCAACTTCCTCTTTTTGAGCATATTTCTCTACTACTTTCTTAATGGAATAAATCAGCGGAACACGCTCTTTGGTATTAAGAATATCTTTATCCAGCGTGATCATAATTAAAAACACATCCGAATTGCGATTATAAAGCAAGCCTTCGTAAAAAGGCAAAGAGTATATGATTTTTTTTAGAGAATCCAGTTCATGTTGGGTTTCAGGCCGCTTACTAACTACAGTTTTAAAATCGAACTTTTTATCTTTCTTGTTTTTTTCTAAAGTGTAAATCTGTGCAATAGAAACAGCCCCTTCAACGCCTTCAATTTCTTGTAATTGATGCGAAAGATCGTAAAAGGAATTGAAATGATTAAGTTGAAAAATATTTGGATTAATAGCTCCGACAAACATTACAGCTCCGTCTTGGCCAAACTCATCTTTAAAATTTTCGTAGGCAACTAAACTTGGATGATTGTCGGGAAGCATCTGAGGCAACTCATAAGACATCTTTAAAGAGCGCATCTGAAATGCAAAAAACACAGTTATCAATCCAATGATAATCAGATTGGTTACGCGGTATCTCAGAATCCACCTAGCTATATATTTCCACATTTTTCTCGACGAAAGTTAAGTTTCACTGCCATTGTTAATTAGGAGCGGCAAAGCTAAGGTTTTTTTTTAGAGGAATAAAAAACAGGGGATGACTTTTTATTATTTAATATCCCAGTTTAGAATTTTGTGAAAGTCAAAATCTTTTGGGTTTTCGACATAATTTTTAACAGTTTCATAATCGGATTCAACAATATATTGTTGATTATCTTCATAAACCATTTTAAAGCGTTCGGAATTGATATTTACTAATCGTGGTTTTATTTTTCCATTTTCATCTTCAACATCTTTCAGATAAAGAGGATGAATATCACCTCGCTGATCAGAAGTTACCATTACGCCACTAATTCCTTGATCGAATAATTTTTTTACACCCATCCCAAGCAACGCACAATAAACAAGGTCGAAGGCCACAGGAGGTACGCACCTAATTTCGTAACCAATTTCTACTGGTCGGCTTTTTATTGCGATTCCCAATTCTCTTAATTTTTGCTGAAGTAACACATTAAATATATGCGCTTTACTCAAATTCCCCAATTCAGGATGGCCATGCTCATCGTATGTAAATACAATGCCAGAGCTTTCAATTTCCTCATCGCCCATAGAATGAAAAACACCTTCGCTTACAATTACAACACCATAATTGATTCCTAAAATTTTGCGTTTTAAGATGGAGGAAATAATTAAACGGATAATTTTATCGAGGGAAACTTTTGTTTTATTAAACATTTCCGGAATAATGATTAGCGGATAATGACAAGCTGCTCCAATTCCAAAAGCCAAATGACCTGCTTCTCTACCCATTGCACTTACAATAAACCAGTTACCACTTGTTCTAGCATCTTCGTAAATGGTTGTCGCCATACGAACGCCTTCGCTTTTTGCAGAATGGTAGCCAAAAGTCGGACTTCCTTCAGGCAATGGTAAATCGTTATCGATGGTTTTAGGAACGTGAATATTTTGAATTTGAACATTGTTCTCTGCAAGGAACTTCGAAATTCGATTGGCTGTATTTGCCGTATCATCGCCACCAATTGTAACCAATAATTTTACATTATTGTCGATGAAAATTTTTGTGTTGAACTCAGAGTCTTTTGGTTTATAACGACTCATTTGAATGGCCGAACCTCCTTCTTTATGAATACGGTCTGCCAGTTCGAAATTAATATCAACTATGTTTGGTTCATCGGCAAATAAAGCCTTATAGCCTCCATTTAAGCCAATTACTCTATATTCATCTTTGATGAAAACTTTTGCTACAGTAGCAATTACTGTATTGATGCCAGGAGCTGGTCCGCCTCCTGCTAGAATTACAATTGACTTTTGCATGTAAGAAAATATTGATTTTTTTTGGTGAGGCAAAGATATAAAGAATTCCTAACCCTAACAATTCAAAAAAAACAGGAGTTTGCTTATAGATAAAACATAATTTATTTGTTTTTAAGCTTTTATTGATAAATAAAGTATACTTTTGCACACTTTTTTGAATGGGAGATTTGAATTGATACTCATTCTA
>CAYPOW010000181.1:0-6964 GCA_964412145.1 uncultured Draconibacterium sp.
TTGCAGCTTTAGGCTTGAGTATTAATTATTTTGGATTTGTAAACGGGCTCAATTATACTTCACCAAATACAGCTCAAGTAGTAATGCAAACCGGTCCAATTCTTCTCGGAGTTATTGGATTTGTAGTTTACAAAGAGCGGATTTCACGTATGCAAATGCTTGGATTTATAATTGCTTTTATTGGGCTTTCAATTTTTTATTTCAATCACATTGAAGGCTTAATTGGTGAAAAGGCTCACTTGTTTAATAAAGGATTCTTTTGGGTTTTTAGTGGTGCTCTGGGTTGGGTCTTGTATGCTGCTCTGCAAAAACATTTGGTAAAATCGTTTGAAACTCAGTTGCTTAATCTCATTATTTTTGCAATTCCGGCACTTATTTTTATTCCATTTGTCGATTATAGCTTTTTCTTAGCATTAAATTTTTTCCAATGGCTTCTAATGATTTTTTTAGGGCTAAATACAATTATTGCTTATGGATTTCTTGCTCTTGCATTTAAATATACCCAAGTTAATAAAGTTAGTGTTGTTATTAGCTTAAACCCTATCATTACCTTTATGGCTATGGCTTTTTTATTTTTCATTGATGTTCAATGGATAGAAACTTCTCTAATGGGATTAAAGACTTTTATTGGTGCAATTTTAGTTATTCTCGGAGCCATTTTCGTTATCCACTTTAGAAAATTATAAGTAATACTAGTTTTTTTCATCTATCATTTCAAATAAAAGCCTAATTTAGAGGAGTTGAATATTTCGACTTCTTTATATTTTTAACCTGCTTTATTTAACCATTGAGCAATGAATTTGAACTCAAAATCGCTGCATAATTTCCAATTTTGTCAACGTTAAAATGCTGATATGTGGAATTTTTTAATCAGGCTTCATAAAAAATCAACTTATGCTAACACTAAAAATCATCTTCTGGATTTTATTATTTATCATTTTTTATACATATATCGGATATGGCATTGTGCTTTATTTATTGGTACGCATCAAAAGGCTTTTAAAGAAGAAAAAAACAGTACAAATAGATTATGAGCCTGAGGTCACTTTATTTGTGGCTGCATACAACGAAAAGGATTATGTGGATGAAAAAGTGGCCAATTCGCTTTCATTAGATTATCCGGTTGAAAAAATAAAGCAGGTTTGGATCACTGATGGATCAGATGACGGCACACCCGATATATTAAGAAAATATGCTAATAAAGGCATTGAAGTGTATCACGAAGCTGCTAGAGGTGGGAAAATCGGTGCTATGAACAGGGGAATGGCTTTTGTTAAATCGCCCATTGTTATTTTTTCTGATGGAAATACAACTCTGGGAAAAGAGTCTATCAGAAGAATTGTGAATTTATTTGCCGACCCAAAAGTAGGTTGTGTTTCAGGAGAAAAAAGAATCTATCAAAAAGACAAAGATGCTGCTGCCGGCACAGAAGGTATCTATTGGAAATACGAATCAACCCTTAAAAAATGGGATGCTGAATTGTATTCTGTTGTTGGAGCTGCAGGGGAATTATTTGCTATTCGTACAGAATTATTTCAACATGTTGAAAAAGACACGCTCCTGGATGATATGATGATTTCTCTTCGAGTGGCCATGAAGGGTTATACAATACAATACGATCCAGAGGCTTACGCCATTGAAACAGCCTCAGCCAATGTAAAAGAGGAATTAAAACGAAAAGTGCGCATATCTGCCGGTGGCATTCAATCAATTATTCGACTTCTGCCTTTATTCAATATTTTTAAGTATGGTTGGCTTTCATTTCAGTTTATTTCGCATCGTGTTTTGCGATGGACAATTACTCCCTTTTGCTTAGCATTTATTCTGATTCTAAATTCAATCATTACTTTTAATGAAGGTTTTTTTAGCTCCAACTTGTTCACTATTTTCTTTTGGGGACAAATTTTATTTTACGTCGCGGCCCTCTTAGGCTGGTTTTTAGAGAACAAGCAAATTAAAGTAAAAGTGCTATTTGTGCCCTATTATTTCTTTATTATGAATCTGTCGGTTTTTATGGGAATAAATCGCTATTTAAAAGGAAGTCAATCTGTTAAATGGGAAAGAGCAAAAAGAGGCAACTAAAATGTACTCACTGAAAGATCAAATAAAACAAATAATCCCCTATTGGCTGGGAAAAGAAATTAAAGAAATCTATAGGCTAATTTTGGGCCTAATCTATAAAGGCAATAAATATCATTGTCCTTATTGTAAACACAATTTCCGAAAAATGCTTTCTGATGGAGAAACGCTGGAGGTAATCTCCAAATTCCAAATAATTGGAAGCGGTTACCGCGATAACTGTACCTGTCCGCGTTGTTATTCTAAAGATCGAGATAGACTCATTCATTTATACCTCGAAAAAAAGACGAGCATTTTCACTTCACAGCATAAACTGCTACATATTGCACCTGAAGATTGGTTAAAGAAACTTTTTCAAGCTTTGCCCAATATTGAATATATTTTTGGAGTAAAAGGCGTGAAAAGTATGGGATTTTATTACGATCCTGAGACTATTGAACTTGACCTTACTAATTTGAAAATGAGTGACGCAAGTTTCGATGCAATTATTTGCAATCACGTTCTTGAACATATTCCTGATGACAAGAAAGCGATAAGCGAAATTTATCGTGTATTAAAACCAGGTGCCTGGGCTATTTTGCAAGTCCCTTATTCAGCAATGTTAAAGGATACTTTTGAAGATGAAAATATTAATCTTCCTGAAGAGAGAGCCAAATTTTTTGGGCAGTTTGATCACGTAAGAATTTATGGTAAAGACTATAAAAATCGGCTCGAATTGGCTGGTTTTAAAGTAGAACTTTTTAATCCTGCAAATGAAGTTTGGAGTGAGAAATATATTGAAAAATATGCCCTCAATCGAAAAGAAGATTTGTTTATTGCTCATAAACCACTTTAGTTTTATGTTCTTAATTATACTTACCGCATTTCATTTATCGACTTTAAACATTTGGTTTGGAGCAGGACTTATTCTGATATTTTTGCTTTTTCTGCTTTTTATGAAAACCCGAAAAATAAAATCGCTAAAAGCAAATAATAAACTGATTGAAAATGAGTTAGTACAATTAAAATCGGATTTCAATAATCAGGATATAGACTTGGACATCAAAATTGATGAACAAACCAAATCGCTGCAAGAGCAGATAAAAATTCAAAAGAATATTGATCTTGAAAATAAGATAGCCCTCAAAAATGCAGAAGAATCGAATTTTTTAAAGAATACGTTCTTATCAAACATGAGCAGAGAAATAATAACTCCCATTAGTGGAATTATTGGGTTTTCCGATCTGCTTCTGGGTGAAATTACAAAACTAAAAAAGCCCGATTTATATGAAATAACCAAAAGCATTGGTGAGAGCAGCGAAGGACTGTTAAATTTGATGAATAATATCATCGATTTAAGTCGAATTGAAGCCAATGATTATGAGCTAAATATTCGAATTTTCTCAATAAACTCAATTATAAAACTCTGCATTGAAAAGTTAAAAAATACAGCAGATAAAAAAGGTTTAATTCTACTATTTGAGCAAAATGAGATCTTCTATGTAAAAGGAGATAAAAAGGCATTTGAAAGATCTCTCGACTTGGTGCTGGACAATGCTATAAGATACACTCCTAACGGCCAAATCAAACTGAATGTTTTAATCAAAAATGAAAAAGAACTTATTCAAATTCATATTACCGATACTGGCATTGGCATTGACGAACACTTTTTAATTGATATTTTTGTAGCATTTCGACAAAAAGGTACAGGTTATAGTCGAATTCAACAAGGAGCAGGTCTCGGGCTTCCTTTGGCTCAAAAACTGATGCATTTGATGCAGAGTGAATTACGGATAGATTCTCAAAAAAACCAAGGCACTACTGTCACTTTTATTTTACCTCTCGAATATGCACTAAGCGAAGATATTGCGGAAATCCCAGCCAAAAAACTTCCTTACTCTGAAATTGGTTTTTCCGGTAAAAAACCTCCTTTTATTTTTATTGTGGAAGACGATAAAATGAATCGGCTGATTTTTGAAAAAATGTTGGGAAAACATAGCAAACTTGAAATAGCCATTGATGGTGATGATGGATTCCAAAAATTAGAAAAAGTCTTTCAATCAAACTTAGTTTTTGATATTATTTTACTCGATATAAATTTACCGTCACCCTGGGATGGAATGATCCTATTAAAAGAATTTAAAAAGAAATGGCCCATACTTAATTCTATTCCTTTTGTTGCACAAACAGCTTATGCCTTTACAGGCGATAAAGAAAAATTCCTGGCAGCTGGATTCGATGATTATATTTCAAAACCCATTGATAAAAAAGAACTTTTTACTATTATTGAAAATAATTTGCGTAAATTTAAGGCATTAAAGAACCACTCGAATGAAAAATGAAAATGAACTTGCTGAAGTTTACAAAGAGCTAAAAGAAATCAAAGCAAAATACGATAGTATCCTTCAGCAACAGCATGATTTACAAAGCTCTCAGTCAATATTTTTAAGGAATCTGAGTCAGAATATTCGTATTCCAATGAATGGAGTTATGGGTATGCTTGATGTTTTAAGAATGACCGATCTAAATGCTGAACAAGAAGATTATGTGAGTCTTATTTCCAATTATAACAACAATCTTTTATCGATTATAAATGATATTCTGGACTATTCAAATCTGATGAATAATTCATTGAAATTGGAAGCAGATTATTTTGAGATTAACAATTTAGTCGATGAAATTTCAGAATTGCTACATTATAAAATTGAAGGAAAAGGCCTTCAATTAATTAATACTATTGATACTAAAATTCCTGAATATCTCTATGGAGACCAAGTTCGACTGAAACAAATTTTGATTAATCTCCTCAATAATTCAATTCGGCACACACGCGAAGGCGAAATTAAATTAAATATCGAGCTTTTAAATTACGAGAACAAACAAGCTGTTTTAAAGTTTAGTGTTAGCGACACAGGCTATGGAATAGAGAATGGCCTAGTACGTACTCTTAAGAAAGAACTTAATTCTGAAGGCCTTACAACTAAAATTTCCCTAAATGGAGTTGGATTAGGATTGGCAATAACTCAATCTCTTTTGAAACTTATGGGGACACACCTTGCATTTGAAACTGAACTTGAGATAGGATCTGATTTTTGGTTTACTCTTTCAATTGCGACACGTCATAAAAATCGTTCCGGAATTTTTAATGAAAATAGTCCAGGCCAGCGGACATTGAAAATTTTATTGGTTGAAGATAATATGCTCAATCAAAAATTTGCTAAAGTTACTTTAACCAAACAAGGTCATATTCTTGATATTGCTGAAAACGGAAAAGTGGCTCTGGAAAAGTTTAAATTAGAGACTTATGATCTGATTTTAATGGATATTCAATTGCCAATTATGAGTGGACTAGAAGCCACTCGCGAAATTCGCAAATTGGAAAAAGATAAACATATAGAACCTATTAAAATAATTGCTGTAACTGCTTTCGCTCTTGATAATAAGCGTGAGGAATGCATGGCTGCTGGAATGGATAATTTTTTAGCTAAACCATTTAAGCCCAATCAGTTAATCAAAATGATTGACGAAATAAAGTTTGTATAATTTAAAGGGCAAATAAAGCAATCAAATTACACCAATTCATTTAGTTTTGCCAATTTAAGATTCAAATCCTGGGCGTCCATTACGAACTGATCCGTCATTCGATTATGCATTTCCAATAATAATTCTGTATCGTCAAAAAGATTCGAAAGATGATCGCTATTCAAATGCCTTACCGTTAAGAGACTTAAATTCCGATTGTATTTTACACTATAATTGATTTGCAGCTGAGTTAGAAAATCTTCAAGGTTCAGTGGGTTTTCGTCAGCAACCAGGGAAAAATTTAAAGCTGAATTTTGTATTAATCGAATATGAAAATGATGAATTGAAAATAGTTTTAAAATGCCCGTTAATTTTTCAGCATCAATAAAGCTAAAATCATGTGCAGAAATCGTAAATAAAATTTGATTTTCCTTGATGATGAAGGATGGTATTTTACTGTCTGTCAAACTATTGCCATCAATTAAACTAGAAGAATCAGGATTCGAAAATGAGCGTACCAACAAGGGGATTTGCTTTGCTTTTAAAGGTTGCAATGTTCGTGGATGTATAACACTAGCCCCATAAAATGCCAATTCAATAGTTTCGTGATAAGAAATATGCTCCAAATTTCGTGCATTGGGCAATAATTTCGGATCGGCATTTAAAATACCAGGCACATCTTTCCAAACAGTCAGTTCAGATGCATCCAAACAATGGGCAAGAATGGCCGCTGAATAATCTGAGCCTTCTCTTCCAATGGTAGTACGTATGCCTTGCAAAGTTCCACTTATAAATCCTTGCGTAATTATTAAGTCACATTGCTCGAATTCAGGCTTTAATTTTTTGGCGATTTTATCTTTTGTTGAAATCCAATCCAAACGTGCATCACGATATTTATCATTCGTGATGATAAATTGAGAAGCATCCATGCGCCTATTTCCGAAACCTTCTTTTTTCAAATATTCCGATAAAATTAAAGTGGAAATTAATTCACCAAAGCCAATAGTCTGATCATAAGCAAAATCATAACCTTGCTTAGGTGTTTCGGCGAGTTTTTCTTCTAACTTCATGAAGCAATCTTCGATGGAATTGAAAACCGCATGTTCTTTTTCAAAAAGTTCATCAAGAATACTGTAATGAAAAGCTTTAATTTTTACAAACTGGTTCTCTTTTTCTGAATCATCTTTACGATAAAGTGAAAGCAAAAGCTCCAAAGCATTGGTCATTTTGCCCATTGCCGAAATAACCAAAACTAATTTCTTGGACTTTCGTTTTTCAATAATTGGCAATAGGAAACGAATGCTTTCAGCGTCTTTTATTGATGCACCTCCAAATTTATATACCAGCATAAACTATTTTTCACAAAATTAATCATTTTGAACTA
>CAYPOW010000182.1:0-6934 GCA_964412145.1 uncultured Draconibacterium sp.
CAACAACTTGTGTCGAACAGAAAAGATGTGTAAAAGGTAAATGGGTCAACGAAAAGAAATATGGTGAGGAACAAATTCAAAATGGTGAGAAGCAGTTTACGACTAAAATAATGAGGTTTAAGTTATTAAATGACAATGGTCAATATGATCCAAAGAAAATGCTTCCCAAAAAAATAGATGAGTTTGTAAATGGGGAGAAACAGAACCTGGATGGCGTAAAAAAACTATACGAAATTGCTAAAAAGAATTGTAAATGAACCTAGTAGAAATCATAGACGATTGCAACAGGCAATAGTACAGGGTAACAAAATTATTATAGAAGAACTCTAAGCAATTCGAGTAGGCGGCTCCACCAGTAAACACTGACGGAGTGCGCCTCTTGGTGAAACCATCCCTTTGGGGACACACCACCGTACGCTTCCGGCTATACTCAGAGTAAACCAAACGGTTCTCGTATACGGCGGTTCGTTAATGTTACTTCACTTTCAAATAGTAGTCTTTTAAACTAATATAACATCGCCTCTCCAGTCTTTTGATAGTGATAGTAACCTGAGTTCGATTATTAAAAAAGCGCCAATTGGTTTGTTATTTCAACCTCATAATTAATTGAAACATTCATAAAAGACGATATTATCGGAACTACTTTCCCTTTTCAAGCATCACCAGGAGGAGCAAATCCAATAAAAATTATCATTTCGAGTGTGGATCTTGAAAAAGCAAAGCTAGTTGTTGCTGATTTTTGGAAGAATAAATCTTGATTTTATAGGAGCTGAATCAAAAGCCCTTAGCGGTCTTTGTTCTGTCCTTTGAGTAACTTTTGCCAAAGGTATTCCTTCGGAAGTGATAAAATGTAACAAACTGAATCACAAAGGGTCACAAAGTTCTACACAAAGGAAAGCAAAGGAAAACGTTCAATTATTTTACTTTTGATACAGCCTCCTATTTAAAAACATTTTTTCAACTTATCAGCCTCATATTAATTTTTATACCTACCTTTATTCCAGCATTTTAAAAACTATGAATTCCTATACCTACCAAACGCAATTTGGACTTCCTTTTTATTTTAATAAGAAGATCATGGGATATTTTCCTATTGCTTCATTTTGGGCAATACGGTATAGTTTATATAGACATATCCTATCGTTAAGGTGCATAAAATAAGATGATACGTAAAGTCAAAATAGAAAATTATCGATGTTTTGAATCAGTAATAATTGATTTTAAAGATATATCTATAATTGTAGGCAAAAATAACGCTGGAAAATCCACATTGATTGAAGCTTTGAGGATAATTTCTGTGGTCGCCTCACGATGTATCAATTTGAACTATAAAAGCGCACCTGATTGGCTAGTTATGAATCCAAAGTACGTAGGAGTTTCTCCTTCGCTAAGTAAATTAAATATTTCCACAAAGAACTTATTTTACATGTATGGAGATAGTCCTACAATAATAACTGCTCATTTTAGTAATAAAGCAAAATTCGAAATTTATATTGGTGAGGATGCTGAAGTCTTTGCCTTAATTTATAATCAAAAAGGAGAATTAGTTAGCTCAAAAAATCAAGCCCGCACAGTTAATATAAGACCAGTAAATATTTTGCCCCAAATATCGCCATTACAAGAATCAGAAACTGTGCTCAAATACAACACAGTTCAATCTGGAACAGACACGTATTTAACTTCACGACATTTTAGAAATCAGATTAAATATAACTACCAAAACTTCCCGAAATTTAGAGAATTATCAGAACAAAGTTGGATAGGATTAGGTATTCGTGAGTTAGATGGAAGAAGCGCATTCGAAGGTGGTCACTTAGGACTAATTGTGAGAGATAATAATTTTTCAGCAGAAATTGGATGGATGGGGCATGGCTTGCAAATGTGGCTTCAGACAATGTGGTTTTTAAGTAAGTGTTCTGATGACTCAACGGTTATATTGGATGAGCCTGATGTTTATATGCATGCAGATTTACAGAGAAAATTAATAAGACTTCTAAAAGGTAGATACAAACAAATAATGATAGCTACTCATTCTGTTGAAATAATGTCTGAAGTTGAACCTGAAAATATAATGCCTGTTGATGCTAGTCAAAAAAAATTAGACTATGCTAGCAAATCTCCAATGGTTCAGCAAATTATTGAGAATATTGGCAGTGTTCATAATTTAGAAATAGCAAGAATGTTCTCACATAAAAAATTCTTAATAGTTGAGGGCGATAATGATGATACAAAAATACTTGGAATTCTACATGATAAACTATTCGACAACTCAAATGAACCAATTGAAACAATTCCAAAAACATATGTAGAAGGATGGGGTGGATGGCAAAGGGTTATTGGTTCAAACAAAGTTTTTAAGGATACAAATCTTAATATCAAAACTTATTGCATACTTGATTCTGATTATCATGTTGCTGAGGACAAAAATCAAAGATATATCGAAGCAGAGAAACATGGAATTAATCTTCATATTTGGGAAAGAAAAGAGATTGAGAATTACGTATTAAAACCAGCTGCAATTTTAAGAACGATTCTTAAGGATAACCCTGTTGCACAAGTTACACTTGAAAGTATTGAAAATAAAGTAAATGAAATTGCAAATGACTTTAAGGAGTTAGTAACTGACAATTACGCTACAGAGATATCAAATAAAGATAAAAGCTTATCAATTAAAACTGTTAACTCAAGGGCTCGTGAGATTGTTGAAGCAAATTGGGACGACAACTTATTATGGTTAATACCAGGCAAAAAAATAATTAGCACATTAAGTAAATGGTCTCATGATAATTATAATACAACCTTAAATTCGTTCAAAATTTGCAGGAATATTAAGAAAAATGAAATTGATTTGGAGATAAAAGACTTACTTGACAAATTAGAAAATAATATAAATTTTACGCACCCTAATAATGTGTCATAAGTAATGGTGGATAAAGAACAAAACACATACATAATTAACCCGCATAAAATAAATACTCAGCGGACGCGGACTCTGTCCATAGGCAGCCACTACTCATACACAAACCATTGAGCACAATATAAATAGTACGTATTTTTTCCGCACAAAAATTTGCTAAGTACGTAATATATCCGTATATTTGCAAAAAATGTAAATATTATGGCAACTGTAGAAGAAAAAGCAAGGTTTGACACCAGATTACCAAAAGAACAAAAAATGTTTTTCGAGAGAGCGGCACGCCTCGGAGGATATAGAAGTCTAACTGACTTTATTATCCTAGCTGCACAAAAAAGGGCAAAAGAAATAATTGAGGAACGCGAGCAAATTTTAGCTTCAAATAGAGATAGCGAAATATTCTTTGATGCTATTTCCAATTATAGTGATCCAAATAAAGATTTAATTTCTGCGGTTAATGAATACAAGGCAGTAACGTCCAAATGAGTTACTTAACAGAAATACTCAGCCCTAAACACAAAAAAACGTTGTTTAACTGTGGAAAGGAAATGCTGGACAATTATCTACACTACCAAGCAAATCAGGATGTGAAAAGAAAATTATCTGCTTGTTTCGTATTGATTGATTCAGAATCTCAAATAATTAAAGGCTATTACACTTTGGCAAATAACAGCATCCCACTGAACAAGATTCCGAGTGATTTAAAGAAAAAATTACCGAAATCATATTCCTCAATACCAACAACACTTCTTGGAAGATTAGCAACTGATATAAAATTCCAAGGGCAAGGTATTGGTAAATTATTGCTAGTTGACGCTTTAAAAAGGAGTTTTGAAACAGCTAAATCTCTAGGTTCTTATGCGGTAATCGTTGATCCCTTGGATGTTGATGCCGAAATTTTTTATGGAAAATTTGGATTTATCAAATTACCAGATAGCGAAAAAATGTTTTTACCAATGAAAACTATTGAACGTTTATTTAAATAAAAAAACACTGTGCCCAAGGGCTCATATGCATAGCGGAGTGCAATCGGAAGCTCGGCTCCTCGACGATTCCTTATCGGTCTTGCCGACCAAAAACGAATCATCTTCGATGCCACTACAGCATATAGTTGTATTTAATAAAAACCTACAAAAAACTAAGCTGAACGAATGAAATTTAAAAATCTGATATTTATCTGCATGTTTTTGTTTAGCACATTCACTATAAATGGGCAAGAACAACTAATGAAAATTGACAGCTTATTTTTGGCATCAATTGCCCATTCATATAAAAATGCAGAGAATGCAAAAAGTGAAATCTGGAAAGGGATGGAACTTGCTCCTATTTGTCTGTTTAGAGTTAATGGCCCTGCCCTGTTATATAATCACCCGAACCCTTCCGAAAATTTTATTCGGGTAAGAGACAAATTGTATATCGGAGAGCAAAAAGACTTGCAACTATTTGGAGCAACTCAAATGGAAATTAATGGAACATTAACAGCTATTGTTGACTATGGACTTATTCATTATTCCTGTATTGATGAGGTGTATGCTGAACTTTTTCACGAGCTACATCATGTTTATCAACGTAATTTTATTAAGCAAATTGGATTTGATAATCCTGCTATTCTATTGACTTATCCAGAAAATTACCTAAACGATGGTGTAAAACTATTTGAACAAAAAATACTGTATAAAATGTGCTTTGAGCAAGATAGCAGTATCTTTCAAACCTTACTGAACCAGTTTTATAGTTGCAGATTAAAAAGGGAACAGATTATCGGGGATTTTTTAAGATATGAGGAAGCGGTTGAAAACATGGAAGGCCCCGCATTTTATTGTGAATATATGTATTATAATCAATTTGCATCCTTTAATAAAGCATTAAAAGACAATTACAATCAGAAGCACTTTTTTGGAATCTTAACTACTCCCTATTATGGTCGGGAAAGTTTAAGACATAGGCATCTTGCAACAGGAATGGCGATGTGCTTTATTCTTAACAAACATATTGATAATTGGCAAAACGAATATTATTCTAAAGACTTATCACTGTATGATTATTTTATATCCAAGTTCAATCCACAAAAAGAAGAGTTAGAAATTGATTCAATGTATTATGATTTAAGTAAGTTTCATACGCATCAGGAAATTTTGAAACACCAGGTTTCTTTTAACAAATTCAATACGCAATATGGAATAAAAATTACACTTAAATTTAATCAATATCCTCAATTCAAGGGCTTCGACCCCATGCATGCTGAATCGATAAATGACAGCACAATATTGCATAAAACCTTTTTAAGATTATCAGGTGGCAAGAATGACAAATTATTTATCACTAATGAAAATGTCGTTACGATTATTGATGAAGAAATATGGTTTGTTAAAAAGGCTATCCTTTTTGCCCCGAAAGAAAGTATTCTAATGGAAAATAACAGTATTGTCATTGATGTTGATGGGAAAAATGTATCATGGACTGGAACGCTGAAAATAAAAACCGAAAATGAGATAGTTTATATTTGTGACTAATCTAAAATTACGTGTGAGCACAATATAGATACAAAATAGGCGAAATAATAATAATTACAATAGAGTTGTTACCTATAGCCATTTCCTGTAACTTGACAGGAAAGTTCTACAAAACGCCAAACATTTCATAGCCCTAAAACATAAAAAATGGTTTGTGTTTTATACTTTACATAAACTCTCAGTTAAATTATACCAATCGTAAATGCCGATATATAATCAAAGAAATGTTTGGAGCGCAGTTAAAAAAAGCATCATTTTGATTGAGAATCGGTATTATTCTTAAGCCGACTGTCACTTCTATTTGTTGGATCATATGGGATTTCGCTTTTTGCTAACGCAAATGATTTTTTCAATGTTTATTGCAAAGGCCTCCTATATATAAAATTCTGTATTTGTTTCCTTTTTGGGAAACTTTATGTATATTTGCGCGTAATAATATTTAGCTTTTAATCATGGATAAATTTAATGTTCTTTTTTTGGACGAAGTTGCTCTCTTTTTAGAAAGTTTAGATGAAAAAGCAAGAGAAAAAATATTGTTTAATATTTGGAAATCAAAAAAAGTGCTGGATCCTGAATTATTTAAGAAATTAAAAGATAACATTTGGGAGTTTAGAACATTGTATCAAAAAAAACAATATCGTTTATTGGCTTTTTGGGATAAGAGAAACAAGAAAAACACATTAGTGATTTGTGCAAATGGATTTGTAAAAAAAACACAAAAAACACCTGAAAAAGAAATTGAAAAAGTAAAAATAATAATGCAGGAGTTTTTTGACAATTTTTAAAATTGGCAGCTATGAAAAAGAATAAAATGACATTACATACACTTGAAGAAATTACTGATAAACACATTGGGAAATCAGGAACTCCTAAAAGAGAAAAATTCGAATTCGATCTTAAAATGGATCTCATTGGAGAAATGATTAAACGCACTCGCGTTGAAAAAAAACTAACACAAGAACAGTTAGGAGAACTAATAGGAGTTAAAAAAGCTCAAATTTCGAAAATTGAAAACAACATTAAGGATGTAAGGTTTTCAACAATTCTCAAAGTTTTTGATGCAATGAAAGCTAAAGTGAATTTAACTGTTGAGTTTGATAAATCTATTAACTTAGGTGTTGCACAATAAAAAACCAAAAACTATTTTCTATCTTTCATAAGCCTTTTCCAATCCTTCCAAAACTTCAAGTACAGCTGGACAAATAAGTGTATTTTTAACACTCAACTTAAGCAATTGATGAAATTTCTCACGATCGGTATGCGGATATTCACGACAGGCTTTGGGTCTAGCTTCATAGATAGAACAATAATTATCGCTCCCTAAAAACGGACAAGGTTGCTGTTTAAAAACATAGTCGTTTTCGTCATCTAAAAGCAAATACATTTCTGAAAATTGAGCCGGTCGCATGCGTAAATGCTTGGCAATGCGTTGAATATCTTTATCGGTAATGATAGGGCTTATACTCTTACAACAATTGGCACAGGCCAGACAATCGATATGCGAGAA
>CAYPOW010000183.1:0-6916 GCA_964412145.1 uncultured Draconibacterium sp.
TGTCGGCTTTAACTTTAATAGCTTCGGCAGCAAATTTATCTACATCGAGTTGAAATGATGGAAATTCGAGCGGAAATTCGACCACATGCCCTTCGGGTGCCGCATTAACATATTCGTTAAATGAAGGTACTGGCACAATTATTTTTTTTGCTAAATGCCCTGAAAGTATTTTAATAAGTTCAGCAGCTCCATTTCCAACAACAATTCTTTCAGTGGGTTGCTGTATTATTTCCCCAATTAGTTCGGCAAGTGCATCTTGTGCCATGGGATAATTCAATACTAAGTTCTGAATGTTGTCTTTAAGGTGAGTAAATACCGCTTTAGGTGGGAAATAGAGATTGTATAAATAGGCATGGTCGGTAAAATTATGCCGATAATAGCCACCGTGTTGTTTTGATATGTATTCGTATTTCTCCGCCTGTGTTTTATATCTATTTTCCATAGTATATTTATCCGAACCTCTATGCATATATCTTTTCAAGCTTAACTCTTGTTTTCAATTCTACCGGGAAAAGTTTTTCTGCTTCAGCTAAATCATTTATAGTATCAATCTCGTACCATGGTTTATGGTCGAACGAAACCGATTCAAACGACAGACTTTTATCGGCAACCATATCAGCAAAAACGGTTTCGTAGAAACAGTTAACACTACCCACAGAAATATATTGATTAAGCTTCTTAACAATTGCTCTCCAAGACGAAAGCGAGAAACTGTAAATATTAACTGTTTTATAACGAATATCAGCGTAAGTATCAGTTGTTCCTTTATGAAACTTCGTTACCTGATTTTGTTTATTAATCGAAACGGTTGTTCCGTTGAGCCATGGTTGCATTTTAGCAATAGCAATTTTATCTGGGAAAACCATTTTATCGAGCAATGATGTGTTTAAAACCAAATCGCTTTCTAGCAGAACAAAAGGCTCATTAATAATATTACGAGCCATCCAAAGCGAATAAATGTTGTTAGTTGTGCGGTATAAGGGACTATGAATGTACTCAATGCTTATGCCTCCTGAATTACTACCCAGAAAATCCATAATGCTTTCATTTTTATAGCCAGTGACAATTACAAGCCGTTTGAACCCTTGTTTTTTCAAATTAGTAACCAGTCGTTCAAGAATTGACTTTTCGTTGACCAGAGTTAGGCATTTGGGAGAACTTTTTGTTAAAGGGAAAAGACGACTACCCATACCTGCCGCAAGAAGTAATGCAGTGGAAATACGATTGTCACTATGATAATTTTCTGAATTAATATTCATACTTTATTCAATTGGTGTCATCAAAAAAAACATAAACGCTCGATTAAAAGCCCTTAGGCGTACTAATTATTAGTACTTTGACGGGTGGATTGATTACTGATTACTCAACTATAAGTATGAAGTCTGCGAATGCAATGAGAGATTGCTTTAAAAAGCACATCAACAAAAATGATAGTAAATGATTGAAATCAAAAGATTTGTAATCCAAACGCGAAGGTACTCTATTAATTCTGACATAGCTAATGTTTTTATTTTAGTACTTTAGTGTCAAGATATTTCAACCATATGATAAAAGCATCATTTTATAGAAACGTATTTTTGGGATACTTTAATGAAAATGAATTAAGAAATAAAGAAAAGTCAATAAGGTTAGAAACTAATATAGTGTAAAGTCTAATCTTTAATTTTTGTAAAGCATGTATCTTAACGAACATTGACAATAAAAATTTAATCAATTAAAAGAAAGGATAAAAAATGGGAAAGGTTGCAGTTTTAGGAGCCGGTTATGTAGTAAAACCAATGATTGATTATTTCATTGATATTTGCAAATATGAAGTTATAATTGCAACGCGCACCGTTTCAAAAGCAGAGAAAGTAATTGCAGGAAGACCGCTTGGTACTTCAATTAGCTGGACAATTAATCAAGTAGATGTTTTAGAAAAAATAATTCAAAACGTGGAAGTTGTTGTTGTTATGACACCACGGTCAACTCATACAGTTGTTGCCGAATTATGTCTGAAACATAAAACACCGATGATAACAACAGACTTTAAACATCCTGGAATTGATTGTTTTGATGAAGAAGCAAAAAAACAAGATACTCTTATACTGACAGAACTTGGTGAAGATCCTGGCCTTGACAACATGGGTTTGAAACAAATGATTGATAAAGTCCATTCTGAAGGCGGCAAAATTACAAAAATTGATTCTTATGGAGCAGGCATTCCTTCATTTGAGCATAACCGTAATCCATGGGGATATAAATTTTCATGGGATCCTAATGGTCTTATGCGTTCAGCGGTATCACCAGCGACATATCAGATTGATGGAGAAGTAATTGAAGTACCAGCAAAATTTGAGCATCATAGATTAGTAGACATCCACGGGATTGGAACATTTGAGACATATCCAAGCAACGATAGCACCCGCTATATAAAAGAGTTTGGATTGGATGGAAATATTTCCATCTACAAAGGACTACTTCGATTTATCGGTTATTGTAATACGATGACAAATCTTCTAAAAATTAAGCTGATTGAGAACATCGAAGAAAAGGATTTTGAAAATACGACTTATAGCCAATTTATTGCTGAACTTATTGACTCGTCAACCACGGAAGATATAAAATTGAAATTTGCGAAATCATTAAACATGGAGATTAATGATGATTTCATTAAAAGATTAGATTGGCTTGGATTATTTGATAACGTTCAGATCTCAATAAATAGAGGCACAAATTCAAACCTCCTTGTGGATTTAATGTTGAAAAAAATGGCATACGAACCTTATGAAAAAGACATGATAATCGTTCACAACGAAATGATTGTTGAATTTTCTGATAGGAAAGAGAAACGGATTTCCAGTATGCTGAATGAAGGTATTGAGAATGGTGATTCTGCTATGTCAAGAGCAGCTTCCTTACCACCTGCTATTGCTACAAAACTAATTATGGAAGGGAAGATTACAGCAAAAGGAGTGTGTATTCCATCAACGAAAGAAATGTATGAACCTATTTTGAATGAAATGGAAACTTTTGAATTTTCGTTTAAAAAGGAAACCATTCTCTTAAATAATAAAAATAACAGCGTTCTATAACACGTTATATAAAAGAATTAAGCAAAATCATCTGATTTATCATCTAGTCATTTTTTTCTTTTAACCAGTCTATTGTTCACCTCAAACGATTCGTCAATTGATAAGCTGTCGAGATAATGTAGTGTTGTAGACCTATTTCCCTACAACTCTCTGGCAAAATTCTGGCAAATAAAAAAAGAGTTACAAAAATAAATTTGTAACTCTTTGAATTTCAGGTGGAGATTATCGGAATCGTTCAAAGGGATATCCTCGAGTGAACCGATGACCTCTTGATTGCTAGGACTAATTTTAGAATTTTCATTCAACTCCATCTGACTATCATTCACTACATTACAATATTCCTTGAGTTTGTATTTTTCCAATATACTACACCTGGAGTAAAGTATATGAAATACTAGTATCCAACTATAAAAAAGGGATTTGGTACTAGGTAAATACCTTATAAGTATTCCGAATATGGCAATAACCGCGCTTTGATTTTTACATTTTACTCGCAGATTTATTTTTGAAATGCCATTTCCTTCAAAATAATACGATTGTTATTATTCCCTATTTTTATCCATCCATACTTGTAAATACCTTCCATGGGTTTTCTTAAACCAACATACTTATCTTCTGTAATTGTACGCCAAGGTCCTGCGTTAGATCGTTTTAAATCAAACAAGTAGGTTAATTTTGAATTATCATACCAATACTCCATGGTATCTAATCTTATATTGTAGTTTAAGGTATCAATATAGACATTATTTCTATAAGCTAAGGATGTGTCCGGTTCTTTTCCACACAGTTGAAAATTTGATGAATCATGTATCAACAAAGTTGTATAATTTAAAGGAGGGTAACATTCGAAGGGTGGAGGGCAACATTTGTTAAACGTATCAATGTTATGTACATATACGAACTCTTCCAATGCCAAATCAATAGTCTGGTCAAAATCGATATCAAAACTACCCATGGCGATTGAACTTCCACATCGTTTGTAATTTAGTTCCAACAGAGAGTCTTCTTGAAATTTATAATAATAAAAGTCTGAATTATAAAGCCCTGCATGAACATGAGTCGAATTATCCAAATCAATCTCAACCTTATCTGTTTCACAAGAAACAACAAGTAGGATGAATACTAAAAAGAAAAGCTTTGGTCTCATGATGCGATATATTTGTTATGCATATAAACACATCAAATATAACAATAAATCTTTTAAGCCAATTCATAATTGGCATAATCATAAGCTAAAAACATACTTCTATTAGAAGGAAAACGCATCAATGAAAGAGACATTCGAAAGAAACGGGCTAAAGAACCTGAAGGAATTCAAAAAACAAATCAGATGTCTTGTCTATTATACAAGACACTTCAATTAAAATGTAGCACTTTCTCAATAATGACTTTCAAGTGTTTATTTAATTACCGCTTCCTGTCTCGTGGGGGAGAAATCTATCTTTTTCAGTAATTCCAATAACCTTCTGGCAAAATTCTGGCAATAAAAAAAGAGTCACAAAAATAAATCTGTAACTCTTTGAATTTCGAATGGAGAATATCGGAATCTCCTAGAAGGGATCTTTTTGAATGAATCCCGTGATTGTTGAATTTGCAATTCATTATAATCACGAGGACACTTGCCGTAGCATTTAAAAGCTACGGGCATAAACGAAAAATTACAGAAATCTAAGATTTCTTATTTTTTGGTGCTGATGACCTATTGACTACCAGAACCAATTTTGGGATTTCTATTCAACTATATCTTACTATCATTCACTACCTTGCAATATTTTATGAGTTTACTTTACTGAAAGTCCTCTACTTTTTAATAATGGCTCAATAACAGCTTCGCGACCACGGAAATTAATATACATTTCCAAAGGATCGACTAGACCATTAGGCTCTAAAATATTTTCACGGAAAGATTTGGCTGTTTCTTTATCGTATAAGCTGGTTTCAACAAAAGCTTCAAAAGCATCGTTGTCTAAAACACCCGACCATAAATAGCTATAATAACCCGCAGAATAACCTCCAATAATGTGAGAGAAATATGTAGTACGATAACGTGGAGCTATTTCAGGAATAAGTTTTCTTTTTGCAAAAAACTCTTTCTCAAAAGCTCTAACATCTATATCTTGCTCTTCGGTTAAAGAATGGTATTCCATATCGATAAGTGCTGCAGCAACAAATTCAACTGTAATAAAACCTTGATTAAAAAGGCTGGCTTTTTGAATCTTCTCTACCAACTCATTAGGAATGGTTTCTCCTGTTTCATAATGCTTGGCATATACTTTCAATACTTCTGGATGCATTGCCCAATGTTCCATAATTTGAGAAGGCAATTCGGTAAAATCGCGTGCTCTAAATGTTGATTGATATCTCACATTGGAGAATAATCCGTCTAAAGCGTGACCAAACTCATGAAATACTGTTGTTACATTATCGATACTAAACAAAGAAGGTGTATCTCCTACTGGAGCTGGGGCATTGGTTACCATAGTAATTACTGGAGCAATTTCTTTACCGTCAACAACTTTAAAACTTCTGTATCCACCACACCAAGCACCACCGCGCTTACTTGCTCTTGCATAGAAATCTTGGTATAAAACACCAATATGTGTTCCATCTGCTTCTTTTACTTCATAAGCAAAAGCATCTGGATGTGGTTTTGGAATGTCTTTAATTTCGGTAAAAGTGATACCATATAATTGCTCGGCTACATAGAAAATAGCGTTTTGTACATTCTCGCGAGAGAAATAAGGACGAATCTGACTGTCTTCGAAAGCATATTTATCGGCACGAACTTTTTCAGCATAATACCACCAGTCTGAAGCTTCTAATTTGAAATTTCCACCTTCAGCATCAATAATGGCTTGCATATCTTTTATTTCCTTTTTAGCTAATTCTAAAGAAGGCCACCACAATTTGTCTAATAAATCATAAACGCGTTCTGAAGTTTTTGCCATACGTGTTGATAGAATCAAGTCGGCATGACTTTCAAAACCTAGAATCTTGGCTTTCGTCACTCTAAGGTTGGTAATTTGAGCGGAGATCTCTTTATTGTCTCTTTCGTTATCATTATCGCCGCGCATTGTATAAGCGGTATAAATCTGACGTCTTAAGTCGCGATTAGTAGCATAGGTAAGGAATGGATACATACTTGCTCTTTGGGTTGTATACACCCATTTGCCTTCTAAATCAACACGATTAGCTTCTTGTGCCCCTGAAGCTCTAACACTTTCTGGTAATCCATCTAAATCGTTTTCATCTTCGATGATAAGTTGATAAGCATTGGTTTCACCCAAAAGATTCTGACCAAATTGCACACCTAAACTAGAAAGTTTTGTATTGATTTCGGAGAGTTTTGCTTTTTCATCAGCAGGAAGATTGGCTCCATTTCGTACAAATCCACCGTAAAGATTCTCGAGCATATACAATTCGTCGGCATCAAGATTTAAAGATTCTCTTTTCTCATAGACCACTTTAATTCTTTCGAAGAGTGCTTGATTGAATCTAATTTCGTTGCCATGAGCAGAACGTAATGGAGAAATTTCTTTTGCTAGGGCTTGTAATTCTGGAGTAGTATTAGCACTATATAAGCCGCCAAATGCCGAGCTTACTCTACTTAGGAAAGCCCCCGTTTGAGAATACGTCACGATGGTATTCTCAAATGTTGGCTCTTCCTGATTGCTTACTATTGCTTCAACCTCGGCTTTTTCTAATTTCATTCCTTCTAAAAAGGCTGGCATATAATGCTCTGCATTTATTTTGTCGAAAGGAGGAACTTGAAAAGGGGTATCGAATTCCGAGAAGAAAGGATTGTCGTTAGTTGCAACTGTTTTTTCTTCCGTATTGCATGC
>CAYPOW010000184.1:0-6897 GCA_964412145.1 uncultured Draconibacterium sp.
GCAGTATTTTCCGTCAAAGAATACGCACCATATTATTTCAGGCTCCTTTACCAATTCCGAATATGTCAATACTAAAATTCCTGAATTTGCAAAAGCTGAAAAAGGGTTTGGGCGCTTAAATTTTTCTGACAAAGGAGATTGCGAATTAATTTTCACAGGAATTCAAGGGGAACTTTTTAAAAAAATAATTTATCATAAGAATTTTGTGCCGGATATTGAGCAAAAGGAGCTTGTTTTAAAACAACCAGATAGTGTATTCGTTAAAGCCAGTGAAAAATACAATAGACCAGAGCCTGGGTACTTTTGGATGGGTAAAAACTATCGTGATGTATGGAATACACCAGCTAAAATTCCTGTATTTGATATTGGAAGCAAAAAAGGAGGTTTACAGGTTCTTAAACGCGGGGGTGGACAACAAACGCTTTCACTTCGACTACAGGATAAAAATGGAAGGCAATATGTACTTCGTTCTATCGACAAAGATGTGGCGGGTGCGCTGCCAAGGGAGTTTAAAAATACGCTTGCAAAAACCATAGTTCAGGATCAGATATCAGCATCAAATCCTTATGCTGCTTTGGTGGTCGCAAAACTTGCGGAAAGTGCCCGTATTTATCATACAAATCCGGAAATTGTATTTGTCCCCAATGATTCGCGTTTTGGGATTTACCGACAGGATGTAGCTGATCAATTGTTTTTATTCGAAGAGCGACTCGATGGCGATCAAAGTGGAATTAAGAGTTTAGGCTATGCTTCAGAAATTATTTCTACTGATGATGTATTAGAAAAGGTTTTGGAGGATGAAGATCATTCTATTGATTCAGACGCAATTATCAGAGCCCGTTTATTCGATATACTGATCAACGATTGGGATAGGCACGATGATCAGTGGCGCTGGGCTAAGTTTAAGAAAGACGGAAAAACAATCTATAAACCCATTCCAAGAGATCGTGATCAGGCTTTTTTTGTAAACGAAGGTGTGTTTCCTTGGATAGCTGCCCGTAAATGGATTATGCCTAAAATACAGGGATTTGATGAATATACCGAAAATGTTGCAGGACAGTATTCCTATATGACTCGCTACTTTGATCAGACTTTTCTGATATACAAGGACTGGAATGCCTGGCAAACACAAATAGATTCTCTTAAAATATTATTAAGACCTGAACGAATAGAAAATGCCGTTTTTAGCTTCCCAAATGAGATTCAGCCGTTTTGTGCAAATCATACGGCAGAAATCTTAAAAAAAAGAATTGCCAATATGGAGGCAATGGCAAAACAGTTGTATTTATCTCTGGCTAATGAAGTGGATGTTACCGGAACAAACAGGAAAGATTTATTTGAATTAAATTGCACGAGTGATACCACTATCCATTTAATAGCATATCATCTCAAAAATAATAATGAAAAAGGGGCTGAAATTTATAATCGGATATTTTATGCTACCGAAACCAAAAGAATTCGAATTTATGGTTTCGACAAAAAAGATCGATTTGAGATAAAAGGGAATATTCAAAGCAAAATTGATGTAAGCATAATTGGTGGCGATGACGAAGACAAAGTGATTTCTGAAAGCAATTTGACTCCTCGTTTTATTCGCATTTATGATAAAAAAAATACAAATCTTTCTCAATCCTTAAAAAAACGAATCAGGTATAATTATGATAAAGAAGCCTTAAACTACAATAGAGAAGCTTTTGAGTACGACGTTGTATATCCAGCTTTGTCTATAGGTTATAATCAGGATGATGGTGTATTTTTGGGTGCAGGGGCAAATATTAAAAAGTACTCACGTTACCATATTCAAAATTACGAATTTCTTGCCAATTATGCTTTCGACACACAATCGCTCAGCACTCATCTGCAAGGACAAAATTTCTATCCCTTGAGGCGTCTGGAATTAGGATTTATAGTTGATATTAAGGCTCCTAGATACGTGAATAATTTTTTTGGAATGGGGAACGAAACCAACTGGTTAGTGAATAAATCTGAGAAAGCGTATTACCGCCTCAGAATGAGCGAATATTTTGCCGAGACTCATTTTCTAAAGTCATTGGATAAAAATGGAATACACAAAACAGGATTAGGGCTGTTTTATAAGCAAACAGAAGTGGAGGGCACAACAAATCGATTTATTTCAGATTTTGCACTAAACAGTTTGGATGCTAATGCATTGAAGTTACATGCTTATGCCGGACTTAGCTTGAACTATGAAATGAATACATTGTTGCCGGAAAACAGGAAAAAAGAGGCGGAATTTGTTGGTAGTAATATGTTTCCAACACGTGGTATGCAATTGAAAGCAGAGATTTCTCATTTCATAGGATTAAACAATGATTCTCCCGATTTTTCGAAAATTGCAGCAGAATGGTCTTCCTATTTTAGCTTCTCCCAACGTCCACGTATTGTTTATGCAGTGAGGATGGGTGGTGAAAAGATTTTTGGTGATTATGTGTTTAATGAAGCTGCAAAACTAGGACAAAGTGAAAATCTGAGAGGTTTTCGACTAACACGCTTTTATGGTGATGCTAGTTTTTATTTGAATACGGAAATTCGCATACGCGGAAAACAATTTAATACCTATGTTTTAAATGGAACGGCCGGATTATTAGTATTTAATGATGTGGGCAGAGTTTGGCTAAAGGACGAGAGCTCATCGCGCTGGCACGACGGCTATGGAGTTGGCTTTTGGGTTTCACCATTTGATATGGCAATAATTACACTCTCCTATGCCGGAAGTAGTGAAGACAATCTCATTAATTTTACTTTAAAATATCAATTCTAATTGTATGTCAAGATTTCATCTACTTATTATACTCATTTTTATTTCGCTAAATGTTTTTGGCGGCTCAAAGATTTATTTAATCAGACATGCAGCTGTTGAAATAAATAAGCCCGGATGGGTTAATGCTAAAAAGGCTCATATTTATAAGGAAGAATACAATCATTCAGATATTCAAATATTTGATCCTGAGATGGTTCTTAATAAAATAGAGAATTATAAAGAAATCGATACTGTTTTTTGCAGTCCTCAAATGAGAGCTATTCAAACAGCAGAAATACTTTTCCAAAATCAGGCGAATCTTAAAATTGATAAGCATCTTATGGAACTGGATTATCCTGTGAGTAAGTTGCGGCTAATTAAATTACCCATCAATGTCTGGCTGACAATGTCGAGGATTTCGTGGATGATTGGCAATAGAGTAAGTAAGAAACCATCTTACAACGATCGCAAAGAAAATCTCGAGATTTTTGTAGAAGAGATCATTGATTATGCTGAAAAAAACGGCAAAAGTGTAGTAGTAGCTCACGGTATGGTAAATCGGGAGTTAATTCGCATCCTCAAAAAAAAAGGTTGGAATTATGAACTAAAAGAGGGATTGGGAAATTTATCTGTAAATTGCTTAGTTAAATAATCATAGAAATGATAAATGCACTAAAAAGGAATAGATTTATCTGGCTTCTAAATTTAAGTTTGCTGTTCTCAGGAATTGCAGCTTGTGAATTAAAAGAAAATGGAAAGAAGCAGATTACAAATGATTCAGATAAGCAGACGGATTTTTCTTATGATTTAAAGAATCCGGATGCAATTTATCGATTGCCGAAATCTCTTGGAGAGATTTCAGGAATATCCTATCTCGAAAAAGACAAAATTGCTTGTATTCAGGATGAAAAAGCAATCATTTATGTATTTGATTTAAATAAAGCTAAAGTGATTTCTGAACATCATTTTGGAAAAGATGGCGACTTTGAAGACATAGCAATAGTCAATAATGACGCATTTGCGCTGAGAAGTGATGGCACGCTTTTTAAGGTTGAGAACTTTTTAAAGAAAGGAAAAAAGACAATAAAAATTAAAACCTCACTCAGTCAAAAGAATGATACCGAAGGATTAGTTTACGATCAAAAAACGAATTCGCTTTACATTGCCTGTAAAGCTTCTCCATCAATGAATAAAGAAAATATTTATAAAGGATTTAAAGCAATCTATCGTTTTGATTTGAAAACGAAGGCTTTAATCGAGAAACCAGTTTTTTTAATTGATTTATCAAGTGTTGATAATCAGAAATATAGCGGCGTAGCTTCTAAATTTTTCACAGAAACAGCAATCAAATTGAAACTTTCAGACGGAAGTAGCTTTTACCCTTCTGGCATTGCTATTCATCCTTTATTTACGGAGAATATATTTATAATTTCTAATAATGGTAAAGTATTGATTGTGATGAATAAACTAGGAGATATAATTGAAATCCACAAGTTGGATAAACTTTTATTTGCTCAGCCCGAAGGCATTAGCTTTTCTGAAAACGGCGATTTATTTATCTCCAATGAAGGGAAAAATGGAACAGCAACCTTATTAAAATTTAAGGCAAATCAATCAAATAGGATTAAGCCGAAAGTAGATAATGAAAAAAATTAGGTTTGTAACTAGCAGATTAACAACAAAATATAGATAAATAGCATGCTAAACTTATTTTTTTCTAAAAAAACTTGCATTTATCGAAAATATTAATGAATCTTTGTAAGTGAATATTCACACACGTAAAAATTATCTAAATGAACACTCAATTGTCAGATCGACAAAAAGAAATAATAGAAGTTTCGCTCCTGATTATTGCTGAGAGCGGTATACAGGGATTGACCATAAAGAATCTGGCCAGGAAAATTGGGTTTTCAGAATCAGCCGTTTATCGTCATTATGAAAACAAGATACAGATACTTATTGCAATCTTAGACTACTTTAAGAAGAATTCTACACGATTTTTCCTTGAAGAACTTCATTCCAAAGGAACTTCAATATCAAAAATAGAACATTTATTCTCCGTTCAATTTAAAATATTCTCGATGTCACCATCCTTAGTTGCTGTTATCTTTTCGGAAGAACTATTTCGTAACGAAATAGTCTCATTTGATAAAGTAAAAGAAATTATGAACAGTAATTTCGAAACGTTGACGCTGATTGTTAAAGAAGGGCAAGAAAGCGGAGAGATCAGAAATGATTTAAAAGACACACATATTGCTATTATTGTTATGGGTTCCTTGCGGCTCTTTGTGAAACAATGGCAGATGGCTAATTATTCTTATAATTTGATAAATGAGGGAGCTGAATTTATAAGCGCTATAAAAATATTGATTAAAAATGAATACAATGAAAATAAATAAAAATTTAAATATATAATTTATGAGCAACCAGAAACTTAGATTAGTACTATCGCTTGTATTTTTATTGGCCGCTTTTATTCCTGCAAAGGCACAGAAGTGGACTTTACAACAATGCATCGATACAGCGCAAGTACACAATAAAAATCTGCAAATAGGCAGAAATAATATAGCGCTAGGAGAGCAAAAACAAAAAGAAGCTAAGGCCAGTTTGAATCCTAAAGTGAATCTTGCCGCCGATTATAAATATTTTTTCGAGCTGCCCTATCAATTAATGCCCCAATCTGCATTTGGTGGACCAGAAGGATTGTATAAAGAGACGCAATTTGGTGTGCCTCACAATATTGGACTAAATATTCAGGTAGCGATGCCTTTATATAATCCACAAGCTTATGGTGCTATCAAGACAACAAAAATTGCTTCCGAAATGAGAAAACTTCAGTATAAGAAGACGGAGGAACAACTGTTTTTCGAAATTTCTAATCTCTACTTTAACGCACAGATTTTAGAGCATCAGCTGATATTTATCGACAGCAATTTAATGAACACTTCAAAGCTTCTAAAAAATATGCAACTGCTTCACGATCAGTTGATGGTGAAAGGAACAGATGTAAACAAAATTCAGCTGCAAAAAGATCAGTTGCTAACCCAGCACGAACTTGTGGCAAGCAATTTAGAGCAGGTTATGAATGCCTTAAAATTTGCGATGGGGCTTTCATTCAGTCAGAATATCAGCCTTGAAAAGGATATCCTGTTCCAAATACAAAAGGAATATTTAAGTACATCGATTGTAGACTTACAATTGGCAAATACTCAAAATAGACTCTTGACAAGCGAGTTGAAAACACTGAGAAATTCGCGCCTGCCTTCTGCTTCTCTCTATGGCAGTTATGGGCAAACAGGTTTTGGATATGATGAAAAACCCAACGATTTTCTCAAGTTTTTTCCTACAAGTTTTGCCGGAGTTCAGGTTTCGTATTCCTTGTTTAACGGAACGATTACTAAGCGTAAAATAAATCAGAAAAAGCTTGAAATTCAAAACAGCGAACTCCAGATAAGTTTAGCAGAAGAGCAGAATAATATGCTGATTGAAAATGCTCATCGACGTAGATTAGTTGCTCAAAATAGCATAAAAAACAACTCTTCTCAGATAAATTTAGCGAGTGAAGTTTATGACCAGTCTGTACTTCAACAGAAAGAAGGAATCTCAAATCTTACTGATGTACTGATGGCTGATAATGCACTTCGAGAAGCTCAACAAATGTACTTGGCGGCTGTAATTGATTATTTGAAAGCCGATTTGGAATTAAAAAAATTAACAGGAAATATTTCATCAAAAAATTAAAAAATTCGATCATGTTAAAAAAGATTATTTATATAGTTGTAGCCTTGGTTTTAGTTGTTTTTACTGTTATCACACTAAAAAACAATAAAGAAACAACACTGAAAAGAGTTTATCAATACGATAAAGAAAAAGCATTAAGTGTTCAGGCAATCACTCTGAAATTGGAAAATGCCGGAATAGAAAATGAGTATTCAGGTATATTTGAGCCTTATAAAGAAACAAAAATAAGTGCTGATATACAGGGAAAAATCAATGCCTTATTTGTTGATTTGGGAACTGTTGTGCAAAAAGGGCAAACCTTAATTCAATTGGATAATTCTTTGCTAAAATTGCAGTTGCAAAGTATTGAAATACAAATTGAAGGGCTAGAAGCAGATCTAAAACGATTTACGATT
>CAYPOW010000185.1:0-6889 GCA_964412145.1 uncultured Draconibacterium sp.
CTCAATTTAAATCTCCAACCGGAGTAGCCACCGATGCAGCAGGAAATGTTTATGTAGCAGATCTAGGCAATAATAAAATTCGAAAAATAACTCCTGACGGAGTAGTAAGCACCCTGGCTGGATCAACTTCTGGTTATGCAGATGGAAAAGCTACTACAGCTCAATTTAAATCTCCAACCGGAGTAGCCACCGATGCAGCAGGAAATGTTTATGTGGCTGATTATGGCAATAATAAAATTCGAAAAATAGGCCTTGCATCAGGAGGAACTGATAATACAGCGCCTACATTAAGCATATTATCTCCTACAGATGATGCAACAGATATAGCTGTTTCAAGCGATTTGGTAATTACCTTTGATGAAGATGTGCAAATAGGAACAGGAAATATTTTGATAAAAGATGTTTCTGATGATAGTGAAGTTCAAAGTATTGATGTCACAACAGCGGCTGTTAGTATTAGTGCTGCAGTAGTTACCATTAATCCACCTACAGACTTGACAAAAAGTAAGAGCTATTATATTCAAATACCCGCCACTGCTTTCGAAGATTTGTCTTCAAATGCTTTTATTGGTATATTAGACAAAACTTCTTGGAGTTTTGAAACGGAGTTAAAAACAAATCCAACACTAACCTTTGTAGATATTTCAAAAACCTATGGTGATGTTGATTTCGATTTAGCTGCTACTTCAAATTCCACAGGGACTATAAGTTATAGTATTGTTGGAGAAGCGAGTGGAACAACGCTTTCGGGTACTAATAATGCAACTGTTAGTCTTGGGAATGTTGGTTCTGTTGTTTTGAGAGCTTCAGTATCAGCAGATGATAATTATAATGCTTTCACCAAAGATATTACACTAACAATCGATGCCAATCCTATAACAATTACAGCTGATGCCAAGACAAAAGTGTATGGAGAAGCAGATCCTGAATTGACTTATCAGATTACCACGGGCGCTTTGACTGGAACAGATGCCTTAACAGGTAGTTTATCACGTGCTGCTGGTGAAAATGTTGGCAATTACGCCATCAGTTCTACTTTGGCAAATAGTAATTATGAAATTACATTCGTAAGCGATGATCTGACAATCACGCCAGTCCAATGACTATTACAGCTGATGCCAAGACAAAAGTGTATGGAGAAGCAGCTCCTGAATTGACTTATCAGATCACTTCAGGAGCTTTGGTAGGAACGGATGTTCTTACAGGAAGTTTATCTCGTGCTGTGGGTGAGAATATTGGCACTTACGCTATCAGTTCTACTTTGGCAAATAGTAATTATGAAATTACATTCGTAAGCGATGATTTGACGATCACAGCCAATCCAATCACCATTACAGCTGATGCAAACTTTAAATTCATAGGAACAGCTGATCCTTCGCTCACTTATCAAATTACTTCTGGAGCTTTGGTAGGAACGGATGTTTTAAGCGGAAGTTTAAGCCGTGAAACAGGTGAAGTACCTGGTATATACGCTATCAGTTCTACCTTAACCAATAGCAATTATACGATTACGTTTATCCCTGCTGATTTTAGAATTACAATCGTAGGCGATTGTGATGGAAATGGTATAATTTCTTCTGATGAAATAGCTGGCGATGCAGATTGTGATGGTGTAATTACAGCACCTGAAATTTGTGGTGATATAAATGGCGATGGAATCATCAATAACAACGAACTGTGCGGTGATGTAAATGGCGATAAAACAATCAACAACAGCGAGATAGGAGGCGATACGAACGGTGACAAATCTATTTCTGGCGAAATTGCAGGTGATAAAGATGCTAACGGTACGATTGTAGCTCCTGAAATTTGTGGTGATATTGATCTGGATGGAATTATCAATAACAGCGAAATTTGCGGCGATATTAATGGTGATATGTCCATAACTGGAACTGAAGTAGCAGGTGATATCAATGGCAACCTAATGATTGAAGCACCTGAAGTGTGCGGAGATGTGAATGGAGATGGTGCAATTAACAATACAGAGAAACTGGGCGATGAAAATGGTAATTTTACATTGGAAGCACCTGATGTGTTAGTTCCAATTATTATCACCAATTCCACAGCTACCGTTAAAACAAAAATTTGTCCTGAAGATGATATTTCTTGTAGCAACTTCGACAATACATTGGCTTATCAATGGCAACTTGAAGGAACAAATATTGCCGGTCAAACAGAAAGCACTTATTCTGTTCCCGAACTGAGTGATGGTGTATATACACTTAAAGTTAGAAAAGCCAGCAATGGATGTGAGAATATCTCTACCAATTTGGATGTTCAGGTCTATCCTGAAGTTGCAAATCCAATTATTATCGAAAAGAAATTACCTGGAAGTATAGCTGTATTATTGGTTGACAATAAGCAGCATTTGTATTTTGAATATTTATGGAGCTATGCTGATGGAAGTAATTTACCTTTATCGCTGGCAAACAATCGCCAATTCCTGACTTTACCTGCAAGCTATATGAAGGGTAGTTATATGGTAACTGTCTCTGATGCTAATGGTTGTATTTTAAATCCAGCTACAAAAACAGTAAGCTTATTTAAGAATATGGCATCATTGATTTACCCAACTTTGAGTAATGGTAATTTCACGATGGATCTGACAGGTGAACAGATAGGTTTGGTTTACGTACGAATTTATAATCAAATGGGAACTATGTTGAAAACGTTCCAATTTGAAAAATTCAGTTTTGGTGAATCAATACCCATAAATGCTCAGGATTTAGAAAGCGGTTCATATTTAATCGAAATATCGATAAACGATTTTAAAGAGATTCATAAAATATTTATCCGATAAATCAACTTCGCATAAGCTTCAGGATGTATATCCTGAAGCTTATGCTTATAAAAAAAATAAAATATGTACGCTTAAAAATAAATATAGATATGAAAAGACTAAATATAATTATCATAATAGCTTTGTTTATAATTTCAACAAATTATACAAAAGCACAAAACTCTACTAGCAGTTCAACATCTAAATTTGCTCTTAAAGTAAATATGGGTCCTCTTTTAACAAAAATTAAAAGTGATCTTTTCCCTGCTGAAGAACGCAGCGAATACGGCTTTAATATCGGTGCTGATTTAATTTATTATTATTTCAACAACGGCAAAATTAAAGCGAATGTGAGTTTGGGTATTGGAATGACAAACTATCAAGCATCTCGCCGTTTAAATTATGCTGGAACTTATACGGAGATGGATTACGACAATCAGATGGTAAATATTACGGAAACCGCAAATAATCTGGTTGAATATCAAAATCTGGAGTATATGGATATTCCTTTAAAATTTGGATTCGATTTTACAATGACATCAAAATTAGATGCTTATTTGTCTATTGGTGCTACTTACGGATTCAAATTAAAAGGGATGTATGATAGCAAGGCAACGCTCACGCGTACAGGTTTTTATCCTGATTTTAATGCGCTATTGTATGATATTGATGTTGCAGGATCACCTTATTTTTATCCGCAGAATAAAAGGATGATCAGTCGTGATAATCTGGCTCTAAAAAACAATCTTAGCCTTGAATCAGCGCTTGGCGTCAAATATAGATTCCACGATATTGTATCTGCTTTTGTTGGAATAAAGTATATGCATGGTTTTTCAAATGTTATTGACGAAAAGGGCGAATCAATTGTCAGGCACGATGCGGGCTATAATTATTCACTCAACAGCGTTTCATTCAGAAATGGTAAAAGCCAGACTAGCGGAATGGGTATTGAGATAGGATTGCAGTTTAAACTTGGTAAATAGCTGAAAATGTATTTATACCAATTATAATTCCAAATGAATGATAAATAAATGGAATTATTTTTTTCTTTATTGAGACATAAAATCTTTGCATAGCAGTAGCTACGGAAATATTTTCTAACGAAGAAAAAGGAAAAAAGAAGCGGTTTATATCGATTATTTGGGGTTATAATTGGTATTAGACAAGAACGTTTCCGAAAAACAAATTCTAATGCAATTTTTGGAGAAATTCTAAATACACATTTGTAATTATTTAAAGCCTTGATATTTAATTTTATATGGTTTATAAAATAATTGGATGGGCTATTTCAATTTTCTTTTTCATTCAATTTTGATGACACTTTTTAAAACTTTTGGGGCTATTTCCATTTGCTATTGATGAATAAATTAAAGAATAAAACATTTAGTAAGTTTAAGAGCTTATAAAAGACATTCTATTTTATCGAAACACTTGTGTGTTTCATTTTTATTAGTACTTTTGCAGTCCCAAAAAGTTGAACTAAGAATATAAAAAAATGTATGCAATTGTAGAAATTCAAGGGCAACAGTTTAAAGTTGAAAAAGATCAAAAGATTTTTGTACACCGTTTGGAAAGTGAAGAAGGCGCTTCTCTAGAGTTTAACAAGGTGTTATTGATCGACAACGAAGGAACTGTTAATGTTGGAACCCCGACCGTAGAAGGCGCAAAAGTTTCCGGCAAAGTCATCGAGCATGTGCGCGGTGATAAAGTACTCGTTTTTAAGAAAAAACGAAGAAAAGGTTATAAAAAGTCCAGAGGACACCGTCAAGATTTCTCGCAAATCCTGATTGAAAACATCGCTCTTTAATAAGACGGTTAATTATTTAAAAAACTAAAAAATTTTAAAAAATGGCTCATAAAAAAGGTGCAGGTAGTTCGAAAAACGGTAGAGAATCTCATAGTAAACGTCTGGGCGTGAAAATATATGGTGGTCAGTTTGCAAAAGCTGGTAACATTATAGTTCGCCAAAGAGGAACGGTACATAACCCTGACGAAAATGTTGGAATGGGTAAAGACCATACTCTTTTTGCTTTAACAGATGGCATTGTAGAATTCAAGAAAAAAAGGAACGAACGTTCTTATGTTTCTATTACACCGCTAACTACTGAAGAAGAAAAAGCAAATTAATTTTTGTATTTCTTGAAAAAATTTAAACTCTTATCGTTTCGGTGAGAGTTTTTTTATTTTATTTAAATATGCCGTTCTTTTCTTTATCATTCTGAATAATCGGCTTATTTTTGCAAAAAATCTCCTTATGCTCACCATTCAATTTATCAAAGAAAACCCACAAGAGGTTGTTGATCGTTTAAAAATAAAGAATTTTGATGCTTCGGTACTCGTCAACTCGATTCTTAAACTCGACGAAAAACGTCGCGAAACGCAAAAAAAGCTCGATGATATCCTTGCCGAAAGCAATACGCTGGCCAAAGAAATTGGAATGCTTTTTAAACAAGGCAAAGCGAATGAAGCTAATGTCTTAAAAGGAAAGACAGCCGATTTAAAAGAGCAATCTAAAAAGCTGGGAGATTTACTCAACGAAACAGAAAAAGCACTTCTTGATATCCAATTGCTTTTACCTAACCTGCCTCATGCGAGTGTAAAACCAGGCAAATTGGAAACGGATAATGAGATTATTGAAAATCAGGGCCTAATTCCCGAATTAATTGAAAATGCACTTCCACATTGGGATTTGACTTCCAAATACGATTTAATCGATTTTGAATTAGGCGTTAAAATTACGGGTGCTGGATTTCCTGTTTACAAAGGTAAAGGAGCTAAACTACAGCGTTCTTTGATAAACTTTTTTCTTGATGAAGCGATAGAAAACGGTTACAATGAAGTTCTCCCTCCGCTAATGGTAAACGAAGATTCTGCCTATGGTACAGGACAATTACCCGATAAGGAAGGCCAAATGTATCACATAGGTGTAGATAATTTATATTTGATACCAACGGCTGAAGTTCCGGTAACCAATATGTATCGGAATGTTATTTTAAAAGCAAATGAATTGCCAAAGAAAAATGTCGCTTTCTCCTCTTGTTTTCGTCGTGAAGCAGGTAGCTATGGAAAAGATGTTCGTGGATTGAATCGCTTGCATCAGTTTGAAAAGGTGGAAATTGTTCAGGTTCAGCATCCTGATAAATCGTATGAAACTTTGGAGGAAATGCGCGCTCATGTTGCTTCATTGCTTGAGAAATTAGAATTGCCTTATCGCGTTTTACGACTTTGTGGTGGTGATGTAAGCTTTGCTTCAGCCTTAACCTACGATTTTGAAGTGTATTCGGCCGCACAAAAACGCTGGTTGGAAGTCAGCTCTGTTTCCAATTTTGAGAACTTCCAGACAAATAGAATGAAACTTCGTTTTAAAGACGAAAACGGTAAGAATCAACTAGCACATACACTGAATGGAAGCGCCCTTGCCTTGCCTCGTATAATGGCCGCTTTGATCGAAAACAATCAAACGGAAGAAGGCATCAAGATTCCGCAAGCACTGCAAGCCTATACTCGATTTGAAATCATAAAGTAAAAAAAAGAATGGCGGATTACGTAAGACCCAAAAAGTATCTGGGGCAACATTTTTTAACTGATAAATCGATTGCCCGTGCTATTGTGGATGCCATAAATCCGTTGACACAAAACCTACTCGAAATTGGCGCAGGAACAGGTGTTCTTACTCAATATATTTTGGAGAAAAAAATTCCAAATTTTAAGATAATAGAGATTGATACTGAATCAGTTAACTATTTGCTTAATCATTTTGAAGGGATGGAAAATAGAGTGATTGAGGCTGATTTTTTACATTTCAAAATTCAAGATTTATTCTCTTCAAAATTTTCACTTATTGGTAATTTTCCTTACAATATCTCCAATCAAATTCTATTTAAGGCATACGAATATCGTGAGCAAGTAACAGAAGTCGTGGGTATGTTTCAAAAAGAAGTGGCGGAACGAATTGCCTCAAAACCAGGGAGCAAGAAATACGGAATTTTAAGTGTTTTGCTTCAGGCTTATTTCGATATTGAATATTTGTTTACGGTGAACGAGGATGTTTTCAATCCTCCACCAAAAGTAAAATCAGGTGTTATTCGATTAATTAGAAATAAAGTGGAG
>CAYPOW010000186.1:0-6868 GCA_964412145.1 uncultured Draconibacterium sp.
CAAGATTAGACTCCAAAAGATTATAGATGAAGAAATACTGCGTGGAGAAGGCTTATACCAATTATAACCCCAAATAATCGATATAAATCGCTTCTTTTTTCCTTTTTCTTCGTTAGAAAATATTTCCGTAGCTACTGCTATGCAAAGATTTTATGTCTCAATAAAGAAAAAAATAATTCCATTTATTTATCATTCATTTGGAATTATAATTGGTATTACCAGCTATTCCAATCTAATATATGTGAAAAGTACGAATTGGCTGATGGGCTTGGAAAATTAAAATTTGATTCATGGTCTAAAGGTATTGGTAGAGGCATAAATAATGTAATGCTTCATGGCAAAGCCATAGAAAAGGCGGCTGTAAATTTCTCGTCTGTTAGTGAAAAGCAAAGTTTTACAGAAATGCGGGGCTTTTTTGTTTTTATGAAAAACACCAAGAAGATGATCGCGTTTGGTTCTCCCGAAGTGATTCCTATGGAGGAAACCAGCAGTCTCCACAACATAAAGCCGCTATTTTGCAGCTTTTTTTGTTAGTGTTACAGTAAAACCTCTTGCAGTATCAATATATAAGCTTTAATTGTTTAAGATAAATCCAAGAATAACAATGGATTTTATAGCTAGAAAAGATTACGGCTCCATTGAAAAAGGTCTAATTCTTATATAACTTGTATAAAAACTTGATATTGAACATCCGGTTTGGTTAATTTTGTAACAGCTAAATACAATTACCCAAAATTAACAACTTGGTATAGTAATTATTGCGTCAAATTATTAGGTAGAATGTATTTGATTATTTGTTTTAGATAATCTTATAGGGAGTTTATACTTATATATAAACCTTTTAAACGATTTTTTTGCTACGAAATAATCAAAATAAATCTTGTAATAATATCAGACGTAAAACAATTCCTATGAAAAAATTTATTTTTATTTTAATAATACTGTGGTCTTCCAACACTGGATACAGCCAAATTGTAATTATTGATCATACAGATACATTAGTTAAAAGTATCTTTTCTAAACAGACCTTAAATAATCTCGAAAATAATGCTAAGTTAGATTCAATCACATCAATCGAATTATTTGTGCCAGATGTAAAATCTAATAATACATCTATTGACATCTGTGATTCTATTTATAATTTGGAATTTAATTCAGTAGTGTATTTGACTCCAGATACACTAAACCTCAAAACAACTTTATTAGAACCGATTACTACGGCTTTTGTCACTGCTGCTGGTATTGGGGCAATTAAAGGCGCAGTGGAATATGGTATTGGTACTATCTCTCATGGTGAAGCGTTTTCTGGTTCAACACTAGCTGCTTTTATGACAATTGGAGCGGCGGAAGGTATGACTTTTTTAGCTGTACATCTTTTTGGTGGTCCAGTCCTAGATTTGGCTTTGGGGCTTTATGATTCTGATGATATTAAGGATTATTTTGTCAATTTATTAGAGGGGTTTTATGATTTTATTGGGAATACAATCTCAAATGGATGGCAAGTACTATCTAGATCATTTAACGACGAAGTTAACAATCAGGCAAGTAATATGGGTGATAGAGTTAACTCAACAGTTCAATCACTTTTGAGCTCTAATGGTTTTGATCCAGAATATTCTATATTATTACCATATTGGGTTGATTTTAATGAAACAATTGAGAGTAACGCAAGCCTTTCTTATTTGGGCATGGAATATGACACGAATTACGGAACTTGGAAAATGACTTTTCCGGGCATTAGTTATTTAGAAATATTATTTGACCTTGATATAGTCCCTACTAATGCATATGTTTCACTTCTACACTTGACATCTTACTCAGAAAATTCTGAGAACAATGGCTACTCTCCTGTTGATATTTTTATTAATGGTGTACGATTTAAAGATAATTATGATGTTGCACTAAGATATGGAGATCATTCTTGGCATACAGATAATTGGCCTGTAGATTCGTATCTAAGAACAGGATCAAACACACTTAGGATTGAGTTTGAAAATGATCCTTGGGCCACTACCTTTTATTGGATAAGAAACATTTCTATACAAGAAGGAGAATTTATTAATCTAGAGCCACAATTAACTAATTATAACTTCGAACCATTAAATGGTGATCAAAATACTGATTTCGAATTTATTGTGGATTACTATGATACTAATGACGATAAACCAATTAAAGCTCAAATTTATATACCAGGTGTTCATTCAGAATTTCACAATATGACCCTAAAATCAGGGAGTGAATATAATGGCTCTTATTCTTATACAACCAAATTACCAATTGGAAATAACTTTTCTCATATGTTTAGTTTTACAAACATATTAAATCAGGAAGTATCTTCTGGTTTTCTCGATGGACCAAGTGTATTCAACAGTTCCAACATGACAATAATCCCATATTTAGATTGTGGTGTAGATGAAACCTATGATATTGATTTAAGATACCGTTTTAATGACGACCCTTCTAAAACAGTAATGCTTAAAGTAGGCAAAAATGAAGCCATATCAATATCCCCACAAAGTCGAGTGAGCCTTTCCCTTTCTTATTCAGAAAATTACACTTTCGAAAACTATCGATTAATGCAAAATGGTGAACTTGAGCGTGAATTTGGTGGTAATGGAGTTGAATTTAGTTTTACAGAATATGCTTCTGGAACTTTCAAACTATTAATTAACTTATTATATACACCACAAGATTATAGAGTATCGGGTACAATTAATAATGAGGATAATACAGTGTATTCAAATTCGTTGAATATTTCTCTAGAAAGTTCCCAAGAAAATCGTTCAATTACTTCAAATAATGGCATTTTTAGCTTTGAGAATGTGAAAGGGGGCATTCCTATAAAAATAAATGCAACTGGAGCTCCAAATGGATATTCGATTAATCCTGAAGCCTACTCAATAAAGAATCTAGATGAAAATGAGACTGATTATAGATTTACAATATCTTCTTCGGATAATATAGCCCCAACTGTTCAGTTGACACAAAAACCAACTGAATATTCTGATTTGCAGAATGTTACATTTACTTGGACAGGACAAGATAATGTGTCTTTAGAATCAAACCTAGTTTATCAGTACTTTCTAGAAGGATATGATATAAATTGGTCAGACTGGTCAAACACAAAAACGATTAATTATGATTTACCAAATGGATTCTACAAATTTATACTTAATTCAAAGGACGAAACAGGAAACGTAAGTAATGTACCGTTAGAGTATTCATTTGTTGTAAACGCTAGTCCAAAAATTGAAAGTTTCGAAAAATTTGAAAATGCCGTGTGGGCATGCAAAATGGTCATTACTAATGATTCCCCCGCAAATAGCGATAAACACATTGTATTATTACCTAAACATTCTTTAGCAAATATCGAGTCAATTGTACCAATAAGGTTATATAGATTAAATGAATCTAACCCTTGTGGAGCCTTAGATAAAATAGCTAAACTACTAGGCCTAGATACGGTTTTTATTTCTCAAAATAAGGGATTTGTTTTTAATATTCCTGATGAGTTTCCTGACTCAAATAAACTTGAATATATTATCGAATGGGGGAATAAAGCAAAATTTGGGTGGCAGGAAACAAAATACTTGCCCAAAGGCTTTCCTAACTTGTTCGATAATCCTCCATATAATAGTGATATTAGTAACCGCCGTTTTCTAGATGATAATCAGAACCTATGGAGAATTGCAACTACTATAAAAACTATTCAAACCGATAATAGTCATGTCTATAGTTCTTGGACTTATTTTGATAAGTCAAATACAAACGATGCAATAATTAATCAAAAGGAACTAGAATATTTGGAAGGCTCCTGGAAATCAGGCGAAAAGTACACTAGTGTATGGTGTAAAAATCCAACGATATTAAAAATTGAAAATAATATAAATATTTTTATTAGAGAATCGAAATTTGAAAGAAATTATACTCCATCATCCCAAGAAGATTTTGATTATGATAGATATGTAATTAAAATTTTGGAGTTGGATGGAGAGGAATCAAAAAGTATTGTAGGCGATTGGAAGGAGAACGTAAGGTATTTAATGCCATCTAAATCTGTAGCAAATAAGATATGGTTACTAAATCGATTTTATGGAGATGTAAATAATTCACTTTCTTTTACCATAATTGACAAAAACGGAAACGTTATTGCTGATGGGACAGAATTATATTCGATAGTACGATCCCACTTTATTTATGAGGGTGATATTTTTGATATTGGCGACAATAATGTAATTATAATATTTGGAGATTCCTGGCAAACTGAAGAAAATGATGACAGATCAAACCTTTGTTTTCAAATAAGAGAATCAGACGGCACTTTAATAAAACCAACTACAATTATTAACCCACCTCTATTAGATGAAACCATTGAAGAAGATGATGCATATCATTTAGGAAGCGCTATTACGGATGTTCTTGGAAGAGTTTGGATCTCATATGTTCATGACATTAAAGGCAATGAGTATTTTTACATCGTATTAAATACAGATGGTTCTGTTATAAATGGGCCTAATCAAACAGATGCAGTGAGAGAATTTAAGATAGTAGATCGAGACGGATATGTTTGGGCAACTGAAGGGGGATCCATTTATTTACTTGATCAAGATTTAAATGAACAAGTATTCAGTAATCAAAGTATGCCTATTCCAAATCAGAATGTTGGGAACATTCTGGCTAATGTAAATTATGATAACTATAGAATATTTGATCGTTGGTCGTCAAATATTTTCGCTGTCAATATTAACGATAAAACTCAAACAAATGGAATGGAGCTATTTAGTTTGCCAATAAATGAAGATATACAACTTGAGAATGTCTCAATAGGAGCAAATGGTAACAACCTATACTATAATGAAGAGCCACTTCCAGAATATACAGAAGTTAGTCTTGCAGATAAAATCTCCTTAGGCAGCAATACGTTTTCTATTGCTCAAAGTTCTTTATTGGGTGGAGATTTAATAATTTCATTTCCAATAAAGATGGAATCTACTGCGACTTTTAATATATTTCCCGACTCAAAAAACATTTCGATCTACCCCAATCCCGTTAATGATATTCTGCATATGGAAACTCAGGATAATTCACCATTAACTATTTCTATATACAACAGTTTAGGTATTCTTGTAAAATCGAAAATTGTCTCTGATAAAATGATTAATGTATCAGCACTTTTACCAGGTATATATCTAATTGAAATTCATTGTAATGGTGAAGCAGCAAAAAAATTAAAGTTTATAAAAAGTTAACTGAGCTTGATTGCGAAATCATTAAATGTCGGGACACAAAAAAAGGTCTAAACTGATAATCAATAGTTTAGACCTTTTAATCGTCGGGGTGGCAGATGCTGCCATAGTGTATATTTGTTCATTGTTTGCTGAACTGTTGTTCAAAAGATTAAAGCAGGCATTGAAGGTTAGATCAATTGGTTAACAGAATTCCGATTTACATTGGGAGTATTGCAGGTTCATCCAAAGGAAAGATGAAAAAAGACTACAAATAAACAAATGAAATCTTGTAAAATAAACCTATCGTTGTTTCACGGCAAACTGTAATTGACTACTCTTAAAAAAAGCGTATCTTTATTCTAATTTTTAAAATTCAATTTATCAGAAAGGACAAACCCGATTGATTTGAAAGTCTAGAATAGTTCAAATCAATCGGTAAATTCCAATTGAGTATTGATTTGTAAAAAATTAAAAAAGATGAAGGGATTCAAAAATTTAAAAATATATCTGTATATCATTGCAATTATTGCTATTACAGTAATTCTGATTTTAAACAAATTCCTTGTTTACGGCTTGGTTTTTCTGGGTCTTGGCTTTCTGGGTTTGAAATTTTGGCAGTTATTAATCAAATCAAAAGAAGACGAAATTTTTAATTTAAATAAGCGGGTAAACGATTTGGTAGAGAAAGTCAACAAACTAGATGATGAAAACAAAGTGCTCAGAAACAGAAAATTAACTATCTCCGACTTAAACAGTATTTTGGATTTGGGATTAATTGAAGTAAACACCAATTTTACACGCATCTTAAATAAAGAAATTAAAATCGAAAACCGCGAATTAAGATTTTTAGGTGCATTGAAAGTAGACTTAAAAGCAAAGTATGGCATTAATCTCAATGATTTAAAATTCAAATATTTGGAGGCGGAAAATGAAATTTGGGTGGCCAATGCAAAGCCTAGGTTCCTGTCTTTTGGAAGCAGGAAAATAAGCTGGGAAATTGATGAAATGCTGGAATATAAAAAGCCTTTATTTGCAACCAATCATTGGGGGTCGCATCCGGATCTTGATAAAATTTCCAATGAAATAAAAGAAGAATACCGAATTAAAATAGAAGAAGAAACTGAAGTCGGGCCGGAAGAATTGCTATGGATATTAAAACCGCTGGAATATCAAATTGAAAAAGCACTTTCATTAATGCTTGGGAATAACCAGCGAAAGATTGTTCTTGTGGATAATATGGATGATCATTTTTTCACTTTGTCAGAGTTTGAGAGTAAAAAAGCACTTATCGAAGCAGGCGATAAATAACATTTTTAAAGAAAAAAATTTAACATAAAAATGTACTATTTTTAGGGGTTTCAATATTTAAATTGTAAAGGATGAATTTATTTTTAAAAAAGCGTAGTTTTTTTGGTTTCAATCTAATTATTTGTCTTTTTTTTATGATGAGCTTTGTTCAGGCTCAGGAACTTGTTGAAGTGACCACACTTTCCTCTACAATTAATGAAACTTCCGGCCTAATTTATCTAAATCAGAGACTGATTACTCATACTGATTCCGGGGGAGAAGCGGCTCTTTATGAAATAGATACAATTAGCGGTAATTACAATCGTAAAGTAATCATAAAGAACGCAACAAAT
>CAYPOW010000187.1:0-4137 GCA_964412145.1 uncultured Draconibacterium sp.
AAACCGATACCATAAAAAGCGCCTCCTGAAGCGCCACATTGCATTTCATTTTTCATCTTATTTATGTTTAAGTGATTAATACTCAAAGCTACGGTTTTTTATTTAATTCTTTCTGTAAATCTCCAGCAGATTCAGGGCAAACACATCTAAAAATAAAGAAGTATATATTCTTTGAGAAACTTCGTGTAATCCTTTGTGTATCTTTGTGTTATAGCTATTATACAAAGTTGCTCAGAGAATACACAGAGAAAGCACTACCGAAGGCATCCCTATGGGAAAAGGGAATTTAAAATCATAAACATCTAATATATAGGGACATAAAATTTTGATGCGTTTGCCTAGGCAACAGATTGCAGAATGCAAAATTCAACTCAAATAAAACGTATGATTTTAAAATGTTGGGAACTAATCTCTTTCCTTAAAAAGGTCTTCGTTTTCTATTTTCTGACCTTCGTATTTCTGAACCTCATCGTTCATATATTTGAGTTCAACACCTACTTCCTTAAACATTTCTTCCGATTCCTGGCCTGAATGGTATTTCCGTTCGCAAACCACGCGTTCTATGCCGCAATTGATAATCAGCATAGCGCAAGTTCTACATGGAGTCATGCGGCAATACAAAGTTCCACCTTCGAGGGCAATTCCACGTCGGGCAGCTTGCGTAATGGCATTTTGTTCTGCGTGAACCGTTCGAACACAATGTTGAGTCACATGGCCATCTTCGTGAATTACCTTTTTAAACAAATGCCCAACGTCGTCACAATGAGCCATCCCTCGTGGTGAGCCAACATAACCGGTCACTAAAATCTGACGGTCTTTCGTTATCACACAGCCACTTCTTCCTCTGTCGCAGGTGGCTCTTTCAGCCACAGTATCAGCTAGTTTGATAAAGTACTCATCCCATGAAGGACGAATATGTTCAGGATTTGATGTGTTGCTCATATTATATTATTTTAGAAATAGCTGATTCTATTTGATTATGCAGTCCTTCCATATCGCCATTATTATCAAAAACGAAATCGGCCAATTCAATACATTTCCTTAAATTTTGATTGTTGGGATCTTTTGAATTCATTTCACGCGCCTCATTGGATAAAAAAGTATCATACGAAATCTTATCCGTTTCAGAAGCTCTTTCAACAATTCGTTCGTATCTGATTTTGGAATCGGCATCCACAGCGATAAGAAAAAAGCGGCCTTTTGAGCGCAAGGATTCAATTTCGCCGGGTGTTCGAATGCTTTCGATTATGGCATTTTGGCCAAGCTCAAGTGCTTCTTTAAATAATTCGTCCGTTATAAATGAGGGCGTATTTTCAGCACGTAACTTATTGGCTATATGCGTCATGCTATCGCGATTGTTAGGCATTCCCAAACGCTCAATTTCTCGAATCAAATAGGCGCGAACAGAATAATGGGCAAAGTTTTTTTGCTCTATCAAGTAATCGACAATTGTGCCTTTGCCTGCACCTAATGTTCCTGTGATACCAATAATGATCATCGAATACTTTCTGTTTTAATATCTTTTAACCATTTGGTCATTTCAATCGATTTATAATTCGAAAGCATCTTGCATAATTCTTTTGGATTTGCATGCGAAAACGCATTTTTTCGATGTTCTTCTCTTATAAAACCCTCTGTAACGCCGAGTTCGATAAACTGCAGTAGTTTGTCGAAATAGCCGTTCACATTATACAATCCAAGCGGTTTGGAGATAATCTGCAATTGATCTAAAACAAGGACTTCGGCCAACTCATCAAGTGTTCCAAAACCGCCGGGCATAGCAATAAAAGCATCTGAAATTTGAATCAACAGATTTTTCCGCTCAGCCATACTTTCAACAATATGCAATTTTGTAAGTCCCTGATGAGAAACTTCTTTATCAACCAAATATTGAGGCATCACCCCTATGACTTCACTTCCTGCTTCTAACATGCGATCGGCAATCACTTTCATTAAGCCTACATTGGCACCACCATAGATGAGTGTATGTCCTTTATCAATAAAATAATCAGCCAATTCAAGAGCTTTCAGCCGATATATCTCATCAAAGCCCATACTGGAACCACAAAAAACACAGATTTTTTTCATATCGACAAAGGTAAAAGAATTGGAATTAATTCTGATTAAAAAATATTTTGTGATATGATTGATTACTCCAGGCCGCAAGGAAAAAGCATTCTTTCAGAAATGCATAAGTCAGAGATGCTATTTCACAAAGTTCCACAAAGAAGACACAGAGGAACTCAGAGAAATTTAATTTTGTTCCTTATGTCTCAATAGATGGCTTATTGAAATCCTGTATTAAATTGATCACGAAGCGTTTCCATCAGTTTAAAAAGCGATTTAAGCTGAATCAAATCCTTATTTAAAGGCGTAATACGAAGCACTAAATTATTTTCAACCAGCTCAATGCGAAGATCTCGAAAAGGCTGCTGCATAGCAATGTCTCTAAGAATTCTTCTATTTAAAAGTCTTTTTATTTCACGCTTTTGTAAAACAAAAAGTCTAAACAAGCGATCAAAATCTTCATATTCGGTAATTGCCTTTTCTAATCCTTTGGGAGCTTTACTGTTCAGAAAAGTTTTTCTATCAATTCGAAATTGAAGATTATTTGGGTTGACGCATTGAGTTTGAAAACGAGTATATGTTACATGAGCTCTTCCTTTCATCTTACTGTATGAATCAAGAACTAATTCCCCTCCATCAAATTTTTTGGTAATCACTGCAGGTTTAAACATCCCGTTATCAACATATTCAGCACCAACCGATGCAGCAAATAGTTGCCACACTTTTCTTTGACTACTAAACGTTGATTTTATTCGTCTAGAAAAATTTCCCATAATCTTATTGTTTAAATTAAAACAAACCTTCGATCAATTGATCGTCGGCAAAGTTTGGAAGCGTGACTTTTAAATTCGGATTTTCTTTCATTGCCCTTTTGGCTGCGAAAACAGCACCCTCATTTCGTGCCCAGCTTCTTCTGCTAATTCCATTATTCACATCCCAATACAACATCGATTTTAATCTGCGATCTGCATCGGCTGTACCATCCAATAGCATTCCAAATCCACCGTTGATTACTTCTCCCCAGCCAACTCCACCTCCATTGTGAATACTTACCCAGGTAGCTCCTCTGAAAGCATCGCCAATTACATTTTGTATGGCCATATCCGCAGTAAACGAAGAGCCATCGTAAATATTGGAAGTTTCACGATAAGGAGAATCCGTACCTGAGACATCGTGATGATCGCGACCCAAAACAATTGGAGCAGAAATTTTACCATCAGCGATAGCCTTATTAAAAGCTTCCGCTATTTTGATTCTTCCTTCAACGTCTGCATAGAGAATGCGTGCCTGTGAGCCAACCACCAATTTGTTGGCCTTCGCTCCTTCTATCCACTGAATATTATCGGCCATCTGGCTTTGGATTTCTTTGGGCGAGTTTTGCATCAACGAATTTAAAATATCGGCAGCAATTTGATCACTGATTTCCAAGTCTTTTGGATCGTTTGAAGTACAAACCCAGCGGAAAGGACCAAACCCATAGTCGAAGAAAAGAGGCCCCATAATATCTTGAACATATGATGGATAGCGAAACTTGATTCCGTCAGCAGCCATCACGTCGGCTCCAGCACGTGATGCTTCCAGGAGAAATGCATTTCCGTAATCGAAGAAATAAGTACCTTTGCTTGTATGCTTGTTGATTGCTTTTGCTTGTCGGCGTAATGATTCCTGCACTTTTTCCTTGAATAAATCAGGCTGATGCACCATCATTTCCAAAGATTCTTCCAAAGAATATCCAACAGGATAATAGCCTCCTGCCCAAGGATTGTGAAGTGAAGTCTGATCGGAGCCCAAATCAACAAAAATATTTTCTGTATCAAATTTTTCCCAGACATCCACAATATTGCCTTGATAAGCAATTGAAACAACTTCTTTATTTGCTTTGGCTTTTTTAACCCTTTCGGCCAACAAATCCAAATCTTCAAAAACCTCATCCACCCAACCTTGAGAATAACGCATATGGGATGCTTTTGGGTTTACTTCGGCCGTTACGGAAATTACTTTGGCAATATTCCCTGCTTTTGGTTGAGCGCCTGACATGCCGCCTAATCCAGAAGTTAGAAACAGCTTTCC
>CAYPOW010000187.1:4237-6840 GCA_964412145.1 uncultured Draconibacterium sp.
ATACTGCATGGTTAGTAAATACTGTGCCCAGTTTTGGAAAACGGCACCATTTCCGCCATAAGTAATCAACTCGTGTGGATGCTGAGCCACGGCATAATCGAGATTATTTTGAATCATCAGCATAATGGCAGCTGCTTGTTTCGATTGATGCGGAAAATCGTTAAAATGCCGTGCATGTATTTCATATTCAGGACGGTAACGATACATATAAATACGACCGTATTTTTTTAATTCATCAGCAAATTCAGGAGCTAAAACAGGATGATGTTTCACATCAAAATAACGCAAAGCGTTTTTGAGTGCCAGCTTTTTTTCTTCTTTGCTCAGAATATCTTTTCGTATAGGGGCGTGATTTATTTCCTGATCATATTTTTTTAGCTGTGGTAATTCTTCAGGAATTCCCGCTAAAATTTGTTTTTGAAATTGGGTTGTATTCATTGCCTTTAATTTGGATACGCAAAATTACAAATTCATAAGCAGAAAGTACAGAATTTTATGAAAAGCGAAACTTTGTATCTTTGAGCCTTAAAAAAATTTTATGATAAAACTACTGTATATCTCTTTTGGAGGAATAATTGGAGCCGTTTTAAGGTATGTATTGTCAGGAATCCCACATAAATTTTATTGGGGGACTTTTCCACTTGGCACTTTGTTTGTAAATCTTTTAGGATCTTTCCTGATTGGCTTTGGCTTTATTCTTCTTGGCAAAGAGAATATTCCCGAAAACTTAAAACTATTTTTATTTATCGGCCTGTTGGGTAGTTTTACCACTTTCTCTACTTTTATGTTTGAAAGTTTAAACCTTTTTAAGGATGGCGATATAAAATTTGCATTGATAAATCTTGCCGGAGCAAATATACTGGGTCTGATTTTTGTATATTTGGGTTATGTTATAGCTCAATATATTGTTAATCAAATCCATTAATTATGGAAGGCTTTGTAAAAAAAATGGAATTGCGCGTCATTTTAAACGAAAGCGATTCGTATCAGGGGCAAAGTTTATGCAGAATTATCGTAGAACACGCTCATAATCTGCATATTCCAGGCGCAACGATTATGCAAACCAAAGGCGGGTTTGGCAGTCGACATCAAATTCACACTTCAGAAATTTTACGCCTTTCGGCTGATTTGCCTGTCGTAATATCGATTGTTGATGATCTGGAGAAATTAATTCCTCTGGTAGATTTTATTAAGGCGCGTTATCAAGGGGGCTTATTAAGTTTGCAAGAAATCTGGGTTAGCGAAAAATAGAATGATTGAACTCGAACCATATTACAATTGGCGCGAAATTTATACCGCTGAAACTGACGAAAATTCTCCTTTTTTTGGTCGTGAGTATAACGAGGTTATGCTCAATAATCACATATACAATACCTATATCCACCCTCAATGGGACGAATTTGGATCATTGACTTTGTATATGAAAATTCTCTATACAAATTATGAATTGGGTTTTACTATATGGGAATTTATAGGTGAATGGAACGATATTTTGTATAACGACATTATGTATCTATACAGGAATGTGGTGGAGGAAATGATAGAAGCAGGAATTCAAAAGTTTATTATGATTGGGGAAAACGTCTTGAATTTTCATGCCGATGATGATAGTTATTATCAGGAATGGTTTGATAATCTGGAAGATGGATGGATAGTCGGTTTAAATTTTCTGGGTCATAATTTACAGGAAATAGAATCGGCTCGTTTGGATTATTATATTTCTTTTGGAGGTGAGTTTGATTATTTGGATTGGCGTACTTATCATCCAGCTAAACTTTTTGAGAAAATTGACAATCAAATGAGCTATCGTTTGGGAGAATAATTTTTTGCGATTTGGCATTTTAGTGCTTTTGTGGCGAAAAAAAACGAGGCCACTCACACAGTAATACTTATGGTAAAAAACTCCAAATTTCTAAATTTCACTAAATAAAATTTTGAATACTATTAATGAAAAAAACAGTTAGCATACAAGTTTTCGGAAGAGTACAAGGTGTCGGATTTCGCTACTATGCAAAAAAGAAAGCTTTAGATTGTAATGTAAATGGTTTTGTTCAGAATCAATCAGACGGTTCTGTTTATATGGAAGCCTCTAGTGAAACAATTGATATTGAAACATTTATCGATTGGTGCAAACAAGGGCCAAGCTGGGCGAGGGTTTCAAAAACTGCTATTCAGGAACTACCTTTGCGTGAATGGATTGGATTTGAAGTTAGGTGAGTTTATTCATTAATGAAAACCCAATAACTTGCGTCCCTTGCGTTAAACTTTGCGTACATTGCGTTTAAAATATCAAATAGTTAAACGCCAAGGCCGCCAGGATTCCGATAACTATCGGAACGCAAAGAACGCAAATTTGTCATATTCTTAGATTTTAACTGCTTGCGTAATTTCTCTTTTCCCAATAGGTCCTGGCAAAGAATTTAAAATAAAGCCTGCTGATTTTAAGGCTCGTTTCACTTTTCCTTTGGCAGAATAAGTCATTAAAATTCCTGCCGGTTTCATTGCAAAATAAATTTTACTAAAAACCTCTTCCGTCCATAAGTCTGGCTGTAAATCAGGATTAAAAGCATCGAAATAAACCAGATCAATAGCTTCTGCTTCCA
>CAYPOW010000188.1:0-6712 GCA_964412145.1 uncultured Draconibacterium sp.
TGTAGAACCAACCCTAAACTACTCGAGGGGAAACCATAAAAAAATTATTAAAATGGAAATTGTTTGGATTATTTTAATTGTTGTTTTTGCCTCTGTGATTAAAGGACTTACTGGATTTGGATTTGCTTTAGTTGCTCTACCTCCTCTTTTATTCTGGTATACTCCTCAAGAAATTATTCCTGTATTGATTATGAGTAATTTGTTTGCTTCTTTCATTATTGTATTGCAGAAAAAAGACAGAGTGCTTGTAGATAGTCGTTATAGAACTTTAATTTACTATGGAGCTGTTTTTACAATTTTTGGTGCTGTTATGCTGAAAAATGTGGCTGGCAATCATTTGATTATTGTAATGAGCGTTTTTTTTATTGTTTTGTCATTAATCACACTTATTGGTGCTAAATATTCCATTCTTCCTTCCAAACTGAATGTTAAAATAGCAGGTGCTATATGTGGATTTTTAACCGGAAGCATATCAGTTAGCGGACCTCCTATGGCTTTGTTCTTAAATGCTGTAAATATTGATAATCAGAAATTTCGTGAGATATTTGCCTGGTTTAACATCGTAACGACCATTGTGGCAATTTTTGGTTATTTTCTTTTGGATATGCTAAGCAAAGATATATTTAAGCTTACTCTTCTGTTTTTACCCATTCTCTATTTGGGTACTTTTTTCGGTAAACGCCTGAATAAATACATTTCAGTTAAGCTTTTTAAAACAATTGCTATTTCTATGAGTTTTATCTCGAGTGTTTTCCTTTTGTTGAAGCTACTTTATTTATAGGGACAAACTTTAATTTTAAATTTAAAGGCTTCGAAGTATATTGCAATAATTGTTTTATTTTTGAGTTTTTAAATAAAGAGAATTATGAAGATACGATATAAAAATCCCTTAAATACACTTGCTTTTCTTTTCATTTTATTGATCCCTTTTTTATTTAGTTGTAAAAAGGAAAATGATGAAGCTCCTGAGTTGACTCAAAAAGTGAATGAGTTTATCAAGCTAAGTATGGAAGATGTTTATCTATGGGAACAGTATTTGCCAAATATTGACATTAAGACTGAATTTGATTCAAAAGAATATTTTGATAAATTGCTATACAGCGAAGACAAATGGTCGTTTATAACTGATGATATTCAAGCTTTGGAAGATAGTTTTAATGGAGTTGAAACTACATTTGGTTATTCCCTGGCATTTTATTGGCGCGATTCAAATAAAACTTCAATTATCGCCTACATAGAATATGTTTATCCTGATTCTCCTGCTGCCAATGCCAATTTAAAACGCGGAGATATCATTTTACTTCTCGATGGGGTGCCACTTACATTAGATAATTACATGGATTTGCTATACGGATCTAATATTTCTATCACCTTGGGCCTAAAAATCGACGATATAATTTCTCAAGGAGCAACGTTGAGTATGACTTCTCAATTATTGAATTTAGATCCTGTGTTTTTTTCTAAAATAATTGAAGAAGATGGAAAGAAAATAGGTTATTTGTTTTATGCACAATACATTAGTAATTATAACACAAGTCTTGATGCTGTTTTTCAGGATTTTAAGAATAATGGAATTACGGATTTAGTGCTTGATATTCGCTATAACCCAGGAGGTTATATGTCTGCAGCTCAGTATTTATGCAGCTCAATAGTGCCTTCCTCTGTAACCGCTGATGATGTATTAGTAACTTTACAATGGAATGACTTTTACCAGAATTATTGGCAAACACACAGTGTTTATAGTCAAATAGCCATGAATTTCACTCCTGACTCTGTTGTAAATATTAATATGCAAAAAGTTTATATTTTAACCGGTAGTGGATCTGCTTCCGCCTCTGAGCTAACCATAACAGGATTAGATCCTTATATGGATGTTGTTCTAATTGGCGATACGACTTATGGCAAGTATACAGGTAGCATAACTATGAAACCTATAGATATTTATACTGATGAATCTTATTATGCCGATTTTGATAATTGGGGCATTCAACCCATCGTATTGCGTTATGCAAATGCAAATGGAATTACGGATTTTAAAAATGGCTTTGCTCCTGACTTCTATGTATATGATAATTTGAGCGACGGATCTCAATTAGGTGATACAACAGAACCATTGCTGGCAAAAGCACTAGAGCAAATTACTGGAATTACCAAGACAGTCCCATTACAAAGTAGGGATTTTTTATTCCATGGAATTTTGGATCGGGGATTTTCTAAATTTGACAAACAAAAACGAAATTTACTCGTTGAATTTACTGACAAATTAAAATAGAGCATTGATATGTAGGTAAAAAGATTTTTTAATAGGAAAAATTATCTTTTTATTTTGTATTATTGTATAATAACCTAACCAAAAAACATAGACTATTGAAACCAAATAATCTATTTATCAAATTACTAAACCCGTTTTGCCTTTGTTTTCGAGATAAAAAAATTGAAAGCGAATTTACTACTTACTATAAAAAAAGTATAATTAACCATGTAAGAATTGCTGTGCTATCTTCGCTGTTAATATACTTGAGTTTTGCCTGGCTCGATGCAGCTATATTTCCGGAATATAAGTCAGCTTTCCTTCAAATTCGATTTTTTATCGTAATGCCAGTAACTTTGTTGGCTGTTTTATATACATTTATATCTAAATCTTTAAAGTATATGCAGCAAATTGTTTCATTTGTTGCATTTGTTGGTGCCTTTGGAATTATTGCAATGTTATATATTGGCGGACAAGAAGTTAGTACCATTTATTATGTTGGTCTATGCTTGGTGTTTATTTTTAATTACGATTTTTTACGTTTACGATTTTTGCCGGCAAGTCTGGTTGGCCTTTTAACTTTGTTGGGCTATGTATATGTGGATATGCAATTAGATTATAGCTTTCAGTTTAGAGCATCAAGTTTGTTCTTTTTACTAGCTGCCAATATTTTGGGAATGGGATCGGCCTATTATTTTGAATATATAAGCCGAAAATCTTTTTATTCCAATCTCCTATTTGAAAGGGAAAAGGAAAAAGTAGCAAATGCCAATTTGCATCTCGAAGCTGAAGTTAAAGCGCGAACCGCCAGTTTAATTGAAAAAAATAGAGATTTGATAGAAGCCAGAGAAAAGGCTTTAGAATCAGATCGATTAAAATCTATTTTTCTGGCCACGATGTCTCATGAACTAAGAACTCCCTTGAATGCTATTATTGGGTTTTCGCAATTTATTGTTTCTGAGAATGATGCTGATTCTGAAAATGTGGAGTTTGCTCAAATTATTAATAATAGTGGTCTGCATTTATTAAGCTTAATCGATGGCCTTTTTGATATTACCTTAATAGAATCAGGTCAAATTAAAGTAAATGCCAGCAAAGTGTCATTGGTAAATATCATGTCGGAAGCCCACAATATTATTCAACTTGAACAAAATAAACTTGACAAAGAAAATATTGAAATTAGTTATTCTTGTACAAATATTAATACTGATTTTAAAATCTTTAGCGACGGAAATAAAATAAAACAGATATTGATTAATTTATTGAAGAATGCTTTAAAGTTTACGGATAAAGGAGAAATAAAATTTTGGTGTGAAGAAATTAAACAAGATGAAAAGGCAATCATAAAGTTTTATGTTAGCGATACGGGTATTGGTATTCAAAAAGATAGAATAAAATTAATTTTTGATGTTTTCAGACAAGTTGATGATGACCATTGTCGTAAATATGGAGGAATGGGTATAGGATTAAGTATCGCCCGGCAGTTAGCCGGAATGTTAGGTGGCGAAGTTGGTGTAGAATCAGTACCAGAAAAAGGCTCTACTTTTTATTTTACAGTAATTGATTTTGTAGACGAAAAGCAAATAAACGAATTAATTAAAAATGAAGGTCAGTAAGAAATCAAGATATTCTTGCGGATAAATTGATCGGTCTTGTATTTTCCGATTTCGATAATCATAAAAGTAATAAGACGGTTGATTTGACTTACGATTCTGGTAATAAATAGAATATATAAATCAGGAAAATTAAGTAGGTTCCTTTATTTTGCAATCTGTAAAGCAATGCTTTTTGCTTGCTTAACACGATCGGCAATTCCAACGCCATCGCGCATGCTGCCCGCTAAAAACAAACCTGGATTCTCTCCCTCAATTTTCAAAATATTTTTTAATCTATCTTCGCTATCAGCACCATATTGGGCAATGGCTTGATTGTAATAATTAAGTTCGAATAAATCCGGATTGAATTCGTCCAGATTCATCATTTCTTTAAAATCATTGGCAATAATCGATTTGAGTTCTTTTTCGGGAAGCTCTGCCAAATATACTTTACGCATTCCGCCTGTAAAAATTGTAAAAAGAGCACCTTCTTTTGGAGCTCTGTTTTCGAATAAACTCGACATAAACAAAACCCCTAAAATATTTTTATCTTCTTTGAATGGAACCAATCCGCCAAAAGCATCTAATTTTCGGCCTTGCCATTTTTTAAATCCAATGCTGGCTTCAACTACCTTTGCGTATTTAAGAGATTGAATAGGAGCAAGTTGTGATTTATTTAGGAAAGGAAAAAGAGTGGATAATTGTGTGGAACTGCCTGTAAAAACAAACTCTGAAAATTGCTCTTTTTTACCCACAACATCAACCGTAAAAGCATTATCCAAAACCTCGACTTGAATTTCCGTTAAAATATTCTCTCTGCCTATTTCTACCACCAAAGCTGAAATCAGTTTAGTTAATCCTCCTTTGGTGGAGAATATTTTACGGTTCGCTTTTTTATCGTTTTCCGTTTTTGGCTCTCGCGATTTTTTAATGGCTCCACCTACAAAACTCCCATAGTTTTGCTCCAGATTGTAAAGTTTAGGCAGAGCATATTTAGGAACGATATAGGCGGGGTCTCCAGCATAAATTCCTAAAATAAAGGGGTCGATAGCATAATCCAAGAAGCTTTGCCCTAATCTTCTCTTTACAAGGGATGCAAGATCTTCATTCGGATTGTTTCCTTTCGTACGAAAAGGTTCTCCCAAAACGCGTAACTTGTCTCCAAATTGAAATAGGGGAGTAGTAACCGCCGAAAGCAAACCAGATGGAAGAGCATGCCAATGGCCCTTTTTCCAGATTAATCGTTTGGCCGATGTATCATCAGCTAATTCCAATTCGCATTTTCCCTGTAAATCGCAAAACAAATCAGCCATTTCAGCATGAGAGATTACACCACTATTTGGGCCAGTTTCGTATAGAAAAGTTCCGTCATTTTTACTTTGCATCACACCACCAATTTTATCACTTTTCTCAAAAATCGTAAATGGAATTCCTGCTTTTTTTAAATAAAAGGCAGTAGTTAGTCCGGTTATTCCTGCTCCAATTATTGCTACTTTCTTATTTTTCATTTTTAAAGTGCTTTAGAAAAATTTTTCTGATTTGTTTTCATTTTTGGATCGAAACTGGCAGCGATATTTCGCATAAAGAATTGACCCTCGTCTGTAATTTCAATCGTATCTTCTTTGTAAATCAATAAACCTTCATTTTTGAACTGTTTGATGGTTTCTTCTTCAAAAGTAAGTATAGATTTTAATTTCTCTATCGTGATTTGGTGTTTGGTTGCAATTCTCTCGAAAGAAAGATAATTATTGCACATCAATTCATTGATGACTTCACGCACTATCCTTTCTTCTTCATTAACGAAATAAACTTTCTCCACAGGTAATTCACCAGTGTCAATAGACTTTTTATAAACTTTTAAATCTTTTGTGTTTTGAAGATATGCATTGTCGAGTTGACTGATTCCGCTTACACCCAAAGCATACACTTGTCCAGTTGTGTTGCGAGTGCAATATCCTTGAAAATTACGATGTAAAGACTTGGTATTTAGGGCAATGCTTAACTCATCTTCTGGTTTTGCAAAATGATCCAGACCTATTGGAACATAGCCATTTTCGGTTAAAACTTTAAAAGCTGTTTCGAATAAGGCGATTTTTTGGTCGGCATTAGGTAAATCATATTTCTCTAGTTTTTGTTGTGCTTTTTTTAACCAGGGAACGTGAGCATAAGAAAATATGGCCAATCGATCTGGATTTACTGCTACAGCTTTTTTTATGGTCGAGTGGAAGTTTTCTGTTGTTTGAAAAGGCAATCCATATACGAAATCGAGGTTCACAGAAATATCGCCTTTTGACTTGATATAGGCAACAAGTTCCTGAATCGGAATGATGGATTCATCGCGGTTTACCGCTTTCATTACCTGAGATTCAAAATCCTGAACGCCTATACTCATGCGGTTAATGCCGCTTTTTATGAGTCTGTCGACATATCCAAAAGTCAGATGAGCAGGATGACATTCCATAGCGATTTCGGGCTTTTGAATAAAGCTAAAATGCTCGGAAAACAGAGCCATTATTCCTTCTACTTCTTCAATTGGAAGATAATTTGGTGTTCCGCCACCCCAATGTATCTGAGATATTTTTCGATTTGGATCGAGGAGATTTTTATAAAGAATAATTTCCTTCTTTAAAGTTTCTACGTAGCTTTTAATCAATACTTTATCTTTGCTTATATGTGTATTGCAACCACAATAATGGCATAATTTACCGCAAAAAGGGATATGTAAATAGAATGAAATATTTTGAGGATGAGACAGATTTGATTCGATTAGTGCAGCTTTGTTTTTTTCAGCAGTAAATTCTTCATGAAAATAGTTAGCGGGTGGATAACTGGTATATCGTGGAGTTGGTACATTGTATTTTTGAAG
>CAYPOW010000189.1:0-5507 GCA_964412145.1 uncultured Draconibacterium sp.
TATATTTGAAAATAATCATTAAGATCAAGTTTGACCCATGTTTTAAGCCTGATCCGGTCACTTTTGGTTCTCCCGAAGGCCCTGTAGGGATTCCTTTGGAAGACTCCAATGGAGGAATCTATTATTGCCCACTTTTCAACAAACAAAAAACCATTTAACAGATTGATAATGAATTATATAAAAAGCATTAACATCAATCAAAAAAACACTAATTTGATTTATGAGCGATTACATTTATCGTGTTTGCTTATTTATTTGAAGAGGTTTTGCTTCCTGCCTTCTTTTCTTCAACCAGCTTCATTCGTTCATCAAATATTTTTGTATCGGAAGAAAAAGGATTGATTTCCAGTGTTTTTCTATAAGCCTCTGTAGCCTTGTCGAATTCATTTAATGCAAGATAAGAATCGCCTAAAAGAAAATATTGATTTAAATCCCAAGGATTTTTTAGTATGCAATCATTAGTTATTTCTTCAATGGCTTCTTTGTGCATATTCAGTTGGGAATACGCCATTGCTCTTTTATATCGAAAAAACCAAGTATCTGAAGTTTTTACTGCTTGATTGGCATTCTCTAAGTACTGGTCGTAGTCCTCATTTTTTTCAAAAATATTTAAAATGAATTTACGAGGCGCTAAATACTCAGGATAAATCTCCAATGCTTTTTTAAAAAAATGTTCTGCAGAAAAGGTTTCACCCAAACCATATTTAATCCTCCCGGAATAATACCAAACCAATGCATTATCATTAGCCATTCGCAGCAGCATATTAAATATATCATCTGCCTGTGTGTATTTTTCCGTTTGGATTAAAGTGATGCCTTCATTGAGTTGCTCCATCAAATCAGCATTCACATTTCCGTTTGTTAATCGATAGGATAAAATCCAATACTCAATATAATCTAAGATGTCTTCATCTGAGCTTTTTGTTTGAGCTGCTTTCAAATTATTTTTAAATAATTCAGTATTTGTGTTTAAGGAATTAAAGGCAGAGATAATCTCGAAATAAGGTTGCTTTTGCATAGGTACTAATTCTTGCAAATGAGTCATAATTTCCTCATTAAACACCCAGTTATATTGCTTTATTGATTTATTAATCAAGCTAATATAAACACTTAGATCTTCTTCCCAATTCCCAATTAATTCTGCTTTGGAGTCTGGGAAATAGTCGAGATTACTAATTTCAATGGGTTCAATTTTATCCACAAGTGATAAGGATTCTTTATAAATCAATAATTTGCTTATTAAATTCAGATAGAGATTAAACTTAAAATCGTTGTAGTTTCCTTCTTTAAAAAAGAGCATTTTTTCTTTTCCAAAAGAGGCGTTATTCTCTTGGTTTTTGTCTTTCACTTTGTTCAGAAAACGGTCTGTCTGATTCTTTGTTCTGGACACATCTATATCTTTTTCGGCAAAAAAAGGATCAAATAATTTTATATGCTCTGTTGCTTCTAAAGTAAACGCATCGAAATTATTCAATGAAGCGAAGGATTTTTCTGTCTGAAACAATTTGTTAAGTGAGTCGAATTTTATTAGCTCGGAATTGAGAAAGAATTCAATTGAATTTGGAATTAATTTGATTGTCAGCTCGTTATAAAAAGACAGGTATTGAATTTCCACGGCATTATTTCCAGCTTCCACAACCGTCATAAAACTACTAAAAGCACTTGTAAAATCCTTTTTTTCAATTTGTACAAGCCCCAGTTCATAATTATTTTTTTGATCAGCATAGGATTTGAAATATTTTTCTTCAATTTTTAATATATCTGAAAAAAACTCTTCGACACCAAAATAGACATTTAGATAAATTTTAATTTCATCTTTAGGATACGAAAGGAGTACCCGATCAATTTTACCGTCCTCATTTAAAATTATTTTAGGAGCCACATTTTGGGCTATTTTTACCTTTTCTCCTTGCATTAATCTCATGCCAGAGAGTATTTCGTTTACGTCATCCTCTCTGAAAAAGTCTTTTGCGGCTTCGGCATTTGGAGTCAACAAAAAATAAAGTGAAGTATAACTAAAATAGGTTTCCGGAGTTAATTCGCCAATGTTTCCATTTGCATCCGAAAAAGAGACATTAGTAATGTAATTTGATTTTCCCTTCACCTTATAGGTAAGAGATGTTGTTTGAGCGGAGCTAAAAATGTTAATGGATAAAAACAAACAACTTAAAACTATGACTAAAAATGATTTTTTGTTTTTCATCTGTGATAAATTTGTTTTTAATTGCCAAATGGAATAGGCCATGATTGAAAATTTTGATCATTTTAGGTGGTGATTACCTTATCATGGCTATTTCATAGCGTTAATCATTCAAAATTAATACTCTATAAAAGTACAAAAGAATTTTTGAGATAAAAAAATTATTTTTTAAAAATCAGTTAATTGTATCAAATTAAAGAATTGAAAATAAAAAAACCAGTGAGTTATTTCTAACAAACTGGTCTTCTTTAAGAAAAACTCTGGTATTTTATTACGTGTTCAGATTAATAGCCTCAACCGATTTGATTTCAGGCAAAGCTTTTTTCACGGCTTCTTCAACGCCATTTTTAAGGGTCATAGTGCTGTATGGACAAGTTCCGCAAGCGCCTAAGAGCTCTACGTTTACGGTATTGTCTTCTGTAATATTGACAAACCGAATATCGCCGCCATCATTTTGCAAATAGGGTCTTATTTGTTCAATAATCCCTTCAACTTTACTTTGTAATTCTGTATTATCTGCCATTATTTTATGGTTTATTTTTTTTGTTAATCCGTTGAACAGTTAGCATCTGGATTTATTTGAACAATTCGTGTTGCCTCTTGCTCCTGGTTCCGTTTGTTCACATTTTGTATTACTTTCTCAGCAATTGCCTTAAATGCAGCTGCAGCAGCAGTTGAGTCATCCAAAGCAATTGGAACACCACTATCGCTGGTTTCCGCAATCGCTTCGATAATTGGAAGGCTACCTAACAATTCACTTCCCAATTCGTTGGCAACAAGTTGACCTCCGCCTTGTCCAAAGATATAATATTTTTTATCAGGACAATCCACAGGAGAAAAATAAGACATATTTTCAACAACGCCTAATAAAGGCACTTTAATGCTTTCGTTTTTAAACATATCTGCCGCTTTTCTAACATCAGCTAAAGCGACATTTTGAGGCGTCGTTACTATGACGGCTCCTGTTACAGGCACGCTTTGAACCAAAGTAAGATGAATATCACCAGTTCCTGGAGGAAGATCAAGAACCATAAAATCAAGTTCGCCCCAAATGGTATCGTTAAATAATTGTCCCAAGGCATTGGAAGCCATTGCACCGCGCCACATTAAAGCTTTGTTTTCTTCGATAAAGAATCCAATTGACAGTAATTTCAATCCGTATTTTTCAATCGGAAGAATCTTTGTTTTTCCTCCTTCTTCTTTGGCTCCTGGGCGTTCGCCATTCAAACCAAACATAATTGGCATGGAAGGACCGTAAATATCGGCATCCAATAATCCGACTTTTGCACCTGTTTTTGCTAATGCGATAGCTAAATTGGCAGCAACAGTTGATTTCCCAACGCCGCCCTTACCGGAAGCGATAGCAATTATATTTTTCACTTTTCCTAATGAACCACGACCAGCTTCCTGCTCACTCATTGTATCAATACTAATTTCAGTGTTTTCACCTAAATCAGCTTTTAAAGTGCGTAAAGCCGCATCTTTAACAATATGAGCATTCTTGTCGTTAGCCTGTGGATAAACCAAGGCAAGACTTATTTTGTCTCCTTCAATAGTCAATCGGTCAACCATATCCAGATCAACAACATTTGTTCCTTTTGGGAAGTAAAGAACCTTTTTTAATGATTCTAATATTTGTTCTTTAGTAAAACTCATTCTTTCTGTTTTTAGAGGCTGCAAAGGTATAAATAATTTTCGGCTAAAATGATATAGGGCTAATTTAGAAAACCAACAAAATATGTATAACAATAAAATGGTATTCAGAGTATTATAATCTATACAGAGTCTAAATAACTAAAAAAAACTGGAATAAAAATAACCATTAATTGGGATTAAAACAGAATGAATAAATTAAAAGACAACTAGGTGTTTCTAAATTCATTTCACAGAGAATGCTATTTTTTTAAAAGGCAGTGTCATTTTTTGGATTCGTATTGAATTGTTTTAATATTCGGATGAAGGATTAGCTTAAAAATCCGTATCTTCGTTTTAACAATTTCGTTTCATTATTTCCAATGTCGCAAAAAACGCATAATCAATTGTTGTATGAAATTGGCATTACATTATTGCCAGGAGTAGGTGATGTGAATGCCAAAAAACTGATTGCCTATTGTGGTGGAGCTGAAGCTGTTTTCAGGGAAAAGAAAAACAACCTATTAAAAATAGAAGGGATAGGATCTAAACTAGCCGAAATCATTGTGAATCATCAAGTGCTAAAACGTGCTGAGACTGAAATTAGTTTTATTGAGAAGAATGATATTCAAGCCTTGTTTTTTATAGATAAAGACTTCCCAATTCGTTTAAAGCAAGCTATTGACGGCCCCGTAATGGTTTATTTTAAAGGGAATACAAACCTAAATCAGAGTAAAATTCTGGCTATAGTTGGCACACGTAAAGTGACGGAATATGGTAGGGCAATTTGCGATAAGATAATTGGTGGATTTAAAGACGAAGAGGTTTTGATTGTGAGTGGATTGGCTTATGGCGTGGATACTCAGGCTCATAAATCGAGTTTAGATTATGGTTTGAATACACTTGGCGTACTGGCTCACGGTTTAGACCGAATTTATCCTGGAATCAATAAGTCGTTGGCTAATAAAATGTTACAGCAAGGAGGCTTGTTAACAGATTTCATAAGTGAAACAATTCCGGATGCTCCTAATTTCCCGAAACGAAACAGAATAATCGCAGGTTTGGCTGATGCAACAATAGTCATCGAGTCGGCAGCAAAAGGGGGCTCTTTAATTACTGCTGACATTGCGAATAGCTATAATCGAGATGTATTTGCTATTCCTGGTCGCCCGGACGATCTATATTCGAAAGGAACAAATTTTCTAATTCGAAGCAACCGTGCTGCCTTAGTTGAATCAGCAAATGATATAAGATATATGATGGGTTGGGACAGCCCAAAAAGAGTGAATGCAATCCAAAAAAAGTTATTTATTGAGTTAAAACCAGAGGAAGAATTATTAATACATATTATTCAGCAAGAAAAAAATCCAACAATTGATCTGATCGCACTAAAGGCTCAAATGCCTATGAGTCAGGTGTCTGCCGTTTTGTTAAATTTGGAATTTGAAGGTTTAGTTCGCTGTTTGCCAGGAAAAGTGTTTAAGATTATTTGAGGTGATTCTTCCTGATTTTTGTTTACAAATCAGCACATCAACTTATTTCCAAGCTTTTACAATCAAGCCAGTACCTGTTTTGTGTTTCAAATTAACATCTAAATAGTTGAATATCGTCGCAAAAGGAAATGTTATTAAATAGTAAAAAGGCAGAATTAAAAAGAATATTTTTGAAATATTCA
>CAYPOW010000189.1:5607-6698 GCA_964412145.1 uncultured Draconibacterium sp.
AATGTTATTAAATAGTAAAAAGGCAGAATTAAAAAGAATATTTTTGAAATATTCAATAGTAAAATGGGGTATTTCATCGATATTTTCCATGATATTTTTCCTGGCCATCCATACGAATAATGCACCTCTGATTTAGAAAAACCAGCATCGTTTAATTTGTTTGTAATCTCAGATGTTCCATACCCATCGCGAACATGCTCATCAATAAAAGAGGCTCCTTCTTCTAGCTCGTGTTCATGAACATCTGATCCTCCCTGATCGGAAGGAGTGGAAATTAAAAGCATTCCGCCTTGCTTCATGCTCTGATGAAAGTTTTTAAATACCAAAACATCTTCTTCAATATGTTCCATCACATCAACAGAAAGGATTAAGTCGTAGGCGTTTTCCTTTGTATATTTGGTAAGATCAGCGATAGCAAAAGAGGCATTTGTTTGTCCAATTTTTCCAAAAAAAGCAGTGCAATCATCCACTTGTTCTGATTTTACATCTACACCTTCGATACCAAATTTTGCATTTCTTTTGGCCATAAAATAAGAATACTGACCAAATCCCATTCCTGCATCCAGAATGGAAGCAGAATTTTTATTTTTTGCCCAGGCTTCAAAAGCTCGTTTAACGTGCCAGGTTCTTAAAAGCAAAAGATCGAGCAAGCGATAAAATAGTTTTCGAAGCAAAGGTGAAGCATTGAAAAAACTGCCCAGACTGCGTTTTATGGGATCGTATTGCATAGGAAAGAATTAGTCGTTTTTTAAAATACGTTCAATATTTTCAAGATAATCAAGCGAGTCATCTTCATAAAAACGAAGAGTAGGAATAACCCTCAGTTGATTTTTTACGCGCATACCTAAAAAATAACGCACTTCTTTGCTGTGCTTGTTTAAGTTGGTAATTACTTCGGTATGATCATCTGCTGCCAGCAAACTAATATAAACTTTGGCTAAAGAAAGATCGGAAGTTACAGATACTTTGGTAACTGTGAGCATAGCTCCCAATCCGAGATTGCTTACGTCTTTTTGTAAGAGCTCCCCCAGATCTTTTTGTAATAGACGATTAATTTTTTGTTGACGTTGACTTTCCATTCGGCAAAAATA
>CAYPOW010000190.1:0-3185 GCA_964412145.1 uncultured Draconibacterium sp.
CAATTTCAAGAGCTTTTTTATAAGCTTTCAAGCGTTCAGTTTCAGTAAAACGGCCTTTGCGACATGTAAATATGAATTTTTCAGGAAGTGTCAGGTCTGAAAGGTTATCCAGAGGAAACGTGGATAAATCGAATCGTAATTCTGTAAAAAGCGAAGGTAAACGATAGGTTTTGTTAGCAATCTCCGTGGATCTAAAATGAGCGCTTCTACATATTTTTAGACTTAAATCCTCTATTTCCATACTTTTTTCTCTTAAAAATGTAAAAATAAGAAATTATGCTAAAGAGACCTCGTATAATTTGCTGGCATAAGTTAGAAATTATGTATGTTTGAAGCATGGAGAAGAATAATAAAAAAGTACATTGGAAACCTGGGACTATGGTTTATCCACTACCAGCTGCTTTGGTCAGTTGTGGCAACAGTCCAGAAAATTATAATATGATTACTATTGCATGGACAGGAACTACCAATACAGATCCTCCAATGGCTTATGTCTCAATACGGAAAAGTCGGCATTCGCACCAACTCATTAAAGAAAGTGGAGAGTTTGTTATTAATCTGACTACCAAAGAATTAGCTTTTGCAACGGATTGGTGTGGTGTAAAATCGGGGCGCGATTTTGATAAGTTCAAAGAAATGAAACTCACTCCTGTAAAAGGTGAAAAAGTGGATGCTCCAATAATTGCAGAGTGCCCGATTAATATTGAATGCAAAGTAACCCAAGTCATATCACAAGGCTCACACGATATGTTCCTGGCCAAAGTGGTACACGTTCAAGCAACAGAAGCTTTATTGGATTCAGAAACCAATAAATTCGATTTTAATAAAAGTACTCCAATAGTGTATTCTCACGGCGCTTACCATGAACTAGGAAAATTTATTGGTAAATTTGGATTTTCAGTGATGAAGCCTAAAACAAAGAAACGTTTGGCTAAAAAGAAATAATTAAGGAAACAAAAAAAAGAGATAGCTGCAGTCGAACCAACGGGTTAACCCGTTGGTTAATATAGCTAAAGTGATCGGATGAATGTTTCTTAGGATAAAACTCTAATTCAATGATTGATTAAGCCGATCACTTTAATGAGATTAAGTGAACGGTTTAGTGATCGGATGAATGTTCCTCAGGATATATATCTATTTCCAAAGAAAGATTCAGCCGATCACTTTTCAAAAAAAAAAGACCCGCCTGAAAATTCAAGCGAGTCTTTTTTTAAATACTATTTTATCTTATTTTTTCTTGCTCTGAGGTTGTTGCTTTTGCATTTCTTCTAAACGCTTTTGAAAACCTGACTTCTTTTTAGCTGGTTTCTTTTTATTAGCTTCAATTTGAGCATGAATTTTTTTCTCGTCAATTGTTCTACGAATAATAAACATCTGACTGAAAGTGATTATATTAGCTAGAAAATAATAATAACTCAAACCTGCTGCGTAGTTATTGAATATTCCAAGGAACATCACTGGCATAAGATACATCATCGTCTTCATTCCTGGCATTTGCTGGGTACTGCCAGCCATCATATCGTTATTCACCTTGGTGTACATAATGGTAGAAACCGTCATTAACAAAGTAAATAAACTGATGTGATCTCCATAAAAGGGAATGTCAAATCCACCGGGGAAAGTCCAGATGGAATCGTAAGTTGATAAATCGTGTGCCCAGAGGAATGCTTTTTGCCTCAGCTCAATGGAAGCCGGGAAAAAGCGGAACATCGCAAATAGGATCGGCATTTGCAAAAGCATAGGAACACATCCTGCCATAGGATTTACGCCGGCCTTTTTATATAAAGCCATCGTAGCTTGTTGCTTTTTGGCTGCGTCTTTACCCTTGAACTTTTCGTTTATCTCATCAATCTCAGGCTTCAAAACACGCATTTTAGCGCTCGACTTATAAGTTTTATAAGCGATAGGGAATAAAACCAATTTCAATAATATGGTGAGTACCAGAATAACAATTCCATAGTTCCATCCCAGGCCACCCAAAAAGTGGAATACATTAATTACAATATATTTGTTTATCCAGGCAAGTAAGAAGAATCCCCAGCCAATTGGAATTTGACGTTCCAGATCAAGGTCGTATTTTTGCAAACGTAAAAATTCATTCGGACCTAAATATATTTGCATTCCTACTGTATAATCGCTTGTATTTTCAATCGCTAAACCAATATCAGTTGACATTGTAATTTGATATTTAGGATCGTTAGAATCTAAATGTATTTGCTCAATATTGGCTCCTACAAAATGATCCTTTGCAATTAATGATGCACTAAAAAAGCGTTGTTTAAAAGAAATCCAGGCTAATTTTCCTTTTAGTGATTCTTTTTCGTCTTTATTCTCAGACAAATTATCTACATCATCCTGGAAGTATTTATAATAGATACCCGAACCATTGTATTTATCAACAATCTGTTCCTGAGTTCTTAAATTTTGCAGCCAGTTAAACTCAATATAAGAGGTACGATTATCAATTATATTTTCCAGTCCGACAAATTGAATATCAAAATCGAACATATAGGAATCTCCACTCAAAGTAAAGCTGTATTCGATGTATTGATTCGTATTGTATCCTGATTCAAAATCGGCATACAGTCGATAAGCGATTTGAACACTTTCCTGACCGCTAATGGTAAGATTGCTTTCAGAATCAAACTGCCTTCCATTTACAAACACCTGATAATAATGCTCTTGCGTATTTATCAAACGATTGGCTGCATTGAAAATAAAACCAAAACGAGCGGTATCACCTTTGAAAAGTACCAAGGGCAAAGAATCGTTTGTTTGAAAATTTTTCAATTCAGCTTCATAAATGCGGCCTCCTTTATTGCTAAACTTCAGTTTTAAAACATCACTTTCAAAAGCAATAAATTTCTCTTCGCCAATAGATGAATTAGCAAAAACACCATATTTGTCTTTGCGACTTTGAAGATTATCCGATGTGGCTTCTTCCTGATAAACCTCTTTGGCTTCAATTTCCTGTTCCGGAAGAACACCTAATTCTGCTTGCACAGCGATTCGAAGCGAATCTATCGTACGTTGTTTTTGTATTACTTGAGCAATGGAATCACGTTTTATTTGATCGGCTTTCATCTGTTCCTCAGAAGGTTTATTCCACCAGCTAAAGAATATGAAAATGATAAAAATGAGTACAATTCCTGTTATCGATTTTCTGTCCATCTATTCTTATTTTT
>CAYPOW010000190.1:3285-6688 GCA_964412145.1 uncultured Draconibacterium sp.
AATCCATCATCTGTTTCACCTGTTGTTTTTGCAGTATAACTGAAAGATAAAGGATTATCGGCAAATAGAAAGTGATGCCTTTCGCCAGGCTCAATTTGAATGGTATTAAAACCTGTAGCCATAATTTGAATTGGAGTATAAACAGGATTAAAAAAAGTGATGCTGTAGACAGCTATGTCCATATCAACGTCTAAAACAGCATTGCCGCCACTAGAAGTTATATTTACTTCAGCTTCATAAGTTCCTGAAGATAACCCTGTTCTATCTACATTCACATATATTTTTTGCTCACCATTTGGAAGGATAGTTCCTATTTCTTGTGAAAAATCAATCCAATCGGCCGATTTTTGGAGTAAAAAATTTAATGATTCAGCTCCATCATTGTATAGCGTAAAATGATCCTCAGAATCAGTGCTTGCAAATTTCAAATAATCCAAATCTATAGCTAGCAAAGCTTCATCCGCTTGCGAATAATAAACCTTTATTGGCACTGTAAAATTTCCTCCATTTGATTCCAGAAACAAATAGGCCGTATAAACACCATATTCCTGAAAGGCTGAAGTCTGAATTTGAACGGTAATTAAACTTGTTTCTGCATGCAGAAGTGAAACACTACTCCCAATTATTGAAACCCAGGATTTATCAGAATGTATATCAACATTTAAAAGCTCATCACCACTATTTACAATATTGAACTTACGGTTCAAAATGGAATTATCAAATTCGAGTAATTGCGCATCAATTGATAGTTCGGCGGGTCTATCATGTTTAGTGCAGGAAGAGAATACACCTAGAGTGAGGAGTATTAAAAGTCCGGAAATTATTTTTTGCGTTTTCATAGCTTTCATTTTTTAAGTTCTATGAGTCAAGGTACCATAATCGTACCAAAGTTTTATTTTCCCTTCAGTTTATAAAAGGTTCACTCTTATTTCGTGGATTTCCATAATTCGGTAAACAAATCATAAATTCAACGCATCAGAGCCATACGAGATTTATTTACAAATATTTATGAATTTAAAAAGTGTGCGCAAAAAATCCTCTTTGGGTTCCTTTTGAACGCATTTTGAGATTTGTTTGCGGAATTAAAATATAAAAAAAGTAATGTGGCTAAAGCCAAATACTATTTTTATTTTTTATCCGCTAGCTAAAGCAAACGGGAATAGAACAGGAATTTTTTACACTTTTAAAAATTTATTGCCGTCAGATTTATCTGATGGGTTTTGGGCAATGATCTAAAATGGTTTTAGCCACATCAATAATTTGAAAAAGAGAATTTTACTATAACCTTAAATTCACAAGTACAAACCTAAGATGGTTATTATCAGATATAAATGAATTATAAAAGTGCGCATATAAAATCCTCGTAGTGTATTCTCATTCGATTTAAGGGGATTACAAGGCTTAAACCACGAATAATATTATTTTTGCACAAGAAAATTACAACAATGACCAAACTACTCACTTTCTTCTCCATTTTATTTTTTAGTCTAGCACAGGCACAACAAGCAAAAGATTATACAATACAAACGCCACTAACTGAAGATCAGTGGGTTGATTCAGTTTTTCTTTCCTTAAACCAGAGCGAACGTATAGCTCAACTGCTTATGGTTCGGGCAAATAATGCCCGGGAAAATTACTTCCCAGAAATTACAGATTATATCCAAAAATACGGCATAGGCGGTATTTGTTATTTTGGTTCCGGAGCAATGCGACAGGCCATACAAAATAATAAATGGCAGGCCATGAGTAAAATCCCCTTATTGACATCCATTGATGGTGAATGGGGATTAGGAATGCGTTTAGACTCTACTATATCATTTCCATTTCAAATGACTTTAGGTGCTCTGGAAGATAATAGTTTAATCTATAAAATGGGTCAGGAAATTGGAAATCAATGTCGCCGGATTGGTCTTCATATGAATTTTGCGCCTGTAGTTGATATCAATATAAACCCAAAAAATCCTGTCATAAACAGTCGCTCCTTTGGTGATAATCCTCAGGAAGTGGGCGAAAAAGCCTTGGCTTATATGCAAGGATTACAAAGTAGGAATATTTTAGCAAGTGCCAAGCATTTTCCTGGACACGGTGATACAGATATGGATTCGCATTTGACCTTACCGATAATTAATCATACTTACCAGCGACTTGATTCAATTGAATTGGCACCATTTAAAAATCTGATAAATAATGATTTAAGCGGCGTAATGGTGGCTCATCTCTATATTCCAGCACTGGAAAATGAAGCAAATTTGGCATCTACGCTTTCCCCAAAAATCATAAACGGTCTTTTGCGCGATTCTTTACAATTTAAAGGCCTGATTATTACTGATGCGTTGGATATGGAAGGTGTAACCAAATACGTGCAAACTGGCGAAATTGAAGTACGTGCTTTATTAGCTGGTAACGATATTATATTATTGCCTAGAGATGTACCTAAAGCACTGGCCAGCATTTCAATAGCTATTGATAATGGCAGAATCGACCAAACCTATTTTGAAGAAAAAGTAAAAAAAATACTTCATTATAAATACCGTGCAGGATTGAATAAGAAGCAATCTGTGGATTTGGAAAATCTAATTGAAGACCTAAATAATGAAGATGCTCTTGCCCTAAATCAGCGCCTTTTTGAAGAAGCAACTATCTTATTGAAAAACGGAAACAACTTGCTTCCTCTTTCATCTCAAGCAAAAGAAAAAACAGCAGTACTTACTATTGGATTGGCTTCAAAAGATCAATTCTTAGAAACAATCGAAAAGTTTACTTCTATTGAAAGTTATTCAATTCCAAAAACATTTACACGTCAACAATCGGATAAAATTGAAAAGCAACTAGCTAAATACGATCGTGTTATCATCGCTTTGGGTGGAGTTTCCATTTTTCCGAACAATAATTTCAGGGTGACATGGGGAAGCAAACAACTGATTGAAAGACTCGCTAAAAAACATACTGTAATTTTTAGTTTTTTTGGTGGCCCATTGGCTTATCGGCAATTCTTAAACTTGGATCATTCTTTTGCAGCGAGTTTAATTGCACATCAGGACAACGATTATGCAGCCAGAAGTATAGCGCAACAGCTTTTAGGTGCCATTCCAATTAAAGGAAAATTACCTGTTACACTTTCAAATTCGTATCCAAACGGATTTGGTCTAAAGATTAAAAGTAATGGCATATTAGGATTTGCTTATCCTTCTCAAGTCGGCCTTAACTCTAAAAAATTACAGCTTATCGATACCCTTGTTCAGGAAGGAATGCAAATGGAAGCCTTTCCGGGATGTCAGGTTTTGGTAGCAAAAAACGGACGCATTGTGTATTCAAAATCATTTGGGTATCAAACTTATGCAAAGAAAATTCCAATTGACAATCAATCGATCTACGATTTGGCCAGCATCACAAAAGTAGCAGC
>CAYPOW010000191.1:0-6685 GCA_964412145.1 uncultured Draconibacterium sp.
TTCAATCGACTGAAGCAAACGCTGGTGATCCAATTCTATGTCGTAAGTTTTAAGTATAAGTTCTGATAAAATGGCTTGTTTTGTCTGTCCAGTTTGGTCGATACTGAAATTCGTTTCCTCTGGCAAAGGCACATTGGCCGGAAACCAGTTTTTCAATCCAAATCCAAAAAAATCGCTGACAGCTTGTACACTCATAGCTGTTCCATTGGCTTTTCCATCGGCAGAATAACCGGCAATATGAGGTGTTCCAAAATCAAGCAAATCTAATAGTTCCGAATCGATGTCGGGTTCATTTTCCCAGACATCCAATACAGCTCCTTTTATTTTCTTGAGCTTCAGAGCTTGATTAAGCGCCTTATTATCAATCACATCTCCTCTTGAAGTATTGATTAAAATAGCTGTTGGCTTAGTGGATTTTAAAAATTCCGCATCGACTAAATGCAGCGTTTTGTCGATTCCCTCTTTAATCAAAGGCACATGAAAGCTAAGAATATCAACCTTTTTTTTGATTTCATCGATGGAAACGGATTGCGGCAAAATGCCAGCTCTTTGCAAAGGCGGATCGTTTACTAACACTTTAAATCCCAATTCCGAAGCTAGTCTGGCCACTTTGGAACCGACATTTCCATAACCTATAATTCCAATGGATTTTTCTGAAAATTGAAAACCGTATTTATGTGAAAGTTTCACCAAGGCAGATGCAATGTATTGCATTACGGAACCTGAATTACAGCCAGGCGCATTGGTCCATTTAATGTTATTTTGCGCACAATGTGCTCTATCGATGTGATCAAATCCAATAGTAGCTGTTGCTATAAATCTCACTTTCGTTCCTTCCAACAACTCTTTATTACATTGCGTACGTGTCCTGATAATTAACGCGTCTGCGTCCTTTAGGACGGCATTGGTGATATCCTTTCCGGTAACATAAAACACTTCGGCAAAAGGCTCCAGCGCTCCTTGCAAATACGGTATTTTATCGTCGACAACAATTTTAATCATTCAGAGTATTATTCATATGTTATATGCGGTTCCAAATACTGTTCAAAGATATCAATTATAAATAATTCTAATTCAGTTGAATTCTTCACTTTTTTCTATTTGGAATATTATAATTACAAAACCCACATCGCCTTAGCCATTATTTGTAATTTTAGAGATTATTTCTATTTAAATGACGAAAAAAGTGGAGACAAATTTAGAACTTGATTTAGCCGACAAATTTGTACAGTATACGCACCGCAATATATTCCTAACAGGAAAAGCCGGTACGGGTAAAACTACTTTTTTGCATCAGCTCAAATTAAAATCGCCTAAAAGAATGGTAGTAGTAGCGCCTACAGGAGTCGCAGCGATTAATGCGGGCGGTGTAACTATTCATTCCTTTTTCCAAATGTCTTTCGGACCGGTTTTGCCAGAAAACGCCTCGAATGATCCTTTTCATAATACTCCTTCCAAAAAGAAATTCAATAAAAAGAAAATCAAGCTTATCAAATCTTTGGAATTATTAGTAATAGATGAAATAAGCATGGTTCGCGCTGATCTTCTCGATGGAATTGATTCAGTTTTAAGACGTTATAAAAATCGCTTTCAGCCCTTTGGCGGTGTTCAATTACTAATGATTGGCGATTTACAGCAACTGGCTCCCGTTGTAAAACCTGAAGATTGGCGTTTGCTTCAGCCCTATTATGCAACTCCCTATTTTTTTAGCAGCAGAGCCTTTAATGAATCGAATGCGCTGAGCATTGAATTGAAACATATCTACCGACAACAGGACGAGTCCTTTATCAAAATTCTGAACGAAATCCGAAACAATCAATTGAGTGCATCTTCCATTGAAATTTTAAATAAAAGATACCGACCTGATTTCAAACCCGACGATAAAGAAGGCTATATTACACTTACCACGCACAATGCTTCTGCAAATCAAATTAATGATGAAAAACTGAAAAGCTTAAAAAAGCATCGCTTTTTGTTTAAATCGAAGACTGAAGGTGTTTTTCCCGAGCACTCCTACCCTGCTTTTGAAGAATTGGAACTGAAAATTGATGCTCAGGTCATGTTTATTAAAAACGACAGTTCGCCGGAAAAGCTTTTTTACAATGGGAAAATTGGCATGGTTACTGCCATTGATGATGACAAGATTTGGGTGCTTTGCGAAAATGATGAATTCCCACTCGAAGTTGGTCGGGAAACCTGGCAAAATCTAAAATTCGAAATCAATGAAAAAACAAAAGAAGTTGATGAGACTGTAATTGGTGAATTCACTCAATTTCCTTTACGTTTAGCCTGGGCCATCACCATTCATAAAAGTCAGGGTTTAACTTTCGAAAAAGCAATTATTGATGCCAAAGCCAGTTTTGCACATGGCCAAACTTATGTGGCTTTCAGCCGATGTAAAACTCTGGAAGGCTTGGTTTTAAAGAGCAAAATAAGCTCAGATGGAATTATTTGCGATCAAAGTGTTCAATCTTTTAATCAGGCCATTGAAGAAAATCAACCAGATGAAAAGCTCCTCCATACATCGAAATATGAATATCAATTATTCTTATTGGATGAATTGTTTAATCTAAAACTGATTCATTTCCTGATTCAAAAAAGCATAACCCAATTGAACGATACAGGATTGATCTTTCATGGCGATTTAAAACAGAAGCTTCTGGAAATGATTAGCAGCGGAAGCTCACCCTTATTAACTGTCGCTACAAATTTTAAATTTCAATTAAAGCAATTAGGAGCGGAAGAAAAGCAAATTGAAGAAAGCAATATCATTCAAGAACGCATAAAAAAAGCAGCGACTTATTTTCTATCTCAAATCGAATTGTTCCTATTGGAGCCTCTCAAAAAAAGCAGTTTTGAAACTGATAACCAGGCTAGTAGTAAATTGATAAATATAGGTATCGAACAGATTGCGGAAGAACTGAGTGTAAAAATACATTGTTTGAAAAGTGTTTTAAATGGATTTACAGCAAAAAACTATCTCGATGCCAAAGCGGAAGCAGTGCTTCAAAAACCATTGAAAAGAAAATCAGATGTACAAACGGCTGCCAATACCCAGACAAAGCATCCTGATTTATATGAGACACTGAGATTTTGGCGCAAAGAAGAAGCCGAAGATGATGATAGACCTCTTTATTATATAGCCTCAACCAAGGCTTTAATTGAAATTTCGAATAAATTACCTGCAACAGAAAAGCAATTACTTAAGATTAACGGTATAGGAAAAGTCAAGGTGAAAATGTATGGATCGGTCATTCTTGATATGATTGAGGATTATTGCTTTGAACATGAAATTGCTTTTACAAAAGATGAAATTGTCAGGCAAAAGGAAGTAAAAAAGAACAGCAAAGAAATTAGTCTAGAGATGTATTTGGGAGGAAAATCTGTTGCAGAGATTGCAAAAGATCGGGCTATGGCACTTAGCACCATCGAAAGCCACTTGGCATACTGGATTGGGAAAGGCAAACTAAAGGCTACAGATTTTTTAGATAAATCTATAATGAATCTGATAATCAGTTATTTAAAAGAACATCCAAATGGATCACTAAGCGAGATTAAAACTGCGCTGAATAAAGAATTGTCTTATTCTGAGATTCTTTACGCGTTGAAACAGTTTGAATTTGATCGGCTGAATTCGAATCTATAAGAATACTATTTCTTTTAGTTTTAATAATATCTCTTTCAAATCCACTTAACACTTCTAACCAGAACTGAAAACAACTAAACCAGATCTATATCTTTTCCTTGTCCAATAAGCCGTTGTTATAAAAGTTGTTATATGCGAATACACATAAGCAATCCATTTATTCATTTAAATGCAACTTCCAAAATTCTCGATTATTAAAAGAATACGTGCTACCACCGAGACCTATGTAAAAGTTATCGTTTAAGATAAAAGTTACTGGATGATATGTCGTTTTAGGGATGATTGCTCTTGTAAGAAATACTCGTTCCTCAAAATCATATTCGATAACTAAATCGCCATACCAATTTGCATAAAAATACGCTTTGTCATCTTTTGCAATCCCCCTGAAATCATAAATTCCTATGCCATTGTTATTTATTTTACTCCAAGTATTCAGATCGGGATTAAAAGACCAAACTAATTTTGTTGAGAAAAATATTAAATTATCATTTCGGCTTGTTCCAAATCTTAAATAATGGTATGGATCAACATAATCCCCCACCATATCTACTGGAGGAGGATTAAGTATATCCCATTGTTCTGCATCAAAGTCATATACCCAAAACTGATTAATATTATTAAAATAGACATAGAGTAAATTGTTATTGTAAACTGATATATTACCAGATAGGTGAGTAAGGGCATCTGGTTTGCTGAAATTGATTAATTCCGACCATTGATCTGATTCTGGATCATATTTCCAGGCATCATATAAGGATTTATTATAACCACGCAAATCTCTGGCTGTGCCAAAGAATACTACTCCTTTTTGATCAATACAATTCGCAGCATATCTTGGCACACCTGAGAAATCTTGTATTCCAGACCAATTATTGTCTATTGGATTGTATTTGTAATAATCATTTCTTATTTGACCATAATTATCTTCTATCCCTCCGCCAACATAAGCAAAGTCATCAATTATAAAGCTACTTACCCAATCCCTATCTTCTGCTGGAAAGTCAGCAACTTTTTCCCAAGGGTAAATTAACTTGAAAAAATGATCAGAAATTGATTGAACACCGTTTACTTCAACAATAATTTTGTGACTTCCACTTTCTTTAACAGGAGGCGTCAATACAACCAGTCGATCTGACGATACGCTCAGCAGTATAAGTTGCTCATTATCAATAAATACTTTTATATTTTCTTTTTTTTGACTGAAATATTCTCCTGTAATCACTATTTTTTTTCCACCAAGGGAACAAGAATCAGGAGTGAAATCATTTATTCGTGGTGCTGCACTGCCCTTTCCTGTATATTGAACTACATTACCATAAACAAGAAAATTCTCGCTCTGTATATAAGCTCTAACATTTATAATATCTGATGTAATGTCAGTCGTAATGTTTGCCGTCCATTCTAAATCTTCGACTACGATTGGATTTTGTTGAAAGGAGGAAATTTTATAATTATTAAAAGTCGGGGTTTCGTTGCTTCCCCAGACAAATCCATAATCTACTATTGTACTCAATCCTATATCAAGAATTTTTGCAGAAAACTGCGCTCCATCTGAAGTTATATCTGAAACCAAATTTGTCTTAATTCTTGGATAATCTTTCAGTCCTATTTCTATATCCTGACATCCAAGAAGAAATAGAAGGAAAATCAATGAAAATTTGTGTTTGCTCATTTTATTCTCGTTTTATAAAGAAAAGCCTATTAACGCTTTAATATGGCTCATGTTTAACGTGTTTTGGCTTCCAAAATAGTAATCATATCTAAGTTCAGCAGTAATGGTTTTTCTATAATTTAAATTATACTGAAACCCAACTCCCATAGTATAACCGATCAAATAATCATCTAGAAATGTTTCCGTGTTTAAATCATGAATTGATATAACATCTTCGTTAATTGAGGAAATATAAATTTGATTTGTGTTTTTTATATGGTAAGAAAAGACACCTCCAATATTTGCAAATGGTCTATATTTTACATTTGGCATCGTATATCGCAAAAGTACTGGTACATCAAAAGTAGAAATATTTACGATAGCATCTACATCTGATTCAGGACTTCTCATGTTTGCCAAAAAGCCATTTTTGGTAAAATTTACACCTGCATTAACTGAAAAATTGCTCATTAAAATTGGCATGTCCGCATAAATGCCAATGAGTAGAGATGAACTCGAAGGGAATGACAAATCGGTTAATGATTCGTTTGTCAGTTTTTTCGGTAAAATTAGCATCGCTCGATTATAACCCGCTATTACTCCAAATTTAATATATGCGAAAGTCCCATCTTCACAATTATTATAGAAAGCTGTAAGTTTAGATAATGATCTTTTCCTGTATTTAACCAATTTAATTTTGTCTGCTACCCATTTGCAATCAGTGGTATTTTGAGCAATTATCTTTTTGAAAATCCCATTATCCTTAGAAATTTCTGTAAAAACGGCACTATCTTTTTCTATAAAATAAGTTTCCTTGCCTTTTTCGATATAATAGTACAATGTGAGAGTTCCACTAACAAGCTTTTCTAAAAATACTTTTTTACTTATTCCTGATATTAAAATGTTTTTTGAAACAAAAGTTCTTCCGTTTTTGAAACCAAATTCTTTTATTTCGATGGGAGTATATTTAACGACCTGTTTATTCCGTTCAACACTAATGAATTGTGCGTTTTCCCTAGCTGTTCCTTCTATTAACTTTATCCCTGAATGGAGAGTGCTATCCGTAGCAATGTAATTAATTTGAGAAAATGCGGAATGAATTGATAAGCTAATTACTACAGCGATTAACCATTTTCTTTTTTTTTTCATTTAGTGTTGTCCCATTTATATATTCGGTTTTAAGTTGCCTTTATTCAAATAAGCAGTCTTATAAATAAAAAATGTTCAGCTTGATATAAAGTATAAATGTATAAATAAATATAATTCAAAGGCAAATAAATATTGCTTGCCTAATAGTCTTTGCAATTTTCATTCAATTTGTTAGCAAAATAGATATTCATAACTCCTTAAAATATCTTTTTCAGCTCTTTTTCCTTGTTTGCACAGTT
>CAYPOW010000192.1:0-4047 GCA_964412145.1 uncultured Draconibacterium sp.
GCGATGGTGTTTTTGAAGTAAAATCAACCAATGGTGATACTCACTTAGGTGGTGACGATTTTGATCATTTAATTATCGACTGGCTTGCTCAGGAGTTTAAAAGTACAGAAGGTGTTGATTTAAAGAAAGATCCTATGGCTCTTCAGCGTTTGAAAGAGGCTGCCGAAAAAGCAAAAATTGAGTTGTCATCTTCAAACGAAACTGAAATCAACTTGCCTTATATTATGCCTGTTGATGGAATTCCAAAACACTTGGTTCGTAAATTGAGCCGCGCAAAATTCGATCAGTTAACAAACGAATTGGTTCAACGTACTATTGAACCTTGTAAATTGGCCTTAAAAGATGCCGGTTTAACTGCTAAAGATATTAACGAAGTTATTTTAGTTGGTGGATCAACTCGTATTCCTGCAATTCAGGATGTTGTGAAAAACTTCTTTGGTAAAGAGCCTTCTAAAGGTGTAAATCCTGACGAAGTTGTTGCTGTTGGTGCCGCTATCCAAGGTGGTGTTTTAAGCGGTGACGTGAAGGATGTCCTTTTATTGGATGTTACTCCACTTTCAATGGGTATCGAAACCCTTGGTGGAGTGATGACTAAAATGATTGAGGCAAATACAACGATTCCTGTTAAGAAATCAGAAACTTTCTCTACAGCTGCTGATAATCAACCTTCGGTTGAGATTCACATCTTACAAGGTGAGCGTCCAATGGCTGCTCAGAATAAGAGCTTAGGCCGCTTCCATTTGGATGGCGTTCCTCCTGCTCCTCGTGGAGTTCCACAAATTGAAGTTACTTTTGATATTGATGCCAACGGTATTTTACACGTAGGCGCTAAAGACAAAGGAACTGGAAAAGAACAAAGCATTCGTATTGAAGCATCCTCTGGATTGTCTGATGAAGAAATACAAAAAATGAAAGCTGAAGCTGAAGAAAATGCTGATTCTGATAGAAAATTAAAAGAAGAAATTGATAAATTAAATCAGGCTGATTCTTTGGTTTTCCAAACCGAAAAGCAATTGAAAGAATATGGCGATAAAGTTCCTGCTGATAAAAAGGAAGCCATTGAAAAAGCAGCTGCCGATTTAAAAGAAGCACATCAGAAAAAAGATATGGCTGCTATAGATACCCATATGGCTACTTTAAATCAATTGTGGCAGGAAGCTAGTCAGGATATGTATAAGGATACTGAGGCACAAGGTGCTGCTCAACCCGGTGAAAATGGCAGTCCAAAACAGGACACTGGTGCAGACGGCGAAGTTACCGATGTAGATTTTGAAGAAGTGAAATAATATTTTCAGCAAATTTTAAAACCCTCAGCCTTTTGGTTGGGGGTTTTTTTTATTGCAAAATTTTAGGCATAAAAAAAGCGCTTTCGAAATAAAAGCGCTTTTTAATTTAAACTACAACCTTATAGGTGTCGTTTTACTTCTATCATTTCGTAGGCTTCAACCACATCTCCAACTCTAATATCATTAAAGTTATCGATATTCATACCGCACTCATAGCCGTGATTAACCTCTTTTACATCGTCTTTGAAACGTTTCAGCGAGCCTAATTTTCCAGAATAAATAACGATACCATCTCGAATTAGGCGAATAGTGCTGTTGCGGTAAATTTTTCCAGTGGTAACCATACAGCCACCAATAGTTCCGATTTTCGGAATTTTGAAAGTTTCACGAATTTCAACATTCGCAGTAATCTTTTCTTCCTCATCAGGTGATAACATACCTTCCATAGCTAATTTGAGTTCTTCAATAGCCTGATAGATAATAGAATAGTACTTGATTTGGATTCCTTCCGTTTCTGCTAATTTCCGAGCTGCCGGATTTGCACGAACCTGGAAACCAACAATAATGGCGTCTGAAGCAGAGGCTAACAGAACATCCGATTCGCTAATTTGACCAACCGATTTATGAATCACATTCAAATTGATTTCTCCGGTAGATAATTTGATCAACGAGTCTGAAAGTGCTTCTACTGAACCATCCACATCGGCCTTAACAATTACGTTCAACTCTTTAAAGTCTCCAATTGCAAGGCGACGTCCAATTTCATCGAGCGTGATGTGCTTTTGAGTACGAATACCTTGCTCTCGCTGCAATTGTTGGCGTTTGGTTGCAATGGCTTTTGCTTCGTGTTCGTCGCTAATTACATTAAAACCATCACCGGCTTGTGGGGCAGAATTTAATCCTAACATCAAGACTGGTGTAGAAGGGCCTGCCTCAATAAGTGAGTGATTTCTTTCGTTAAACATCGCTTTAACTTTGCCATAAGTTGATCCAGCTAAGACCATATCGCCTATTTTTAAAGTTCCGGCTTGAACTAATATTTTTGAAACATATCCACGGCCTTTATCAAGTGAGGATTCAATAATGGTTCCAACAGCATTTTTATTTGGATTGGCTTTTAATTCAAGCATTTCCGCTTCAAGTAAAACTTTTTCAAGTAATTCGCTTATACCATCACCTTTTAATGCAGATATTTCCTGACTTTGATATTTACCTCCCCATTCTTCAACAAGAATATTCATAGTTGATAATTGGTTACGAATATTATCAGGGTTAGCATTTGGCTTATCCACTTTATTTAAGGCAAATACAATTGGTATATTTGCCGCTTGCGCGTGATTGATAGCTTCTTTTGTTTGAGGCATTACATCATCGTCTGCTGCAATTACAATAATGGCAACATCCGTAACTTTTGCTCCACGTGCACGCATAGCAGTAAAGGCTTCGTGACCAGGCGTATCCAGAAATGTAATCCGACGATCACCCACAACACTAACTTCGTAAGCACCAATATGTTGAGTAATTCCTCCAGCTTCACCGGCTACAACATTTGCCTTACGTATAAAATCAAGCAGTTTTGTTTTTCCATGATCCACGTGACCCATTACAGTAACAACAGGTGAGCGTGATAATAAATCTTCTTCCTTATCCTCCTGATCAAATTCTTCGAGTGTTTCCTGAACCTCAACTCCAACAAATTCGACTTTAAATCCAAATTCATCAGCAACAATACTAATTGTTTCAGCATCCAATCGTTGATTGATAGATACAAACAAACCAATACTCATACAGGCTCCAATAACCTTTGTTACAGGCACATCCATCATGGTAGCCAGCTCGTTAGCCGTTACAAACTCAGTAGCTTTTATTACGCCTTGTTCTTCAAATGTTTTTTCAATCTCATCTTGTGTTTGCTGATGTACAGCGTCTCGTTTTAAACGTCGGTGTTTTGATGCTTTAGACTTTCCTGTTGGTGACAAGCGAGCCAAGGTTTCTTTAATTTGTTGTTGAATTTCTTCTTCTGTAGGCTCATGCTTGGGCACGACCTTAGCACGTTTATCAAATTTTCCACGTCCGCCTCCGCCTTTTGAAGCTGCTGGGCGAGCTCCACCACCAGCTCCGACATTTCTGCCTGCATGGGTGTTAGCGTTTGAAGTTGTATTAGTAGAAGCAGGTTTAATCCTTCTTCTTTTTTTCTTTTTATTTGCAATTTCCCTTTCGGAAGAGGTAGCAACAGGATCTTTCTTTTTCTTTTCGGGAAGGACAATTTTTCCCATAATTTTTGGGCCTTCCAGTTTTTTAGAAACAACTTTAATCAATTCTATTTCTGCAGGGGCTGCAGCTTGTTCTTTTGGTTTTTCAATTTCAGCACTTTTAACCTCAGGTTTAGCTACTTGTCTTTTGACTTCATCAGCCGCTTTTTCCTTAGGTCTGTGTCCCGTTTTTACTTTTTTATCGGCATCAGACTTAGTTTTCTCCTCCTGTTTCTGATTGCGTTCCTGTTGTTTTTGTGCTTTTGATTTTGGCTTGGGTCTTGTTGACCAATTCTGTCCTGCAAGATCTATTTTATCGACAATCTTAATGCCTTCTTTTTCTTTTGCTTCCGCTTTAGATTCAGGAGCCTCCTCTTTTGTTTCCGGAGCTGAGGCTATAACAGTTTCTTCTTTCGGCGCTTCTGGAATATGACTTTCTGGTTCCGGTTGCGCAATAGATTCTGAAACAGGCTTCTCAGCAGGTTTTTCAATTGGTTTTTCGACAGGTT
>CAYPOW010000192.1:4147-6670 GCA_964412145.1 uncultured Draconibacterium sp.
TTGTTTAGCGAAAGGGTGGTTCGCTCTGCAGAAATAATTTTTTCCTGAGCAATCTGCTTCACTTTTCTTTCCGACTGATATTCACCAGAAAGTAATTCGGTCATCGCCGGCGAAAGCTTAGTGTTTGGATTTGGATCAATTTCAAAGCCTTTTTTACTCAAAAATTCAACTATGGTTGAAAGTCCAACATTAAATTCTTTCGCAGCCTTGCTTAATCGCATCATTTTTAATTCTTCTGCCATACTTCTTTATTTTCAGTCCCTTTTTCTATTCGTTTATATAAGTCTATTAAAATTATTCAAACTCGTTCTTTAAAATACGAATAACTTCATTAATAGTTTCCTCTTCCAAATCGGTACGTTTAACTAACTCATCAACAGGAATTGCCAAAACGCTTTTAGCTGTATCGCATCCAATCTGAACCAACTCATCGATAATCCACTTATCAATTTCATCTGAAAATTCTGTTAGATCCACATCTTCAAGATCAACGTCAGTATCGCGATATACATCAATTTCGTATCCTGTTAATTTTCCGGCTAATTTAATATTAAAACCACCTTTTCCAATGGCCAATGAAACCTGATCAGGTTTCATATACACATCGGCTCTTTTATTTTCTTCATCAATCTCTATAGAAGTTAATTTTGCGGGACTCAAAGCTCTTTGGATATATAAAGAAGCATTGGTGGTATAGTTAATAACATCGATATTTTCATTTCTCAATTCACGTACAATACCGTGAATACGTGAACCTTTCATTCCCACACAGGCGCCAACCGGATCAATGCGATCGTCGTAAGACTCAACAGCAATTTTTGCTCTCTCACCTGGAACACGCTTGATATTTTTAATGGTGATAAGACCATCATAAACCTCAGGAACTTCCTGCTCAAATAATCGCTCAAGAAATACTTCGGTAGTACGAGAAAGGACAATGACAGGACTATTATTACGAACATCAACCTTGGAAACTACCGCACGAATTACATCCCCTTTTCGGTAATAATCGTTTGGAATTTGTTCGGATTTTGGAAGAATAAGCTCATAGTATTCATCGTCTAAAACAAGCACTTCTTTTTTCCAAACCTGATAGACTTCTCCGGTTACAATCTCGCCAATTTTTTCGCTATATTTTTTATAAATATTGTCTTTTTCAAGCTCCATAATTTTGGCAGCTAGGTTCTGACGAATAGAAAGAATTTCGCGGCGACCAAAATCGGCCATTTTTAATGCTTCCGAAACCTCTTCACCTATTTCAAAATCAGGTTCGATTTTCGTAGCAGCAGATAAGGGAATTTGAAGATTTTCATCTTCCACTTCACCATCAGGAACTATTTCACGATTTCGCCAGATCTCAAGGTCCCCTTTATCAATATTTACAATAATATCAAAATTCTCATCGGTGCCGTATAGCTTAATCAGCATGTGTCTAAAAACATCTTCCAGAATACGCATCATCGTCTCTCTGTCAATATTTTTGAACTCCTTAAACTCCTGAAAGGTGGATATCAAACTGATTTTTTCTTCCTTCTTTGCCATTTTTTACTAGTGTATTAAAAGGTAATTTCTATTTTACTTTCTTCTATTTTATCCAAAGTTAATGTGATAAGCTCTCCTTCGATTAATTTTTTTGGCGCTCCTTTTTTAACATTTGGATTCTTTTTTAACGGTACAATATCAATGTCGTTTTCATTAACTGCTTGCAGACGACCATATATCTTCTCGCCATCCATCAATAAAATTTTAAAGGTTTTACCTATATATTTTTTATATTGACGCAACAATTTCAAAGGCATATCAACACCATAACTCGATACATTGAGTGCAAAATCTTCTGCTTCGCGATCGAGGTTGAATTCAACATGGCGACTCAAATCAACACAATCTGAAATTGAAACGCTTTCGTCTCCATCAATATACAGCATAATTTTATTGTCGGAACTCACCGAAAAATCAACCAAAAACCGCGATGAACCATCAAGGTGTTCGTGTGCTAAGCTGAGTATTTTTTCCTTTGTTATCATCTTCATCTATTTCTACGAAAAGAGGGGACGCATGCCCCCTCTCCGTAATCTATTTTTTAACGTCTAATGACATAAAAAACTCCTTATAAATTAAGGAGGGCTTTGTTTTTCGGAACATTCCTCACCGAAAAACGCTGCAAAAATACATATTTTTTGAACATCTTTTACGCTTTTTCAATCTTTTTACTGATTTTCAGTAGTATAAATGCCCAAAGAGTTTCTTCTCCATTTATTTGCTGCCTGATTTTGCCCACGAATCTCTTAAACCTACTGTTTTATTAAAAACCATAGTTCCTTTCAAACTTTCTTTATCCACATTGAAATAACCCAAACGCTCAAACTGATAATAACTTAAGGCATCGGCTCCATCAACAGATGGTTCTATAAATGCTTTCTCAATGATTTTCAATGAATCTAGATTCAATAATTCTTTAAAACTCTTTTCTTTATCATTGTCAGGATCTGCAACGGTAAACAAACGATCGTAAATCCGAAC
>CAYPOW010000193.1:0-6619 GCA_964412145.1 uncultured Draconibacterium sp.
GGATTATTGAATGTAAAAAGGTTGACGCTGGGCTCTTCAAAACTCATTCCATCCATTTCAAATAGATTGGAAAAAGAATAGGAAACAGTCGTCTCATCATCGTTATATGCTAATACTGAACATGTTCCACGACTTTCATAAAAAGCTGTTTGAATAGAATCTGAAACCCGACTTAAGAAATCATCTGATTTATCGACACTTAAGCGATCAATTACCAAATCGAATTGCACGCTCTTTTTAAAATCTGAAATTTTGATTAATGCCTCATCAATGCGAAGTATATCACCATTAAATTTCACTCTGTTAAATCCTTGTTGTGCCAATATTTGCAATTGCTCAGCTAAGGTCCTGTCCTCTTTTAATATGATTGGAGCTAAAATTAAAAAGCGCGTATTTTCATTCAAACTTTCTATAAGATTAAGCACATCTTTTACTGAATGTCGCTTAACCATTTCGTTTGAAATAGGCGAATACGTTTTTCCTATTCGGGCAAATAATAATTTCAGATATTCGTATATCTCTGTATTAGTTCCAACAGTTGATCGTGGATTTCGACTAATCACTTTTTGTTCTATCGCGATAGCAGGTGAGATTCCTTTGATATATTCCACATCAGGCTTATCCATTTTACCCATAAACTGCCGTGCATAAGAACTCAGACTCTCTACATAGCGTCGCTGCCCTTCGGCAAAAAGAGTATCAAAGGCGAGTGAAGATTTTCCCGAACCCGATAAACCAGTGATAACTACAAATTTATTGCGGGGAATTGCAACATCGATATGTTTTAAATTATGGATATGTGCATCCTTAATTAAGATGTGTTTTTTAGGGTCGAGATGCTGAAGTGGATCGTTTGCCATTAATATTAATTTGAGCTTTCAAATTTTAGAAGCGCAAAAATACGGATAAAATTTGCTTTTGATTCAATTTTTCCCTTTATTTGCTAATAGTTTATCAAGAAACATTCAAAATAGTACTCACCAATAATAAACATTATCGATATAGACCTTTACTCTTTTTAATCTTTTAGAAAAGGAGGAAATATGAAAGCATCCAATCCAAGCGATCAGGAGCTCATAACAAGGTATTTGACGGGTAATGAATCTTCACTCGAAATTATTATAAATAGGCATAAGGACAGAGTATTCTCATATATACTTATGGTAGTAAAAAGTCCGGCAGTTGCTGATGACTTATTCCAGGATACTTTTATCAAGGTAATTAACACCTTAAAATCAGGTACTTATAAAGAAGAAGGAAAATTTATTCATTGGGTTATGCGCATTGCTCATAATTTGGTAATCGATTATTTCCGTAAGAAAAAACGACTTCCGATTAAAGAAAATTCAGATGAAAGAGACACTTTTGAAGTGTTAAATATGAAGACAGAGTCGATTGAAGATATTCTAATTATGGATCAAATTCATAAAGATTTAAGAATACTCGTCGACTATTTGCCTGACGAACAAAAGGAAGTGCTTTTAATGCGTCATTATATTGGTATGAGTTTTAAAGATATTGCGGAAGAAACGGATGTTTCGATCAATACGGCGCTCGGCCGAATGCGCTATGCTATACTGAATATCAGACGATTAGTAGCCGAAAATAATATTTCTCTTTCGCATTCTTACTAATTTTTTAGCATCAAACAATATTGTACTATTTGGGTGCGTTATCAAGCAAGTATTCATTAAAAATTGCCTATGCCCAAAAATTCTACTCTTGAAAGTAATTACCCTAATAAGTCGAAATACAACAGAATGAAAAATCAGGAATTATTAAGCCCTGATTCTCAATCAATTCAAAATTTATTGGCTTATTCAAAAGCCTTAATGGTACTAAAAAGACCGTTTACAAAGGGTAAAAGACAAACAACATTTCGTATAATTCTGAATTAAAAAAAGGCCGTCAGCGTGAAACTGGCGACCTTTCCTTTTTTTATTATCCTTAGTATCGATTAAGCTCCCAGCGAAGCAACCATAATTGCTTTAATGGTATGCAAACGATTTTCAGCTTCGTCGAAAACAATAGAAGCAGCCGATTCAAAAACATCTTCAGTAACTTCCATTCCGTCTAATCCAAATTTTTGGAAAATTTCTTCGCCAACCTTTGTTTCACGATTGTGGAAAGCAGGTAAACAATGCATAAATTTAACCTTTGGATTACCAGTTAATGCCATTGTCTTTGCATTTATTTGATACGGTTTTAGCAATTTAATGCGCTCAACCCATACTTCATCAGGCTCACCCATTGAAACCCAAACATCGGTATATAAAAAGTCGCATCCTTTAACGCCTTCAACCACATTTTCTGTTACCGAAATAGTAGCTCCTGTTTCTTTAGCGATTTCCAAAGCCTGTGCAATTAATTCAGCACTGGGTTGCACTTCTTTTGGAGCAACAGCTCTAAAGTCCATTCCCATTTTAGCAGCTCCGATCATTAAAGAGTTTCCCATATTATTTCTGGCATCGCCTAAATAGGCAAAAGAAACCTGATGCAATGGCTTATCGGAATGCTCCATCATGGTCATAAAATCGGCCAGTATTTGTGTGGGATGAAACTCGTTTGTTAAGCCATTCCATACGGGCACACCTGCATAAGCACCTAATTCTTCGACGATTGATTGTGCAAAACCACGGTATTCAATGCCATCGTACATACGTCCTAAAACGCGGGCTGTATCTTTCATCGATTCTTTAGTACCGATTTGAGAGCCTGAAGGTCCCAAATAGGTTACATTTCCACCCTGATCATTCACAGCCACTTCAAAAGCACATCGTGTGCGAGTAGAAGCTTTTTCGAAAATCAAAGCTACATTTTTACCTTTTAAACGCTGAGTTTCTGTACCAGCGTATTTTGCCTTTTTCAAGTCTATTGACAGATCAAGCATAAATTTGATTTCTTTCGGACTAAAATCCAAAAGCTTTAAAAAATTCCGATTTCGTAAATTATAAGCCATATCAAATATTTAAATATCAAGTAATCAATATATTAAGCCATTATATTCTTGCTATACAAATGTATGCTTTTTCAATTGAAAAGAAATAGCTATTTTCAATTAATTTATTTCTTTTTTTATCAAAAGTACTTAGCATTAAAATTATTGGATAATTTTACCACATGATCATTTTAAACAGGCCGCAAACCGATCCCTACTTTAATCTGGCAGCAGAAGAATATTTGGTGAAAAACACTACCGAACCTCTCTTTATGTTATGGCAAAATACAGCTTCAGTAGTTGTTGGTAAACATCAAAATGCGCTAAAAGAGGTGAATCTTCGCTTTTTAAAAGTTGAAAACATCCCTGTCCTACGAAGAATTTCTGGTGGAGGAACTGTTTTTCACGATTTAGGCAATCTAAATTATAGCTTTATCGATTTTGGAACCAGAGAGAGTCTGGTGAATTTCAAAAAATACAGTCAACCCATCTTGCAAATATTACAAAATCTGGGAGTAAATGCTCAACTAGTTGGAAAAAGCGATTTAAAAATTGACGGATTGAAATTTTCCGGCAATGCCTCTCACGTTTATAAAAATACGGTTTTACATCATGGCACCCTCCTGTTTAGTTCTGAATTGGATATATTGGACACAAGCCTAAAAGCAACTGAAATAAACTATCGCGATAAGGCGGTAAAATCAAATCGAAGCGAAGTGACTAATATTCAATCACATTTGAAAGTGCCGTTGACTTTAGAAGAATTCAAACAGGAAATTATAAATTTTGTATTGATTTCATTTCCGGAATCAGAAATTCGTGAATTTACAAAAATAGAAATTGAAGAAATACAAAAACTGGCCAATGAGAAATACAAAAGCTGGGAATGGAATTATGGATATTCGCCTCGTTATCAAATGGATTGTGTGATTATTTTCAAAAACAAACCAGTTGAATTCAAACTTTCAGTAAAAAATGGAATTATTGAAAGTATAGATTTTAGCCTAAAAAGGGAATCTGAAATACTAAAACTCAAAGAGATTTTAATCGGTATATTGCATCAAACACAAGCATTAGAAAATTTATATATTACTCATATTGAATTATTTAAGTATCTTAAAATTGAAAAATCAAATTTATTAAAAGCATTTTTTGGGTCATGATACAAAAATTCAAAGCCATACTTAAGAAAAACGAAATGGGTGGGCATTTTGTGGATATTCCTTTTGATGTAGAAAAAGAATTTGGGTCAAAGCGACCTAAGATCAAGGCGCACATAAATGGAATAGAATATAGAGGATTATTGGCTAGGATGAAAACTACGCATCATATTTTAGTTGTAAGAAAGGATATTCGAGATTCCATAAACGTAGAAGCAGGCGATATATTAAGCATTGAAGTGGAATTAGATACCAAAGAATGAATTGTTGAAATCCCCCCTTATTTAATGGAACTTTTAATTGAAGAAAATCTCGTTTCACAATTCGAAAGTATGTCGTATACACACCGCAGAGGATATGCAGGATGGGTTGCCGAAGCAAAAAAAACGGAAACAAGAGAGCGGCGACTAGAAAAAGTAATCCAAGCTTTGAAAACGAGGACGAAATTGTTCTAAATACAAAAATTAATTCTTTATAAGGTAATATCTAGCTTATAGCGCATAACACATTCTATAAAATAAGTATTATTATTTTTATTCAATACTCTTCTATTTAGACGAATCCTTTCCTTTTTTACTCCATGAAACAAATGCTAAAATGGACAATATAAAAATTATAAACGAATATATAATTGTCGTTTGGTGACCCTGAAGCCAAACATATTTCCCAGTCATTAATACTATCTCATTTGGCATTAAGTATCCATCATTATAATTTATTTTTATATCTCTATTACTATTATTTTGTATTTTACAACTAAATTTTTAGTTGATTTACTTGACTTTTCTCAAATAATTTACTTTCTTTGCATAAACCAACTAATAATTTAGTTACAATATGAAGCAACTGACCCGAGCCGAAGAAGAAGTAATGCAGGTTTTATGGAATCTGAAAAAGGCCTATGTAAAAGATATCATTGAAAAATTGCCTGAACCAAAACCTGCATACAATACAATTTCCACTATTATCCGAATTCTTGAGAAAAAAGGCGTAATTGGTTATACGCCAATTGGTAAAGCTCACGAATATTTTCCTTTGATCACTAAAACAGAATACCGTAAAAGATTCTTTAAGAATTTTCTTAGTAATTATTTTGGTAACAACTATATGGCTTTAACGTCTTTTTTTACAAAAGAACAAAATTTAAGTCTGGAAGAACTTGAAGCCATTAAGAAATTAATTGATGAACAAATTGAGCAGAAAAAACAATAAATAAACCCACACTATGGATTCTTTATTTATCTATTTAATCAAATCATCGCTAAGCTTAATCATTTTATATTTGAGCTACGAGCTTTTCTTCAAAAAAGAAGCCTATTTCCGTTTCAGTCGTTATTTCTTGATTAGCAGTGTTTTTCTTGTCATTCTATTACCCTTACTACCATACAATGCAATTCAAATTATCACCTTTACGTCGGTGCCATTGAGCCAAATTTCTTTTTTCTCAAATATCCCGCAATTTACTTTAGATGAAGTAGTTATCCACGCAGGCATTCAGGAAAAACAATTTTTGAGCGAAGTTTCTATAGGCATGGTACTTTTATGGATATATCTTTCAGGTTTTACATTTAAAGCATTTCAATTTGGATTTCGATTATATCAAATTCAATCTAAAATTCATAAATCAAAAACATTTGAATCGGAAAACCTTCAGTTTGTTATAGCAGAAAAAGGGTCTCCAACCTACTCATTTCTAAAATGGATTTTTATCGATCCTGAATTATTCAATAGAGAAAGTGAATTTACAGCTATTGTTGCTCACGAGAAAATACATCTTGATGATGGCCATACTTACGACCTGATTCTGGCCGAAATACTCACAGCAATTCAGTGGTTTAACCCTTTTGTATACTTATTGAAGAAGAATATTAAAGAAAATCACGAATATATCACCGATCGGGAAGTGATTACAAATTATCAAAATATAGCTGAATATCAACTATTACTATTGGAACATTCGAGTATTTTAAAAACAAATATACTAACACACAATTTCAGTTATTCACTATTAAAAAGAAGGTTAAAAATCATGAAAAAGACAAAAAACAAACTGGCTTTTAGCTCCAGAATTTTATTATTAGCAGGATCTTTCATGCTTATCTTTTTCGCCTGTTCAAGTCCTGAAGAGAAAGCGAAAAAAGTAGCTGCCGAAGAAAACACCAATAAAGTTGAAGAAGCAAGCAGCACGGTTGATAATTTAACAGTATTTCAGGTGGTTGAAAAAATGCCAGAATTTGCTGGTGGTATTGATGCTATGTATAAGTATATATCAGACAATATTACTTATCCCAAAGCTGCAAAAAAAGCAGGTACACAAGGTCGTGTTGTGATAAGCTTTATCATTGAAAAAGACGGAAAAATCACCACTTTAGAAGTCAAAAAGGGTATTGGTGATGGTTGTGATGAAGAAGCTGTGCGCGTAATTCAGAATATGCCAAATTGGACCCCCGGACAACAAAGAGGCAAGAATGTAAGAGTAGCTTACAACCTTCCAATTAAATTTTCATTGCAATAATATTCT
>CAYPOW010000194.1:0-6508 GCA_964412145.1 uncultured Draconibacterium sp.
AATTTTATTTTGTCGATATAGTTTGGATAACGCAAAGTTTTTTCAATCATATTAGGAACGTCTAAAGTCGTCATTAAAGAACGTAGTCCATCGCTATTAAAAGCTTCGAGCTCACCAACAACAGGAAATTCAATTAATTCACCATCGGTTAAAGCTGCTTTTGTAACCATTTCTCCTTCAACAATATAACGGGCAGGACGTGTATATTCTTCAATTACATCTACAGGTGAAAAGGGTGCTTTATACTCCCAGGGCAATTCGCGTTTTAGAGGCAAGCCTCCAACATAAATTTTTATATCCTGAGCCTCGTCTAAAAGAGTAACTCCATATGCTGACAATAAATTACTCATTCCAGGCGCTACTCCAATATCGGAAATTACCACTACCCCTTTTTCTTTGGCCAGTGCATCCAATTCAAACATATCTTCAGGATAAAAAGCAATATCGATACAGTCTTTGCCAGCATTAATAATGCGTTTTAAACTTTCAAATCCCATAAACCCAGGCGTGGCATTAATCACAAAGTCGACATCTTCCACAGCTACTTCAATAGCACCAATAGCCGACAAATCCATTTTTTTAGTTTTAACACCTGCTTTTTCTAATTTAGGGAAATTATGTACGTTAAAATCAAAGCATAAAACTTCAAACTCCTCATTTTTGGCTAAATCTAAAGCCATTGGAGCACCAACTAAGCCAGCTCCTAAAACAACAACTTTTTTCATCATGAAATTTTTTTTAAAAGTACAAAAACTCTCCCTTTCAATAAAAAGAAAAAAACATTAGTTCAAAAGTGTAACAATTTGTATCTTGATGGGTCATTATTACAGATGCTGTTCACCAAAACAAAATATCGCGATGTTCACCATCAACTGATAGCCAATTGCAAAAAAGGCGATCAGATGGCGCAAGTGGAGATATACAAGCTCTATTATAAGGCTATGTATAATTCGGCTCTGAGGATTCTGAAAAATCAGGCAGATGCGGAGGATGTGATGCAAGACTCGTTTTTGGATGCTTTTACACGCATTCATCTATACAGAGAAGACGGAAGTTTTGGAGGCTGGCTGAAAAGAATAACAATTAACAATGCAATGGATGTTTTTCGAAAACAAAAACCAACGGACGAAATAGACGAAGACCTGCTTTTGTTAACAGATGAAAAAGAAGATTGCATAGAAAATGATTGCCGATTGGAAGATATAAAAATGGCTATGAAAAAGATTAAAGAAGAATACCACATAATTTTATCGCTCTACCTTTTTGAAGGTTACGATCACGAAGAAATTGCCAGTATTCTAAAAATTAGTTACGGTCTTTCAAGAACACGGTATTCGAGGGCACGACAAAGCTTATTAAATGTAATTAATCAGCTTCAAACAGAAAGGGAAATGAGATGGGCTTAAATAATTTAGAAAATAAAATACGACAGAATCTGGCATCTTTTGACGAGGAACCTTCAAATGATCATCTTGATAATTTCAGAATAAAATTAGCTCAGATGGAAAAACCAGTCCAAACAAATAAAAACTTTTTATTTGCTTCAAATAAAGCATTTGCACTGGCAGCATCCATTTCTATTTTTATAATTATTGGAATTTTTGCTTTATTGGAATTCCCAACTCTTGAAGCCAAACCTCAACTTTCTGAAGAATTAATGCATGTTAAAATGTATTACAATCAACAAACCGACGAAAAAATAGCGGAAATACGAAATTGTAATTCACAAACTGGAACTAGTGAAACGCGTTTTGAGACTGCCGAAGATCGCTTGCAGAAACTCGAAAATAACACACAACAACTGGAACAGAAAGTTAGCCAGGCAAATGGAAATAAACAACTGAAAAGTGCTTATATTCAAAGCCTTAAAGCTAAATCAGAAGCAGTAAATCAAATTTACACATCTCTTTGTGAGAACACAAATAATATAATAACCCAATAAATTAAATAGGAGGAAAAAATGATGAAATCAATAAAAAACAAATTAAAAACGCTTGGCACTGTGCTCATTCTGCTTTTATTCATGAGCAATGGATTTGCTACAGAATATACCAAGACTACTAGTAAAAGTTTCGATGTAAAATCAGGCGCTTTACTTGATATTAAGGCTGAGTTTGGTGAAATAAAAGCACACAACTGGGACAAACAAAAAATTAGCATCGAGGTAACCATTAGCGTTGATGCTTATAGTCAATCGAAAGCCGATGATCGTTTTGAAAAAATCGAATTGGAAATAAACGGGACTAAAGATTTGGTAAGCATTATCAGTCAAATAGAATCAGGTTTTTTCAATAAAAGCAGCAACAAAATCAATATCGATTTTCTAATTTATTATCCTAGCAATTGCCGTTTAAAACTGAATTTGGAATTCGGTAGCGCTTTCTTCGAAAACATTGATGGATCAACTGATATTGATGTTGAGTATGGAAGTTTTAATGCCAATAGATTAAGCAGTGCTGAAAACCAAATTGAAATTAGCTTTGGTAAGTTTCAAGTAAAGGAAATAACCACTGCCGATATTGATGTTGACTATGGCGGATGCGAAATAGAACAGGCAAAAACGCTAAATCTTCACACTTCTTTTTCAGGCAATGTTAACATTGAAAAAGTAGGCGATTTAATTTTAAAATCTGCTTATGATAAAGTGAGCATTGGTGAAGCGAAAAATGTTAGCGGCAGTGTGCAGTTCACCAGTTTTACAATTCAGAGCATTCTGGAAAATCTTAAAATGAAAACAGCTTATGGAAGCTTTAAGGTTTATTCTATTGCTTCTGATTTTGAGCTTATCGACTTGAAAAGCGAGTTTTGCAGCTTAAAACTTTATGTCGATCCAACTTCAAGCTTCACTTTTTATACAGATGTTGAATTAGGATCTTTCAAATATCCAAAAGAAAAAGTTACGATTACCAATTTCCAAAAAGATGTCACCGACCTGATGATGGAAGGCTATTTTGGATCAAAAGAAAAAACAAAAGGCCATATGAGATTATCTGTTGATAATGCCAGTGCCAATATTAATATTAAATAAACGCAATCATGAAAAAATACTATTTTAGTTTACTCTTTGTTTTATTTGCCACTATTCTTCAAGCAGCAATTTTTGAAACACAAAAAAGAGAAGTGGGTGATTTTACCAGCATTAGATCATCGTCATCTATAGATATAATTTTAGAGCAAACAGGTAAAATTGCCGTGGAAGTAAAAGCTCCTGAAAGATATTTGGACAGAATAAAAACCGAAGTAAAAGCAGGAGAATTAAACATTTATATCGATGGCTCCATACGCTATTCAGGAGAAATTGTTGTCTATGTGCAAGTGAAAGATATTGATAAAATTTCGCTTCATGGATCTGGAGATTTTATGACCAATGGAGAACTTAAAACTTCAGAATTAACGTTCAAAGTTGCAGGCTCCGGCGATTTTAGTGCTCAGCTCAATGCTAAAGTTGTAAAAGGAAATATGAATGGTTCGGGTGATGTTAAAATAAGTGGAATTACTGAAAGTTTATCTATTCGCCAATCTGGTTCTGGCGATCTGATAGCAAACAGCTTACATCTGTTAACATGTAAATTAAGCATGAATGGATCTGGCGACAGCAAGCTTTCAGGAAGCACCGATAATTTTGAATTAACACAATCAGGCTCCGGCGATTTTTCAGGAAGAAATTTTGAAGCCGAAAATGTAAAAATAAGAAAGTCAAGCTCCGGCGATGCCCGAATAATTGCTATAAAAAAACTTGAAATAAGCTCACATGGGTCAGGCGATTTATATTACAGCGGCAGACCTCAAATTGATATTATTAGCGCAAGTGGATCAGGAGATATTACGAAAATCAAATAACATAAAAAGATGAAAAGAAAAATTAAAATTTTAGGATTAAGTCTGTTAACTCTATTTTTTATACAGACATCACTAGCAGCTACACCAGGATTTGGATGGATAAGAGGTAGTGGAAAAGTAATTAAAGAAACGCGCGATGTATCTGGTTTCCACGGAATTGAAGTGGGCGGTGCATTCGAAGTAATTCTAGTAAAAGCCAATAAGGAAAAAGTTGTTTTAGAAGCAGATGATAATCTGATGCCTTATATAACCACAAAAGTATTCGGCGGAACTTTGGAAATTGATAATGATAAAGACTTCAGAAATCCATCTGAACTTAAAGTAATCATCTATTATAAATCGATCGATCAAATTGACCTCTCGGGTGCATCATCTCTTACAAGTGATGATGTGTTGGAAACAGAATCGCTCGAAATTGATGCCAGTGGCGCATCGCATATAAGTTTAAAATTGGATACCAAGAGATTAGAAGCCGATTTTAGTGGAGCTTCAAAAGTTAAATTTCTTGGCAAAGCCAAAATTGTTGAAATTGAGGCATCTGGAGCTACTGTATTCAAAGGACTTGAACTTGAAACTGAAAACTTCGAAATTGACGCTTCAGGAGCTGCAGTTGTTCGAATTTGGGCAAATGGTAGATTAGGTATTGAAGCCTCCGGCGCTTCCAGTGTTCGATATAAAGGAAGTCCAAGTATTGATATTATAAATATTAGCGGCGCATCTTCCGTTCGGAAATATTAAAATCTCATATTCTCATAACTCAAGCATTTAATAACCCGGAGCCAATAACTTCGGGTTATTCTTTTTTCTACTTTCCTTTTTTTAACCCAAACGAATCGCTAATTTTGTAACGAAATAGGAATCTCCTTTTTGCCTAAAAATATTGAAGAATGAAAAATACAATTGCTATTCGTCACGAAGATAAATACAAGATGGAGCGCAGAGCTGCACTTACTCCCCAACATGTAAAACAACTTATCGATCAAGGCATCGATGTTTTAGTAGAATCATCAGAAAAGCGTGTTTTTACCGATGAGGAATATCGCTCAGCAGGAGCTATAGTAACACAAGATATTTCTGCCGCTTCTTTAGTTTTAGGAGTGAAAGAAATGCCTATCGATTACTTTGAAGAAAACAAAACCTATGTGTTTTTCTCTCATACTATCAAAGGGCAAGAATATAATATGCCTTTATTGCAAAACATGATCCATCATAAAATCAATCTATTTGAATACGAGAAAATAGCAAATGATAAAGGGCAAAGACTAATCTTTTTCGGCCATTTTGCAGGACTGGCGGGAATGATCAATTCGCTTTGGGCTTATGGTCAACGCCTTACAAAATTAGGTGGCTCCAGTCGTTTTGATTCTTTAAAACAATCACATAAATATACTTCTCTAGAGGAGGCAAAAGATGCCATCAAGAATGTAAGTGAACATATAAAAACGAAAGGTTTAGATCCTCAAGCTGGCCCTCTAATTATTGGCATCACCGGCTACGGGAATGTTTCGAAAGGAGCTCAAGAAATTGCGAACCTTCTTCCTACCGAAGCAATCAGTCCTGCTGAATTACTTCAAAAATCGAAAGCAAATTCGTTTCTTCTGGATCGTGTTTATACCGTCATTTTCAAAGAAGCCGATTTATCAACACCTGTTGATAAAGAAGCAGCTTTCGAACTACAAGATTATTACCAACATCCGGAAAAATATAAAAATCAATTCGAACAATATATTCCTCACCTCAGTATTTTAATGAATTGTATGTATTGGGACGATCGCTATCCGCGCATTGTGACCAAAGATTTTCTGGAAACGCTCTATAAAACTGAGCATCGACTAAAAGTAATTGGCGATGTTACTTGCGATCCCGATGGCTCTATAGAGGCAACGCACATTGGAACAGCAATTGAAGATCCGGTTTTCGTATACAATCCTAAAACACGTAAACCTTCCATGGGCTTTGATGGAGATGGTTTATTGATTATGTCGGTTGATATTTTGCCAAGCGAACTGCCTCGCGAATCATCAGAGGCCTTTGGTGATGTATTAATACAGTATGTAAAACAGTTAGCAGAAGCCGATTATAATGCTTCCTTCGATAAGATAGATATTCCATTGGAATTTAAACGCGCACTCATTTTGCACAATGGTAATCTTACTCCTGACTTTACTTATATGGCCGATTTTTTAAAAGCTTAAATTGCAAATAATTTTTGCTTGAAAATGCGGCTAATTTCATAGAATAATTACTTTTACAGAAGCAAATAATAACACATATTTTAATACAGCATGCAACATATTTTAATTTTAGGCGCCGGTTTATCAGCCTCAAGTCTGATCAAATATTTACTCGATCATTCCGAACAATATAACTGGCAAGTACGGTTGGGGGATCTTTCTTTAGAAACAGCCAAAGCAAAAATAAATAATCACCCAAGAGGTGAAGCATTTTATTTTGATGTGAATGACAAAGAGCAATGTACTGCCGAGGTACAAAAGGCTGATATTGTAGTTTCTATGCTCCCGGCCAGTTTGCATTATACAGTGGCACGTGCCTGCGTTGATTATGGAAAAAACATGGTAACGGCTTCCTATGTATCGCCTCAGATTGCAGCTTTGGATAAAGAAGCCAAAGAAAAAGGCGTTTTAATTTTGAACGAAATTGGCGTTGA
>CAYPOW010000195.1:0-3462 GCA_964412145.1 uncultured Draconibacterium sp.
GGACCATTGATTCGATCTTCCTTTCATGCTGAAAAACACGTCAATAAGTAAACAATGGAAGTTTCTACTCTTTTTACCGATCTGGGCCTAATGCCCTATTTAAAAGCATTGAATTATCAGCAAAAACTTTTTGATGAAATACTTTGTACTAAAAAAAATAATGAAAGCCTCCCACAATGCGAGATACAGCCACAATACAATCACTTGTTGTTTTGTGAGCACCCTCATGTTTATACCCTGGGAAAAAGTGGCAACGAGTCAAATTTACTAATCAACACCTTGCAATTGCAGGCCAAAAACGCCGAATTTGTTAAAACAAATCGTGGTGGAGACATCACGTATCACGGTCCTGGGCAACTGGTTGGATACCCCATACTTGATTTAGATTATTTGCAAATTGGAACAAGACAATACATTGAGAATATGGAAGAGGCCATAATTTTGACACTCAAAGAATATGGCATTGAAAGCTATAAAAAAAGTGACATTATTGGTGTTTGGCTAGCTCAAAATGAAACTAAACCCGAAAGAAAAATTGCCGCCATCGGCGTTAAAGTGAGCCGGAATGTGAGTATGCATGGCTTTGCGCTGAATGTGAATACGAATATGGATTACTTTAACTATATAAATCCTTGTGGTTATATCGACAAAGGAGTTACATCAATGGAGCAGGAATTAGGCACAGCTCCAGATATGAATGCAGTAAAAACAAAACTCAAAATACACCTCGATCAGCAACTGAATCTGAATTTACACGAAATTGGAAAATAATGATTTGATGTGTTAAGGTGCTAATGTGTGTAATTTGCCCATCAGCATATCAACTCATCAGCATATCATTAAAACATTCCCGGCATCATACCTTTGGCGGCACTTGCCATTTCCATTTCGTTCACGCTTTCAGCATGTTCAAGGGCTTTATTTGCGGCGGTAAGCACCAATTCCTCAATGACTTCTTTATCACCATCGTCCATTAGTTTTTGATTGATCTGGATTTCTGTAATTTTACGATTTCCATTCACATACACCGAAACCAATCCTCCTTCAGCCTCTCCTTTTACGGTAATTGTATCTAATTTCTTTTTGGCTTTATCCATAGCCTCTTTCATTGGCCCCAGGTTGCCCATCAATTTATTTAGCATTTTTTATTGTTTTTGTTCAGCCTACAAATATACACCCTTGCTTAAAAGATTTGTACCTTTGCACCTTATTTTAAGGAAGAAAATTATGTCGATGATTGCCATTGAAGGCATGGAATTTTATGCCTACCACGGATGCTTTGAAGAAGAGAAAATTATTGGAACCGCCTTTATGGTCGATCTGTGTTTTAAAACTGACACGAGTGAAGCTGAAAAAACAGATGAGCTTAAAAAAACCGTGAACTATCTAAAAGTGTATCAGGTAGTTAAAAAAGAAATGGAAACCAGTTCCAATCTTTTGGAACATATTTCAAGTCGAATCCTTCTGGCTGTTCAACGAGAATTTCCTCAAGTAGATTGGGCCAAAGTGAAAATTCAAAAACTAAATCCACCGCTTGGAGGTAAAATGAAAAGCGTGAGTGTAACGCTTGAAATGGATATGCCATAAAAATAATGCGATAATGTGCTGATGTGCTGATGTGCTGATGTGAAATTACTTTTTTCTTATCAACATCAAGCCATCGCGCAAAGGCAAAAGAACGTTTTCAACACGTTCATCATCTTGAACAAGTGCATTGAATTCAAGAATTCCAGTCGTCTCTTTATCGCCTTTTTTTAAAGGTTCTATGACTTTTCCACTCCATAAAACATTATCGACAAGAATATATCCACCTGACCGTACTTTATTGAATATCAATCGATAATAATTTGAATAGTTTTCTTTATCAGCATCAATAAAAACCAAATCGAAAAGCAGATTAAGTGGTGGAATTATTTCAAGTGCATCTCCAAAATATTGCGAAATTTTCTTTTCAATGCCCGCCTTTGCAAAGTATTTACTCGCAATTTGCTCTAGTTCAGCGTCTATTTCAATTGTATGGATTTTCCCTTTAGACTCGAGTCCTTCAGAAAGACATATTGCAGAATAACCAGTATAAGTTCCTATTTCGAGGATAGTTTTTGGCCGTATCATCTGTGATAACATACTCAAAAATCGTCCCTGATGTCTTCCGCTCAGCATACGCGGATGCATCACTTTTAAATGCGTTTCGCGATACAGTTCATACAAAAGGGCACTCTGTTCAGAGCTGTGATTTTCGGCGTAATTTTCAATCCGTGGATCAATCATTTTTCATTATTTAAACACCAACATGCTTAATTGTCTGGTGTCGAAAACTTCATTGGCAACTTCAAGCATATCTTCGGCTGTAATTTTCTGGATTTTTAATAGCACTTCTTCCAGCGTACTGATTCGCCCATAACTCAAAAGGCTTCGGCCATTATTGTGCATTTTTGTCGCATTGGATTCTTCCGAAATGGCAATCTGACCAGCAAATTGTTGCTTTGCTTTTTTCAACTGAAGTGGGCCTAATTTTTTGTCTCTCAGTAATTTTAACTCTTTATGAATGAGCTCAATACTTCGCTCTAAATAATTTTTATCTGTGCCAATATAAACGGAGAAATTTCCAATATCTGTATAAGGAGTATAGTTAGATTCTAAATTATAAGTAAAACCATATTTTTCACGAATCGATAAATTTAATCGCGAATTCAATCCAGGACCACCCAAATAATTATTCAACAACGAAAAGGCCGTACGTTTGTCATCTTTTAAACCGTAGGCTCTGTTCCCAATCATACAATGCGCCTGAAATAACCTTCTTTTTTTGATTTGTTCAATGGGAATATACCCATTGATAGCTTCCCGTAAAGTGCTTGAAAGATTCTCTGGTTTATCGGCAAAATATTTTTCAAAAAGCTTTACAAGTTTCTGAAATTCAATTGGCCCAACCGAAGAGATCACCATTTTATCGGTATTATAATTTTGTTCCACGAACTGATGTACCGACTCTCGGTTAAACGATTTTACTAATTTTTTTGTGCCCAAAATATTTTTTCCAAGCGGGTGATCAGGAAAAAGTAAACAGTCAAAATCGTCGAAAATTTGTTCAGAAGGCGTGTCTTTGTATGAATTTATTTCATCAATAACGACTTCCTGCTCTTTCTTCAACTCTTTTTCAGGAAAAACAGAATGAAAAACAATGTCGGCAAAAAGCTCCAATGTCCTACCATAATGTTGCGAAAGGAAAGCGGCCTGAATTACAGTTTCTTCTTTTGAAGTATAGGCATTTAATTCTCCGCCAACATCCTCGAGCCGACTTAAAATATGATAGGCTTTGCGCTTTTCCGTGCCTTTAAAAATAACGTGCTCGATAAAATGAGCCAATCCGTTTTGATGAGGCAATTCATCGCGTGAGCCGCTATCGATAATCAAGCCCAAATGAGCTACTTGCCCATCAGCTTCCTTGCCAATTTGCTGATG
>CAYPOW010000195.1:3562-6476 GCA_964412145.1 uncultured Draconibacterium sp.
TTGATTGTTAAATGAAATGGCCTGACTGGGACAAGCTTCTGCACATTTTTTACATTTAGTACAAAAATCAATAACCGAAAAATCATTTTTTGCTTCATCAATAAGCAGAGGTAAATTGGTTGTCACAACAGAAAGGCGCACGCGTGAGCCAAATTTTGGCGTCATCAATAATCCCATCCGGCCAATTTCGCCCAAGCCTGCATCACGAGCCACCAAAGGACAAACTACTTCGTAATTTCCATCAATATGTGCTCGAGCCTCATAACCTAGTTTGCGAATAAAATGAGCAACCTGTACAGCTATTCTACCTGATTCCAAATACTGCTGAGCCGATTCCATAATGGCAGAACCTTTAGGCGCCGATTGCATCATTCGGTGATCCATTTCCACAGTAAAAGCAATGGCATAATCGTGCTTCTTTTCGTAAATTTCATCGTAACGATCTCCGCGTCCACCAACAGAATATAGATGATAGTCCTTAAGCTCTGTGATTCCACAATCAACAGCACCTAATTTCTTCGACCAGTTTTTAATATAGTTTGTAATATCAACGGCTTTATTTTCTGTTTTTTGCTCTGCAACAGGGCCGTCAACTTCAAATTTTAAAGCACCAATAGTATCAAAGCTGGCATCGGCTGATGCAAAAGCAAAGGGATGTGCCAAAGAAGCATTTGGGCTCAACAAGCCAGGGCGCTTTCGAAATTCATCATCCAAAAGCCTGTTTTCAGGCCGACGACTATAATATTGTTCAAAATGCTTCGATCCTTCTTTGAGTTCAGCGCGTGAAAACATTACATCTCTTTCGTCTATACGTTTGTTTGGTTTTGGGTTTATAAACGCTTTCTTATTACCATAAGGGACGATCATAATCAAGCTCAACGCCCAATACATACATACTATTATCCAAACGATTTCAAATTTATAAGGGTAATCGAAATATACAAAGGCAAATGCAATAATAGGGTCAAGCAATAAGAGAAGGAAAAGTTTTGCAGCATGAGTTTCGTTTTCTTTATAAGAAACTATTGCAGCATAGACCAATCCCAAAAAAAGGAGCACTGCTGTTATTCCCAAAAGCCATTCGTTCAAAAACATAGGTTAAATTGTTTGTGCAAACAAAAGTGGAGAAAAAACAGTGATAAACAAAACTTTTTCTTAAAACAGAATCCAAAAGTAAGCTTCCCTATACAAATAGTAATTTTAATTTACGCTTATCCTGAAAAACAGTACGTTTATTCGATGAACTCCGACGCTTGATAATCAAACACGGTCTTTCAAGTATTTTATTTGTTTATCTTGTTGCATTTCAGGTATTTGATTTACTTTTGAAAAGAAATTTAATTGTTGGCATGGAACGATTTAAAGATTCAATTGATACAAATAAATTAGCTCCAAAATGTGAACGTAATCACATTTGTCTTGAAAATCAGAAAGCTGTTTTATGCGATGTGGATTACTGTGTTGACAATAAAATCTTATTTGTAAAAAACAAAGGGAATAATTTCAACTGCCCCTATATCCACGAATTCGGTTACTCTCATTTTTGTACCTGTCCTATTCGTATGCTAATTTATCAAGACTCAAAAAAAAATCAAGAACTAAATTAATTAGCTTCCCCAATTAATGTAGCCGTAGTACAACGGGTAATTTTAACCATCACATAATCGCCAATATTAAAATCCTTTTTAGGAAAGACAACCATTTTATTCTGACTGTTTCTTCCTGCCAGATCATTTTTTGATTTTTTGGAATAGGATTCAACCAAAACTTCAAAAGTTTTACCAATATTTTTACTGTTGGCTTTAAGAGACAACTCCTGTTGTAGATTGATAATTTCCGTTAAACGCTTGCTCTTAATATTTTCAGGTATATCATCTTCAAATTTTTTCTGAGCAATCGTGTTTGGCCGTTCGGAATATTTAAACATAAAGGCATAATCCAGACCAACCCATTCCATCAATGAGAGTGTTTCTTTGTGTTCTTCCTCTGTTTCCCCACAAAAACCGGCTATGATATCAGTAGATATTCCACAATCGGGAATGTATTTTTTAATGGTTGAAATGCGATCCATATACCATTCGCGTGTGTACTTTCTGTTCATTCGCTTTAAAACAGTATTGCTTCCTGATTGAAATGGTAAATGAATTGCCTTGCAAATATTGGGTGTATTGGCAATTGTTTTTATCAACTCATCTGAAATATCTTTGGGGTGAGAAGTGGCAAAACGTACGCGCAACTCAGGTGAAACTTCTGCTACTTCAGCAATCAATTCAGGGAAACTAAGTGATTCTCCTTCGTTTTCCCAACGATAAGAATTTACATTTTGCCCAAGCAAAGTGACTTCCTTATAGCCTTTGGCTACCAAATCGCGCGCTTCATTAATTATTGTTTCAGGATTTCGACTACGTTCTTTTCCTCTGGTAAAAGGCACAACGCAATAAGTACAGAAATTTTCACAACCACGCATAATGGAGATAAAAGCCGAAATATGATTACTTCCTAAACGCACAGGCTCTATTTCAGCATAGGTTTCCTCTTCCGAAAGCAAAACATTAATGGCTCGGCGACCGCTTTCAACTGTACTTAATAAATTTGGCAAATCGCGATAGGCATCAGGACCCACAATCAAATCCACAACTTCTTCTTCATCAAGTAATTGCTGTTTCAATCGCTCGGCCATACATCCCAAAATCCCCACTTTTAAATTAGGATTGGCCTTCTTCATTCTTTTAATTTCCTTCAAACGCTTTCGAATACGTTGCTCCGCATTGTCGCGAATAGAACAGGTATTAATAAAAATGATATCTGCGTTTTCGGCACCTTCAGATGTAGTATATCCATCCTTTGCCATTATTGATCCAACAATTTCACTGTCGGAAAAATTCATTTGACAACCGTAAGTTTCTATATGTAA
>CAYPOW010000196.1:0-6465 GCA_964412145.1 uncultured Draconibacterium sp.
AAATGGTTTATTTAAATATAAATAACCATATGTAAAATTCATCTATTAATTAATTTATTAGAAGTTATGAGAAAAATTATTCTAATGCTCACTTTGTTTGCCTTTATTTTTTGTTAATAACAGATTTATTGGTGAATTTGTTTCAAGAGATGAGTCCTTTTATAATGCAGATTTTCAGACAATATTTTGTTAATAGATGTTAAGATTCAAAAGTTTTTTTATCTTTGAGAGTTCAAAACAATAGGGTAGTGTACGATATCGTACAGAAAACGGAATAAACTAACTGGTTAAATAGGTATTAGTCAGTATTTTATTATATTGGAAATTTTAATTTTATTACTAATCAAATTTTTGAAATTATGAGAAAATTGACAATTTGGCTAATGGGCTTGTTTTTTATTACGAGCCTAAATCTAGCTAATGCACAAACTTCTGTTTCAGGTGCTGTTACAAGTTCTGATGACGGAGGTACTCTTCCCGGGGTATCGGTTGTTATTGAAGGCACTAGCCTTGGTACAACAACTGATATGGACGGTAAATATGTTTTAAGTGTTCCAGATGGATCTGCTGCTCTTGTTTTTTCATTCATTGGAATGGAAACTCAGACCGTTGCTTTTTCTGGGCAAACAGTAATTAATGTTGTGATGAATTCGACTGCATTGCAGTTAGACGAATTTGTTGTTACAGCCATTGGTATTTCCAGAGAAAAGAAAGAATTGGGCTATAATGTTCAGACTGTAAATGCTGATGTAATTGCTAGTAAACCAAATGCTGACATAGTAAACAGCTTAGCCGGTAGAACATCTGGTGTGCAAATTACTAGTTCTGCTGGTGATGCAGGTGCATCTACACATATTGTTATACGGGGTGCTGCTTCTATTACTGGAAATAACGAGCCTTTGTTTGTTGTTAACGGCATGCCTGTTATGGCAGGTGGTGGAGGCGGTGGCGTTGCTGGAGTTACAACTTCCAGTCGTTCTATCGACATTAACCCAGAAGATATTGAGTCTATCACCGTTCTAAAAGGTGGTGCTGCAACGGCATTATATGGTGTAAGAGCTGCCAACGGAGCTTTGATTATTACCACTAAAAGCGGTAAAAATCTAACTGCTAGAAAGATTGAATTTAGCTCTAGTGTTGGTTTTGATATGGTTTCTCAATTACCTGAACGTCAATCAACATATGCTCAGGGTCTTGGTGGAGTTTGGGGTGCGACTACAAATGGTAACTTTGGTCCAGCTATTGCCGATTTAGAGTATGATGGAATTGCAACAAACCAGAGCGAATTTGGTAGTCTAGTACCTGTAGGAACAGGGAACGGTATGCCTGCTCAGGCTTATGATGCTTATGATTTCTTCCAAACAGGTATTTCTACTAATAATAGTTTGAGTATTAGTAATGGTAATGATCAAGGAAGTTTCTTTTTCTCAATGTCTAATTTAGAGAAAGACGGTATTGTTCCCAATAACCATTTTGGAAGAACTACCTTACGTTTGAACGCAACAACTAAACTGCACGAAAAAGTAACTTTAGGAACAGATTTTTCTTATGCTAATTCTGTTGCAACTCAAATTCAAAAAGGTTCAAACACATCTGGTATAATGTTAGGTTTGTTAAGAACTCCTGCTTCATTTGATAATATGGCAGGATACGAATTTCCTGATGGAACACAACGATCTTATCGTGGTGGTGGTGGATATGATAACCCAAACTGGGTATCTAATAACATCGCTTATAATGAAAATGTTAACCGTTTTACAGGTAGTGGAAACTTGAATGTTCGTTTTAACGATATGTTCAGCTTATCTTTTAATGCAGGTATTGATTGGTTTGCTAGGCGTTTTGTTAATAAGTTTGCTGCGAATTCTAATACCTATAAAGGTGGATATCTACAAGAGTATATGAATTATGCAGGTAATTTTAACTCCGATTTATTACTTAATTTCCAAAAGGATATTAGCGATAATTTAAATATTAAAGCAACTATTGGTGGAAACATGTATTCTACATATAGTAAATATTTAACTGCAGATGCTACGGGTTTAGAAATTCCAGGTTTTGATCAATTATCAAATTCAGCAGTAAATACTGTTGCGTCAGGAATTTATAATCATCGTACGATGGCTGTTTTTGCTGATGTACATATTGCTTATATGAATATGCTTTATTTAGGTGTTACTGGCCGTGAAGATTGGTCAACTACTATGCCTGAAGCTAATGCTTCTGCCTTCTATCCTTCAGCAAGTTTAGGTTTTGTATTTACAGAGCTTGAGGCACTTAAAGGAAACAATATATTATCTTATGGTAAATTTAGGGTTTCAGCGGCACGCACTGCTAATATAGCTGGTGCATATAGTACATCAAGTTATTTCTACCAGGGAGGAACTGGTGATGGATGGACTAATGGTGTGTCCTTTCCTTATATGAGTTTAGCAGGTTTTTCTTTGGGTTCAGGATTAGGTAATGCTGATCTAAAGCATGAAACTATGGATTCTTGGGAAATAGGTATGGATGTTCGTTTACTCAATAATAGAATAGGTTTAGATGTATCTTACTTTAACAACCTTAACTCTGATTTATTATTATGGGTACCTATTGCCGCTTCAACTGGATTTACTGCACAGTTTATGAATGCAGCGACTATGGAATCTGAAGGTATTGAATTAAGTTTGGATGCAACTGTTGTTAATTCTGGTGGTTTCGAATGGAATGTATTTGCTAACTTTACTAAAATGACCAATACTGTTGTGGAATTAGCTGAAGGCGTTGAGAACCTTTTCTTAGCTGGTTTTGTTGATCCACAAGTACGTGCAGTTGCAGGTGAGGAATATGGAAGTATCTATGGCTTTGACTATTATAGAGGAGCCGATGGAAATATCTTAATTAACGATGACCCAACTGATAATTATCGTGATGGATACCCATGGACGGATGATCGTGAAATGATGAAATTAGGAAATGTAAATCCTGATTGGACAGCTAATATTACCAATACACTTTCCTATAAAGATCTTACGTTCTCTTTTATGTGGGACATTAAGCGTGGTGGATTGATGTATAATGGTAGTGTATTTACGATGAATTACTTTGGTACTTCTTTGCAAACAGAAAATCGCGAAGTTTATTATACTCCAGAAGGAACTATCGATTTTGATTTGACTCCTGCTGAAAACATTGTTGTTTTTGAAGGAAATTATGGTCATTTAGATGCCGACGGAAATCCTGTTAGTACTGGAATTACAAATGCTACTCCTGTGGTATTAGACGAGGCTTGGTATAGAGGTCACGGAGGTAACTTTGGTGGTGGTGCCACTACAGGTGCTTTAGAACCTACAGATTGGATTAGATTAAGAGATGTAACTTTAAGTTATAATTTACCTATAAAGAATACTTTTATTAAGAAATCGTCTATTTTCTTTACAGGTAAAAACTTATTTTTATATACTCCTTATTCTGGCGTTGATCCTGAAACTAATCTTACAGGGAATAGTAATGGTCAAGGTATGGATTACTTTAACAGCCCAGGCGCGAAAACGTATATGTTTGGTTTAAAAGTAACCTTTTAATTAACCTTAAAAATTAAGTAATTATGAAAAAATACATATATAATATTACTAAAGCAGTAGGATTAGCTTTAGTTCTTATCCTTGTTCTTTCCTCTTGTGATAAGTGGATAGACACAGAAATTAACATTGATCCAGATGCTCCGGCAGATGTGTCAATGAACCTTATGTTGCCTGCAATAGAGCAAGCTGTAGGTTTTAATATGGCTGGTAATGATATGGTTCGTTCAACAGCTCTTTGGGCACAACAATTTGATGGTGTTGATCGTCAATCTTTAACCCAGACTAAATATCAATATACTTCTGCAGATGTTAATAACCTATGGAATACAATGTATACATCCATATTTATGAACGCTATTGTTTTTATTGATAAAGCTGAAAATACAGAAGGAAAAGAATCTCCACACAATGCAGGTGTTGCTAAGGTGTTGACAGCAACTACTTTGGGTATTGCAACTGATGTTTTTGGTGATATGCCTTTTAGCGATGCATTTAAGGGTTCTGAAGGTAACTTAAAGCCAATGTTCGATACTCAAGAAATCATTTATGCTACTATTTTTTCTACTTTAGATGCCGCTATAGCCGACCTTGGTTCAGCAACTAATGCTATTGATATTGAAGGTGATGTAGTTTATGGTGGTGATGCAGATGCTTGGAAAAAGGCAGCTTATTCTGTCAAAGCTCGTCATCTCTTACAATTGTCTGGAGTAAATGGCAATGCTGCATATACAGATGCTCTTGCTGCTGTTGCTAATGGTTTTTCTTCAAATGCAGATGATTTTGAAGTACCTTGGGAAGCAGCAAATCCTAACCCTTTGTGGCAGTTTATGGACGAACGTACTGATATTCGTATGGGCTCAACTTTTGTGAACTTATTAAAATCCAATGATGACCCTCGATTACCATTCTATGCTGCCAAAGATGGTGATGGTGAATATACAGGTAGTGACCCTGGTTCAGTAAATGAGGATGCTTCAAAATTAGGAAATTATATTGCTGGTAAAGATGCTTCTTCTATTATGATGTCGTATGCAGAGCTTAAGTTTATTGAGGCTGAAGCCTTATTTGTGACTGGTGGAGATGCGCAAACAGCTTATGAAGCTGCTGTAACTGCTTCTGTACTTAAAGTTACAGGTGTAGCAAATACTGCCTGGTTAGCAGGTAATATTATTGGTATACCAGTTACTCTTGAACTTATTATGACACAAAAGTATATTGCTACATATGGTACTAATCAACCTTATGCAGATTACAGAAGAACAGGATTTCCTGATATTATGGTTGATCCTATACATGCAGTTCTTCCAGAAATGCCTACGCGTTTTCCATATTCACAAGAAGAGCTGACTTTTAACGGAGCCAATGTTCCTATAGTATCTATCAGCGATAAACTGTGGTGGAATTAATAATTGTTAATATTAAAACAAGAAAATTATGAAAAATATATTTAAATTATTGTTTGTTTTGATTGCCGCAAGCGCTATTCTTTCGTCTTGCGACAAAGAAACATTCTCTGAATCAAGTGTTAATGCGCTTGATCTAAATGAAACTGCCTACTATTTGCAGTTTGTTGACGCTTCTAAGTCTATGGAAACCGGTGTTACTTTAGCTGGTGGATTAGTGGAGATAGAAACAACTGTTGCTGTTGCTTTGATGGGCGTTCCACAAAGTACTGATATTACAGTTGATTTTGCGGTAGATGCTTCTAGTACTATTGATGCAACTATGTACACTTTCTCAGCGAATAGTATTACTATCCCAGCAGGAGAAACTTCTGGTTCAGTTGTTTTTACTACAGTTGCTGCGAACATGCCTGTTGCTGAATCTCTTGATCTTGTGTTGAATATGGATGCTGGAGTACACAATAATCCAAATCCTGCAGGCACTCAAATTAACTATGAGCTTTTGCGTATAGCGTTTTGTCCTTTAGTAAATGGAGCTGCTGATTTAGTAGGTTCTTGGGCTGGAACTGATGGTACGTTTTGGGCTAGTCAAATTACAACTGTTGTTAATGGTGCTGATCTTGATGTTACAGGTGTGTCCTTTCCAATGATGACAGGATGGTGGGGAGAGCCTATTGTTGCTGGTGGAACCTTTACTATGACGGTAGCTGGAAATGGCTTTGTTGATATACCAAGACAATATATTTACACTACTACTTATGGTGGAGCAGAATATACATATGAAGTCGAAGGTAGTGGTAAATGGACCAATTGTGGTGCTAAACCTACTTTATTGATTACTTATGACATCTATTATCCAGGCGATACAGATGGCCTTGCTAAAACTTATTCTGGTTATCTTGATGGTACAGGATATTTTACAGCTGATATTACATTAGAATAGAATTCTATTTAATTTTTGTAAAAGTGGAATCTCAAATTTTGAGATTCCACTTTTTTTTTGAATATGATAGGGATCAAGACCAAAACTTGGGTTAAACATAATTCAGATTACTGCTGGATGGAAAAGGTCAAAATCTTTCCCCTTTTTTGAACCGAATTTTTAATGAGCTCTATCTGACCTATATTTAAAATTTTTATCAGATAAAAAAGGGGAGGAAAAACATACGCTGTACCCAAAAGGCTACTCCTCACTATTGTTCCACGAGAACAAAAAGCTCCTTACTTTTAGTCTTCGCCAAAGCCGAACGCTAGTCAAACAACTTTGTTTTCTATTGCTGCACAATAGCACTCCGATTAACGCCTTTTGACTGAGGCGGAAGTGACTTTCTAGCGAAAGTATTTGGAGCGCTCAAAAAGCAAAAACAATTAAGAAAAAAACTAGGATAGCGCTCTTAGACCTTAAAGGAATTATTTTCAAAATATTTTATAGCTCATTTTTAAATACAATTGAATTGTGTTAAAATCCTATTTTTTCCCTAAATTTGTTTTGCAAA
>CAYPOW010000197.1:0-6436 GCA_964412145.1 uncultured Draconibacterium sp.
TGCTTGAATTGTCGACAGAAATTAGATTGCTCAGAATAGCCCAAAATTTCAGAAACATGCAAAATACTGTACTCATAATTTTCTAAAAAAAGAACTTTGGCATATTCTATTCTCAGTGTATTAATCCAGGAATTGAAATTCATATTTTCTTCTTGATTTATACAAATAGAGAGTTTCGTTCTACCTATTCTAAGAAATTTAGCCAAACGCTCAATATTAATGTCTTCGCGTAAATAGAGTTTCTCTTCAATTATCCTTTTTTTCATTTTTGTCCATTGAAAAGAGATAATGTTTGATTGTATTCTTTTGCTGGGCGATTCCGCAATAAAATGGTTTAGAGGATATTGTATATAAATAACACCAAACCCAATAAAAAACAAAACACAAATACTATTAAAAACAAACAATGAAATTTGGCTAGAAAAAAAGCAAGAAACCAATGCAATTAAACCCACCGTTAGTGCCATAAAATAAGAAAAACGAAGCCAAAATAATCGCGCATGTGGTGTAGTCGAGAAATAATTATTTAGTCTTTCTCTATAACGTTGTTCTTGCTTTATGATCAATAAAGAGAAATAAATTAACTGCAAGAAATAATAGCCGACAAACAATAAACGCAAGATTAGAGTTGGATGAAATATTTGTCTATAAAAGACACTCACATCATCAATATGCGGATTTCCCCAAATAGATGTAAAAAGGCCAAATAAAATAGCAAATCCAATAATTGGCAATAAATGGATGAAAACAAATCGTTTACTGACAGATTCCGGGTTGTACAGAATAATTATAGTATGCGAAAAGAACTGAGTTTGCAAAGATGCGGCAAAAATGATGATAAATGAAAACGAACCCATATATAAATTTTCTTCTAGCATAAGCGCCAAAATAACTCCTGCCATAAAAAGGTAATCGAGTGCTAAAACTTTTAAGGAAATACGATAACTTTTTAGAAATTCAATGAGTGGGATCGGAAGACGCAAGAACACAATGGACATGACCAAGCATGATATTACCAAAGAGGTGTTTATTAACAAGTAAAAGACTGTCTCAGTATTTATCATGCTATTTACTAATTGCAAACGCAAGATATTAATTATAAGGCAAATAAAAAATAAAAAACTTCAAATAGATGTTTTTTTATCCTAATGTAGATCTTATTTTATGCTTCTCATTCTATTTCAACACAAAGATAACAGCAACAATACAGAGCTTTATCAACAAATTCTCATTAATATCTTTCCCCCTTTTTCCTCTTTAAAAGCGAATAATGACTTATTTTGCGTTATCAAATGAAAAGATACTATGCCTAAAATCCTAAGCTCTATTATTATACTATTTCTAACAATTAACCTTTTTGCACAAACAGATAAGGACGATTACATACGAAAATATAAAACTGTTGCCATTAAAAAAATGAAAGAATTTGATATTCCGGCCAGTATAACTTTGGCACAAGGCATTATCGAATCACGAGCAGGTAAAAGTGATCTTGCTGTTAAAGCAAATAACCATTTTGGAATTAAATGCCATAATGAATGGAACGGCAAAACTTTTATTATGGACGATGATACTAAAAATGAGTGCTTTAGAAAATATAAATCTGTCGGACTCAGTTTTGAAGATCATTCACAATTTCTCACCTCTCGCGATCGCTATGCTTTTTTATTCGAATATGATATTACAGACTATAAAAGTTGGGCTAAGGGTTTACAAAAAGCAAGCTATGCTACTAATCCTCAATATGCCCAAATACTTATCAAAGTAATTGAAGAAAATAATCTACACCGATTCGATAAAGTGAAAAGACTCAAGGATATTGAAAATGAAGGCTCAGATATTGTACATGCTGACATTTCTTCAGAATATCCGATAAATGAGAATCAGGATGATTTCAAACCCGTTTCTGTATCTGCAACAAATAGAGTTATTTACGAAATACATGGAGTTAAATACGTTTTGGCTTTGCATAATGATAGCTACCAATCTATTGCCGAAGAATTAGGCTTTTATACGAAGCAAATTCTCGATTTTAATTCTGCCACTAAAAAAACGGAATTAAATCCTGGCGACCATGTGTATATCGAAAAGAAGAAAAAGAAAGCAAAAGTAATGTATCATATTGTGATTGAAGGGGAAACATTGCATAGTATCAGTCAAAAATATGCAATACGCACCAAATGGATTAAAAGGATTAATAAAATCAGGAAAGACGAAAATTTAACTTCAGGTCAACGTCTTAAACTTAGATAAGATCTTAATCTATTTTCTCACTTTTCGAATAAACTCTTCAACTTCGGGAATACCACCCTGAAATACTAAATATCCATTATACGGTTCGCGTGGAGTAATTTCATCATTAACAGGCGTTAGCATTAATCTTTTCACTTCTTCAGCATCATCAGTTTGGCCTAATACCCAACCTAATTTGATATAAGCTACTTCTGGAAGCATATTGCCAGCAGGAATAATACCCATCGCCATCAAATCTCTTCCGGTGTCATACACAAACATATGCACATAGCCCCAAAGTGTTTGCAGCGTCATATACATATGAACTCCTTTTTTATGTGCACGTACAATGGCCGGATACAATTCTTTATTCACATGACCAAGTCCTGTTCCAACAATTATAATTCCTTTATAACCAGCGTCTACCATAGCATCCAACACATCAGGTTTCATTGCAGGGTAATAATAAAGCATAGTCACTTTATCGCTGAAAAAAGGCAATATTTTTACATCTTTATCTTTTCTGCGATGATTGTATTCCTTTTTAATAGCCTTAATTTCTCCTCGTTTAACAGTAGCTAATGGCGTATCGCCAATGGTACGAAAAGTTGAACGATAGGAAGAGTGCATTTTCCGTACGCGTGTTCCTTTGTGTAACAATCCATAATCATCTGATGTAGGACCAAACATACAGATCATTACTTCGGCAATATCGCTGTGACCAGCAGTATACATTGCATGCATCAGATTTAAGGCCGCATCGGAACTGGGACGGTCGGAAGAACGCTGAGACCCAACCAATACAATAGGAACCGGTGAGTTTTGAATCATAAAAGTTAATGCAGCACCTGTATGATGCAATGTGTCAGTACCATGACCAATAACAATTCCATCAACTCCTTTTTCAATTTCACGACCAATGGCTTTAGCTAACGCGATATATTGATTTGGACCCATATTTTCAGAAAAAACAGCAAATACTTTTTCGGTTTCAAGATTGCAAATTTCGGCTAGTTCGGGAACGGCTCCATAAAGTTCACCAGGTGAAAAAGCAGGAATAACAGCACCTGTGCGGTAGTCTAGTCTTGATGCAATTGTACCACCCGTTCCTAATAATTTCACATGAGGCAAACCTGCTGTTGTAGGAAATTCTTTTTCAGGAATCTTGTAATTGGCTTTTTTATAACCTGTTTCCTGCATCTGAATAATGGTTTGGATATCGATTCCAATATTATAGCCGGTTGGAATTTTCATTACAATATGCTGATCATCATCGTTTTCCGAACGTGGTAAAATGGTTCCGACAAATGTGCCCCTACTAGTTTCTACATTGGCTTGTCCCCAAACACGAACCTGAAATTTCTTCAATACCTTTAATGATTCTCCTTTGTATCCTTGAAATATATCGTCTGTCATTATTCTTTTATTTTTTTTAATCCTTATTCGGCCTAAAAAACTTTTCCGAAACTAATAATTAGCCACCAAAACTCAAAACCACAAAATTCCACAAATGAATTTCAGAAGTGTTTGGCGTTATTTTGTGTCTTCGTGTTTTAGCGGCATTTTTTTTGAATCAAACAATAATTTAATTAATTGATTTACACGTACTCTCAACTTCCTTTTTCAAATCTGCAAATGCAATATTCCCCAAAGCAAGTTTTCTTAATTGCCCCATCACCCAATTTTGTGCATTCTCACGCTTCTTAACTTTTCCAATTTGCTTAAATTTCTCAACTAAAAAATGAACCTGATCCAATATCTGAACCCTCTTCACTTTTTTAAATTTGATGGTAGTTAAAACAGATTCAAACTGCATTTTAGGGTGCTCATATAGTAGTTTTAACATTTCCTCGGCAATATTTAATTCCAACTTTTTATCAATCAAATATTTAAAAAGACCATAGATTACTTTGTAATTGAAATTGGCCGCCTTTTTATAATGCCCTTCAATAAATTTTAATCGATGACCCAAAAAATTACCCATATATTTTGGATCAATATTCAGCTTTTCTTTGATTTCTAAAATGAAGGGAAAAAGATTATTGCTAAAAATATAGGTAAATACATCTTCAGATACGCCCCAGTTTTTAAGTTGTTTAAAGCGTTCAATCACATCAGTGGGCAATTCTTTGCTTAGTCTTTCTATAAGATCATTTTCCAAAGGAATTGGAGCAGAATCTGTATCAGGATACATTCGGTCAGCTCCAGGCAACACACGCTCGAAAATAGTTGTGCCATTTTTAAAAGATTTTCGTGTTTCAGGAGGGACTCCATCAAAGGTCATCAAACAACGTTCTTCGATTGTCTCCAAAGCGGTTTTAATATCTTCCTTCGGTCCCCAAAAAACCACTTGAGCATCCTCTTTCCCTGACTTTAAAATTTTCCGAATCCTTTCAAAATCATCTTCAGAAAACGATGGTTCCAAGCTTTCAGAATGCGTCATATTTGGCTTTTCCAAACAAGCAATCACTTTTAGACGGTCAGCAATTTCATCGGCAAATATCTTTTCAGGCTGCGTAAAATGGGAAAGAAAACCCGCAAACTTTGGCAAATTTACAGCCCAAATTTGAAAGCCATTCTCATTTGCAAAATCAATTTCTTTAGAGGGACTTTGAAACAAATAATAATTGATTTCCTGTGCATTTATTTTCCAATCCGTCTTCTCAATTCTAGCTTTCAATTCTTTTCGAATCTGCAATAAAGCCCACTGTCTATAAACCTCAATATGAGTGAGTTCTGGAATCCATTTGGTATGAGCCACTCCTTTTATTTCAACCCGTGTTCCGCCTTTGCAACTTACGTTCACATCCTGCCGACCAGCACCTATACCTGTTCTCACTAAGCCGGTAGATCTATTTAAAAATCGGATATAATCACAGGCTTCTTTCACCTCATCAGGATTCACCATCTCAGGATAGGTCACTGTTTCAATAAGCGGCATTCCCAGACGATCGGTTTTATAAATTCTTTTGTGACCAATATCTGAGACTTCGCGACAGCTATCTTCTTCAATACTCAATTGAATAAGTTTCACCGTTTTATTTTTCAATGGAATTTCGCCTTCCACGCCCAAAATAGCTGTTCGTTGAAAACCAGTTGGAATACTTCCATCCAAATATTGTTTTCGGGTAATATGCACCTCTCCTACAATATTCAATCGCGATAGCAAGGAGATTTTTAAGGCAATTTCTAAAGCTTCCCGATTGATTGGAAATGGTGGTGTATCGTCTACTTCATAAGTACAAGCTGTTTCGTTTTTAAGACGATAGGTAATTTCTTTGCGCGTTTTGAATTCCATCAGGGCTGTGCCGTCATACTCTCCCAATTCGCTAAGCGTAGGGCGCATATGCCGAATCACTTCAGCATGAAAATCGTTATGCTTCTGAAATATTCCTGCCGGACAATGGCAAAATAACTTTTCTTTTGTAAGTAATTGTTGATGCACTTCCAAACCCGACATAAAACCAATTCGATCATAATCGACCTGAGTAGCCTTTTTGCGTTCAACAAATCCAAGGGTTTTTTTTGTGCTTTCGTAGTTCTCTATAGGATCGAACTTTTTCATTAGTATCTGATTTGTAAGAATATTGCTTAATAAGCAGTATTTATCGATTAAAAATCCTGTGTTTATAGCCGCCCAAATGTAGGGATTTTTATTCTATCACTTGAAATCTAGGTCAGGATAATTATCAGAATTTTGTGAACACTATTTTTGTGCGATATGATTTTTCTTACTTTTGACGAAAGTCAATTTTATGTTTGCCATCATCGATGTTGAGACTACAGGAGTAAATGCGAAATACGATCGTCTGACGGAGATCGCCATCATTATTTTTGATGGCGAAAAAATTATAAAGGAGTTCTCAAGCCTGATTAACCCCGAGCGCAAAATCCCTTACAACATTACTCAAATGACAGGGATTAACAATCAAATGGTTGCATCGGCCCCCAAGTTTTACGAAATTGCTAAAGACATTGTAGAAATGACCGAAGGCTGCACATTTGTTGCGCACAATGCTGCTTTCGACTATAGGTTTATCACAGCTGAATTTGATAGTCTGGGATATAAATACGAACGTAGAACATTGGATACCATCAAGTTAGCGCGTAAATTTATTCCAGGACTCAGAAGTTACAGTTTGGGGAAATTATGTACTGACATCGGCATTGAAATTAACAACCGTCACCGCGCGATGGGTGATGC
>CAYPOW010000198.1:0-4668 GCA_964412145.1 uncultured Draconibacterium sp.
ATCTAAAATTTCAACGAGTTTTTTAGTTAGATTTTCCCGACTGTATTGATCTATACACTGACTTTCAAAATAAGTCTTTCCATCTAAGAATTGCTGAAACTGATTTTTTATTTCCTCTTTTAACGTATTTTCATCATCAAAATCAAAAATAAAACCAGCCTGTGTATCATTTAAAATATTGGCCACATCTCCGTCTTTAGGGCCTTGAGCAATAATGGGGCGTTTTGCAGAAAGGTATTCAAAGAATTTTCCCGTTAGTATTCCTTTTGCATTTGGCGTATTGTTTAAAGGCAAATAGAGTAGGCGGGCTGATTGTTGAATTGCACTGATTTGATCGTAAGGAATGTATTTGATAAATTCAACATAAGGTTCTAATTGATATTTCGAAACAGTTTCTTTCACTTCAAAATCTACTTTTCCAATAAACTTGATTTGAAGCGAATTTTTGAAAGATTTATTTTCCTCAATTAAATGATGAATCGCTTTATAAAAGCTCTCATGATTTCGGTCGGCGTTAATGCTTCCAATATGGACGATAGAAAATTTTGTATCTAAAACCGCATTTTGTGCTATATCAGAATCAAATCCGTTAGTGATTATTTCTATATGAGATTGAGGAGCAATTGTGTTGAACTCTTTTTTCATTTGAGAACCTACAACAATCACTCTGTCAGCTTTTTGCAAAACCTTTTTTTCAAGTTTATGCAGATATTTGTCAACGAGTTTTAGGGTAGGTAATTCCTTGTAAAAATCAATATTGGTCCATGGGTCGCGAAAATCGGCTACCCATTTTATAGCTAATATTTTTTGAAGTTTTAAAGCGATGAGATGAAGCGAATGAGGAGGCCCCGAGGAAATTACCAGTTCAATTTTTTCATCTTTAATGTATTGTTTTAGAAAATGCACTGAAGGGCGAATCCAAAACATTTTGGCATCTGGAATAAACAGATTGGCCCGAACAAACAAGGCTAATTTTTCTGACCATTTTGCCTTGTTTTTTTTCTCCTCAGAGAGAAATCCGGCATTTAGGTTTCCTTTTTTATTGGTTAGTTTCTTGAAGATCTCGAAAGGCTCCCAGATAGGTTTTTTAATAATTATTGCATTTGCAGGAACGTCTTTTAGAAGAGAATCGTCAAATGCTGGTGCTTCCGGATTTTCAGGTGTGAAGATATGCAGCTCAAAACCCAATTTAGAAAGGTATTTTACAAATTTGAGCCAACGCTGAACACCTGCTCCACCAGCAGGAGGCCAATAGTATGTTAGTATAAGTATTTTTTTATCAATCATTTATACATCTTCTTTCTGTTCGTCAAGATATATTTTTAGCTCACGAGCTATAATTCCAATAAAAGAAAGCAAAAGCAAAATAGATCCAAACAGTGCAATTTTTTCACCTCGATAATAGCTTTTAGGTTCAAATTTAAATTCTATAGTATGCCTGCCTGCCGGAACAAGCATCGCACGAAGTGTATAATCGCTGCGAAAATGGGGCTTCAACTCACTATCGATATAGGCATTCCAGCCTTTATCATAATAAATTTCACTAAAAATAGCCAATTGCTCAGAGTCCGTATTTGTTTTATAAGTTAAGTGATTGGACTGATAATCCATTAGTTCGATCGTATTTTCAGGATTGAAAGATATGGATAGAGATTTTACCTGCTCTTCAAATCGCTTATCGATTAAGGCTGTGGATTTAGTGTCAATAATCGCCAATTTTTCTATTTCATCATTTGCATTTTCTACCCATTCATATTGATTAACAAACCAAGCATTTCCATTGGCGTTCTGATTGATAATAGGAGGAGCCTGTGGATTGTAAATAATATATTTAGTGTTGAGCATATTAAGGCTGCCTAGATTTTTAAACAACTCATCCAAATTTGATCCATCCGAATTCTGAAGTGACGAAATTAATTGGTTAATTTCTACTTGCAGACGATAATCAATTAAATCCTGATAGCGAGCCAATTTAGCCGAATGATAGCCACCAATAGATTTGTGAAAATAACTGGTCGCTCCATCATTGAAAGGGTTGCCCAGATTTAACACACGGTAATCCAGGCTTTTATCGTTTAAAATTGCTTTATCGGCTACAGAAGGAATGTAAGGATTTTCAACAACTTTTTTGCGATCGAAATTTTCTTCATTCACATAGCGCTTATTTATGGTAAACATATCAGCTACCAATAAAACAGCAGTAATTAAAAACAGAATCGATTTGTTTATCTTCTTAATTGAATAAGTATAAAGGGCAACAGCCATTAAAAGAATAAAAAGAAAACTTCTTATCGCATCCGATTTAAAAATATAAATACGAGCCGCTTCCATATTTTTTACAAATTCCACTATTTGAGGGTTGGAATTAGAAGATAATTGATCTGACTCCATTTGACTTAGGAAATTGAAAAACAGGTTGGGCATCAAATAAAACAAAAGGAGAAAACCTCCAGTTAATCCAAACGCGATAAAGAAATCCTTTTTTCTTTTTTGAATTATATCAGGCTCATTTACTATTTTCCAAAGAGCAAGCATAGCCAATATCGGAATTGTAAATTCAGCCAAAATCAAGATCATACTTACAGCTCTGAATTTATTATAAAGCGGAAAATAATCCAGGAATAACTCAGTTGGGAGCATAAAATTTTTCCCCCAGGCCAAAACAAGACTAAAAATTGTACCGGCCACCAAAGCCCATTTAAGATATCCTTTCACATAAAATAGTCCTAAGAAAAATAAAAATACGATGATAGCGCCTGCATATGTTGGACCTGAAGTGAAGGGCTGATCGCCCCAATAAGAGGAAATTCTGTTTTGAGCAATTGCCGTTTTAAGCTGAGGATCAACCTGTTCCATTGCTTCTTCATTGGCTGCTAAAGCGCCAGAACCGCCACCTTTGACATTGGGAAATAAAAGACTCCAGCTTTCGCCAATTCCATAACTCCACTGTGTTGCATAATCTTTATCCAAACCACTGGTTTGTATCGAACCTTCTTTTATTAATTCAGGTGTTCCTCGCATTGATTGAGCCGCGTACTCCGAAGTAACTAATAGGCTCGTAATATTTGGTAATATGGCTAAAAGAGCGGCTATTATGAGAATTCCTGTTGCCTTAATAAAATTGGGTAATGCTTTTCTTTTGATATGGTCGACGAGTATAGCTATGCCTAAAATCACAATAAAGAGCAACAAATAATAGGTTATTTGTAAATGATTTGCCGAAATTTCCAAAGCAGCAAATAAGGCCGTGAGAATTCCTCCCAGCAAATACTTTCCTCTATAAGTAAGGATTATACCTGCTATAACAGGCGCCATATAAGCAATGGCATGTGCTTTGGAGTTATGTCCGGCCTCGAAGATAATAATAAAATAGCTGGAAAAGGCAAAAGCAAACGCGCCAATTATGGCCCACCAAGGATCTATTCGAAGGATCAATAAAAGAATAAAAAAGCCTAGAAAATACAAAAATAGTAAGCTCACAGGGTGGGGAAGACCTAGTGTAAATAGTTTATCAACTTTCTGTATCCAATTATTAGGATACAAGGTGGAAATTTGATAGGAAGGCATTCCTCCAAACATTCCGTTGGTCCACAAAGGTTCTTCACCTGATTTTTCACGAAAATCCGCAATCTCTTTCGACATTCCTTTGAAGATAGTAATATCGTTTTGTTTTATTTTCTTTCCTTGTAATACCGGACTCATAAAAGCAAAACTCATCACTATAAAAATGATGATGGCAGAGAGATAAGGAAGAAATTGTTTCAATACTTTGACATCCTTCATATAAATGATTATTGATCAGGTTTTTCGTCTTTTATTTCTTCAAAATCAACGTAATCACCTAATTGGTCTTTTTCAGTGTTTGATTTAGATTTTGAAGTATTAGTAAAATGAACTTCGCCTTCTTTGGTTTGCTTAGAATCCTGTTGTGTATACTGCTGATTCATTTTGTTTTGCGCTCTTTTCACAAAGCTTTTTAATAAGATAGGCATCAGCCAGCGAAAAAGGTAAGGCCCAATGATGAAAATAAGAAAAAGAATGAATAGAATTCTCAAAATAATATAGATTTAAATGTTTATGCGAAATTAATCGTTTTTTAACGAGTTTTAATGGAATATGCCTATTTCCATCGATTTTAATAAAATTTAAGGTCTCCTTTGCCAAGTATTCCTTTTTTATGAAGGTTTTAACAATAAAATTAGACAACTAACTGTAACGTTTTACTGAAATAGGGGTCTTATATAATGTGTCAATACAAACGTAAACTAACCTTTAGTCTATGAAAAAAGTATATTTAATATTCTTTTTGATCGCATTTTTAATCAATAATTTATCTTTTGCTCAAGAATCATTAAAGAAAAATTACAAAGCTAGTTCCATACAAAATGCTCCTATAATTGATGGAGTATTAGACGATGATGTATGGCAGCAAGGAGAGTGGCTCGACGATTTTACACAATTCGAACCATATAATTCAGCAGCTGCAACACAACGAACAGAATTTAAAATTCTATTCGACAAGGATAATCTTTATGTTGGGATGAAGGCTTTCGATACCAGTCCTGATAGTATTGTACAGCGACTTACGCGTCGAGATAATCCTGATGGCGATTTTATGGGAATAGCTTTTGATAGTTATCACGATTTAAGAACTGCCTTTATGTTTGC
>CAYPOW010000198.1:4768-6405 GCA_964412145.1 uncultured Draconibacterium sp.
ATATTTGATATAACACCTTACGGTGTTGCAAAACTGGAAAGCTACGAAGCTGAAGCTGGAAATCCTTTTGCAGATGGAAAAGGCTACGATATAAATGGTGGTGTGGATGCTAAAATAGGCATAACCAATAATTTAACACTCGATTTAACAATCAATCCTGATTTTGGTCAGGTAGAAGCAGATCCTTCTGAAGTGAATTTAACGGCGTACGAAACATATTTTGCTGAAAAAAGACCTTTTTTTATTGAAGGAGCTAATATTACAACCTTTGGAATTGGAATTGGTGATGGCGGTGTAGGTAATGATAATCTTTTTTATTCACGCCGTATCGGCCGCAGGCCTGGACTTTATCCTGATTTAGGTGATAACGAATATGCCAAAGTTCCTGTAAATACACCCATTATTGGCGCTGCAAAAATAACTGGTAAAACAAGCAATGGTCTTTCTATTGGTATTATGGAAAGTGTTACGGCAGAAGGAAGAGCGGAAATTGACCAAAATGGTACACGCCGATACGAAACAGTAGAACCTTTAACGAACTATTTTCTTGCACGTGTTCAAAAAGACATGAATAATGGAAACACCATAATTGGAGGAATGTTTACTAGTACCATCAGAAATACGAGTGAATTAACTAAGGATTATTTCCATAAAACCGCTTTCACAGGAGGTCTTGATTTTACACAATATTTTAAGGATAAAAGTTGGATGTTTAACGTAAATGCAGCTTTCAGTCAGGTAAATGGTACTCAGGAAGCGATTGCTAATACGCAAGAATCTTCTGCACGTTATTTTCAAAGAGAGGATAATGATTATGTAAATTACGATCCAACAAGAACATCTCTAGTTGGTTCAGGAGGTCGTATGCAAATAATCCGACAAAAAGGTCATTGGACACATTTAGCTGTATTGCTCTGGAAAACACCTGGTTTTGAGTTAAATGATATGGGCTATCTAAGACAGGCTGATCAACTTTTTGCCATGTATTGGGGACAATATCGTGCTTGGGAACCTAAAGGAATTTACCGCAACTGGAATTTAAGTGGTGATTATTATAATGTGTGGGATTTTGGTGGCGATTTATTGGGACATGGATTGGAGATGAACGGAAATATAAATTTCAAAAACTTCTGGAGTTTATGGAGTCATCTTAATTTCAATTCAAATGGAATTTCAAATTCAATGCTTCGTGGAGGTCCGCGAATGAAAACAATGGGTAACTCTAGCGTTCAATACAATATTAGCACGGATAGTAGAAAAAAGCTACACTTCTATGTTTACAATAACTATAATAAAGGTTTTGAGAATAGTTCAGAGAACTTTACAATTTCATCAGGATTTACCTATAAACCAATAAATACATTAACGGTTTCCTTAAATCCTCGCTTTAATAAATCGTATAGAGAATTACAATACATTGATAGAGTTAGCTTTGAAGGAAAAGATCGTTATTTATTTGCGGCTATTGATCAGAAAGTTTTAAGCGCCTCAATTCGTATTAGTTATAATGTAACGCCAGATTTAACCGTGCAATATTGGGGCCAACCTTTTATTGCTGCCGGAAAATATACAGAATACAAGGTAATTGATGATCCTATGAATGCGAATTATCAAGATCGATTTCATGTCTTTAATTC
>CAYPOW010000199.1:0-6356 GCA_964412145.1 uncultured Draconibacterium sp.
GGCTTTCGAACAATTATTAAAAAAATATTAATTATGTGGAGTATCACTACTCCTAATAGCGCGGTAACCACTCCGGCGCTATAATTAAGATTAACTTAATGAAAGAACTCGTGTCATCATTTTACAATATTTATGCCAAAATATTAGAAGTTTATATATCAGGTATTTAAGTTTCCCAATGTTATATAACTAATTCAAAATATGGACAATATTCCAAAATAAATACGAACCCTATCCGTTATTCAAGCTAATCAAGCTTTTATTGCCATTAAACGTTTAGCTGCTTCGCAAATATTTGATGCATTTAAGCCGTATTTTTCCATCAACGCACTTGGAGTTCCACTTTGTCCCCATACATCATTAATAGCAACCATTTCCATTGGTGTTGGATTATTTTGACTTAAAAAAGAAGCAATACTCTCTCCCAATCCACCCGCTTTTTGATGTTCTTCAGCACTCACAATGCATTTTGTTTTCAATACTGAGTCTAAAATTGCTTTTGTATCTAAGGGCTTAATCGTATGAATATTAATCACTTCAGCACTAATTCCTTCCTTCTCTAATTCTTCGGCAGCTAAAATAGCCTCCCAAACCATATGACCTGTTGCTACAATTGTAACATCGCTTCCTTCATTTAAAAGTTGAGCTTTTCCTATTTCAAATTTTTCATCAGCACGAGTAAAATTAGGTACTGCTGGTCGTCCAAATCGTAAATAAACAGGACCTACATAATCAGCAATAGCCAAAGTAGCGGCCTTTGTTTGATTATAATCGCAAGGGCTAATGACAACCATGCCAGGAAGCATTTTCATCAATCCAATGTCTTCGAGAATCTGATGCGTGGCTCCATCTTCGCCTAAAGTGATACCGGCATGAGAAGCACAAATTTTCACATTCTTCTGGGAGTAGGCAATTGACTGACGAATCTGATCATAAACACGACCTGTAGCGAAGGCGGCAAAAGTTCCAGCAAATGGAATCTTCCCTCCTATTGTAAATCCGGCAGCCATTCCCATCATATTAGCTTCTGCAATTCCAGATTGGAAAAAGCGCTCAGGAAACTCTTTTTTGAAAGCATCCATTTTAAGCGATCCTGTTAAATCTGCTACAAGAGCCACAACATTAGGGTTTGTTTTCCCTAGCTCATATAGTCCGGCACCAAATCCGCTTCGGGTATCAATTTTTTCTGTAAAAGTATATTTTTTCATTTTTTAGATTTTAAAGAGAATAACGACTTAGTAATCACCCAAAGTTTCTGGAAGTTGAGCTAAAGCAATTTCCAATTGTTCATTGTTGGGGGCATTTCCATGCCATTTATGTGTACCCATCATAAAATCTACTCCGGCACCCATTTCTGTGTGCATAATAATTGCCACAGGCTTACCTTTGCCTGTTTTAGCAATGGCTTTTTTGATTGTGTCTAAAACATTTTCAACATCATTTCCATTCATTTCCAAAACTTCCCAGCCAAATGCTTTTAGTTTTGCATGCAAATCGCCCAAATCGAGAACATCCTTAATCGGACCATCAATTTGCTTTTGATTATAATCGATGGTACTAATAATATTGTCCACTTTTTTAGCTGCTGCATAGGTTAACGCTTCCCAAATCTGACCTTCGTCCAACTCACCATCTCCGTGCAAAGAAAACACCAGACGATCGTCCTTATTCAATTTTTTAGCTTGTGCAGCTCCCAAGGCAACAGATAATCCTTGTCCAAGAGAACCTGATGCAATTCGAATGCCGGGTAATCCTTCCAGATTTGTTGGATGCCCCTGGAGCCTAGAATCTATTTGACGTAGCGTACTAAGTTCCTCAACGGGAAAGAAACCAGTACGTGCTAAAACACTGTACCAAACGGGAGCAATATGGCCGTTTGATATAAAAAAAAGATCCTCGTTGTTACCATCCATCGTAAAATTAGCTGGATCGTATTTTAAAATATCTTTATACAAAACACTCACAAAATCAGCACATCCTAAAGAGCCTCCCGGATGACCAGATTTTGCTCCATGTACCATTCGTAAAATATCTCTTCTAACTTGTGTTGCAAATGATTTAATCTCTTGAATTTTATCCATTTAAATTATTTTATTATTTACCTCTTAATATAGTTACATCACCTTGCTCTCGTCCACTTGAATATTCACCATCCCATTCGAATAGATAAAAATAGACACCATCTGGCAGTGAACCTCCATCCCATGCTTCTGTACAATTGCTGCAATTGTGCACTTGAGTTCCATTTCGGTTATAGATGATCAAACGTGTTTTTTTAAAATGTTCATCAAAAATTAAATCTTCACCTGTACAAGCTGTTGTTTCAAAAATACCCGTTTTCAGATTATCCTCATCGCTTAAAACTGGTGGCTGACCAATTTTGAAAATCCATTTATCGTTGATATTGTCGCCATTTGGCGTAAAAACATTTGGAATGCAAAAATCCAATTCCCGAACTTCAAAATTATTTAGGTAAACAGTAGTATCACATCCATTATCACTTCTTGTCCACAAAGAAACAGAGTAATTACCTACTTGCTCAAATGTATGTTCGGCAGTGGCTGTCGCTAAATTAATACCATCGCCAAAATCCCATTTATAGGCCTGGGGTTCTTCTCCGTTATAAATACTGGTAAATTCAACCGTCGGCTTTGTTATAAATGCTGTTTCAGGATTAGAAAAGATTTCTATCTGATTGGCCGGATAAATATCAGCGTTAAAAATTCCACCAAAAACACAGCCGGCAGCATCAGAAACAATGACAGAAACAGGATCCTGACAAAGACCAATGGCAATGGGAGTCTGTTGATTGAATTTATCCTGCCATTGATAAGTATAAGGTTCTGAGGCACCTATAATACGAACCTCAGCCTGTGCTTTACAGCCATTCTCACTGTCATCCCGACATCCTGTAACTAATTGATTTACATTAACTTGAAATATGCTTGCATGAGGGATAGTCAGGTTAGAACCCGCCGAGTAACTTACAGTTTGCGGAATATTTCCAATCTTCAAAATATAGGATTCTGTTTCATTCCACGAAAAATTACTATTTCCATTTCCAATTTGCTGGAATTCAAGAAAAAGTAATGGATTATCGCTCAAGCTTACACCATAATATGCAGACCATTGTATTCTTAATGTATTATTTTCGTTTAAAACGCTAATGGCATATTTGTTATCATTATTTATCGTAAAAACTTTATTATGAATTAAGCTTTTCTGAAAAGATAAAACATCTGCATTGTATTCTAAAACAAGCTCAAAAGAAGAAACATTGTCGAAATTTTTTATTTGAACAGGAATTTGAATATTATCTGTTGCACAATTAGTTAGAAGATTTACTTCGAGTTGAGCTATAGATGTGTAAGGAAGTAAAAGAAAACTTCCTGCTAAAATAAATAACTTATATATTTCTTTAATTAAAGCCTTCATAAATCAATTCATCTCAAAGCGTTTGTTAGAAAGTAAAACGAGCGTGCAATCTTCAATTATTTCAATTCCGTTTTTTCTGGCTAAACCCATTAAAAATATATTTGAAGTTCCAGGGTTAAATATAATTCGCCTCGGATTTAATCTCAAAATATACTCATAATAAGTGATTTGATTCTTTGGTCCAAGATAAAGCGTAATGGTATCAATATCTTCAAATAAAGGGAATCCAATACGAATTTCAGTATCCCCTATCATTGCCTCACGTCCTCCAAGTGCAACAACTGGGTGTCCAGATTTTTTTAGCATATTGACAGCTTTAAACGCATATCGTTCTGGATTTGGACTAGCCCCGAGTACAAGTGTTTTAAGTGCCATAACTAAATTTTCGCAAAGATAATAGTTTCTTTTGAGAGCTCAATTATATATTTTATTTGAGTGATTTTATACAGTTTATCCTCCAAAATCCTGTACCCAATAATGCTGATAATGAGTACCTTTCATAAAATAGTACCCTATACCAATATATTTGAATCGTGGATTAAGTATATTTTTACGATGTCCTTTGCTTTCCATCCATCCATCAACGGTTTCCTGAGCTGTAGATTTTCCTGCTGAAATGTTCTCCCCTAAATTATTCATCCTAATAAATTTCTCAATTCGATAAAAAGTTTCACAGATTTCAACTAATTGATTATCATTACGGTCGTATGTCTCATGTTCCATATAATCATCTTTAGCCATATCTTGCGCATGGTATCTTGCTGCACGAGCCAAATCTTCTTGCCAGATCAGAATATTTAAATGATTCTTCTTACGAATTTTATTCACGAGTCTGAGAACCTCCTTTTCAAAATCAGCATTTTGAATAGCTACATTTTCAGTACCAATAGGAATGCCTTTAAAATTTTGAGCAAATGCAGAAATTGAGACAAAAATAATGAGTACAGAAAATAGATGGATTGTTTTCATTGTTCCAAAACGAAAAAGTAAACAATTTATTGAGCCTCCCAAATATTTTTATATGAAAAAGTCCTGTCCCGAATACACGGAACAGGACTTATTTTTAAAATCAAAAAAGAGTATTATTTCTTCTTCTCTGATTTTTCCATTGCTGTTTTTAAAGCTCCTAATTCGCCTGCGATATCACCAAGTGTGGTGCTTTCGTTGCTTTCGTTCACTTTTTTAACGGCTGAACGTTTAGTTTTAGTAGCTGTTTTCTTGCTGGGTGATTCAGTTTTTTCAGATTTATCATCTTTCCAAACATAGGTATGAGAAAGAATAATCTTCTTGTTCTCTTTTGAGAACTCGATTACTTTAAACTCATGTACATCATCAACTTTCATTGCACTGTTATCTTCTTTTTTGATATGACGTGATGGAGCAAAACCTTCAACACCATAAGGTAAAGAAACAACAGCACCTTTATCTGAAACACTAAGTACTGTTCCTTTTTGAACAGAATTGATTTCAAATACAGTCTCGAAAATATCCCAAGGATTTTCTTCCAGTTGTTTGTGGCCTAAAGAAAGTCTTCTGTTTTCTTCATCAACATCCATAACAACTACTTCGAGTTCTTCGCCAATTTTAGTAAATTCAGCTGGATGCTTAATTTTCTTCGACCAACTAAGATCAGAAATGTGAATTAAACCATCAACACCTTCTTCTAATTCTACAAAAATTCCAAAGTTTGTAAAGTTACGTACAGTTGCTTTGTGCTTAGAGCTAACTGGATATCTGCCTTTAATATCTGTCCAAGGATCAGGAATTAATTGCTTCATTCCCAATGACATCTTGCGCTCTTCGCGATCCAAAGTAATGATAATAGCATCCACTTCATCACCAATTTTAACAAAATCGTGAGCAGTTCTTAAGTGCTGTGACCAGCTCATTTCAGAAACGTGAATCAATCCTTCAACACCAGGTTGAATCTCGATAAATGCACCGTAATCTGCAATAACAACCACTTTGCCTTTAACTTTGTCACCAACTTTAAGTTCAGTATCTAAAGCATCCCAAGGGTGAGCAGTTAATTGTTTCAATCCCAATGCAATACGCTTCTTGTTTTCATCAAAATCAAGAATAACTACATTGATTTTTTCATCCAATGTTACTACTTCTTCAGGGTGATTAATTCTTCCCCAACTTAAGTCTGTAATATGAATTAAACCATCCACTCCGCCAAGATCGATGAATACACCGTAAGAAGTAATATTCTTAACAATACCTTCAAGAACCTGACCTTTTTCAAGTTTTGCAATAATTTCTATTTTCTGTGCTTCCAATTCGTCCTCTATCAAGGCCTTATGAGAAACAACAACATTTTTAAATTCGTGGTTGATTTTCACAACTTTGAATTCCATGTTCTTTCCTACATAAATATCGTAATCACGAATAGGCTTAACATCAATTTGAGAACCAGGTAAGAAAGATTCAATTCCAAATACATCTACAATTAAACCACCTTTGGTACGGCTCTTAACAAATCCAGTAATAATTTCATCGTTATCGTGAGCTGCATTTACGCGATCCCAAGAGCGAAGTGTTCTGGCTTTCTTATGAGAAAGAATTAGCTGACCACTTGTATCTTCCTGACTTTCAACATAAACCTCAATTGTATCACCTACTTTTAAATCGGTTTTGTATCTTAATTCTGATAGAGAAATAACACCATCAGATTTAAATCCAATATTTACAATTACTTCGCGATTGTTTTTTCCAACAACTATTCCATCAATAACTTCATTTTCGTTGACTGATTTTAAAGTTTCGGAATAAGCACCTTCTAATTTTTCGCGTTCTTTTGCAGTATAAACTTCTTGTTTTTTACCAAAAGAATCCCAATCGAATTCTGCTTCAACTTTTTCTTCTTTAACTTCTTCTGCCACTTCTGCAACAACTTCCGCTTTAACTTCTTCTGCCAC
>CAYPOW010000200.1:0-6241 GCA_964412145.1 uncultured Draconibacterium sp.
CCGGTTCTTAAGATAGAGGTTCGAATCCTCTTGGGATCACTTTTTAAAATATAATGCCTTGTAAAGCAAACAGTTACAAGGCATTTTTTTGTTTGTGGGAAATATATGGGAAACATTTGTTATGTATTTATATTTCAGGTGATTATAAAGCTCACAGTCCAAATTAGTCCAAAAAAAAGATTTAAAAAGTGTCGGCCAGTCTTATTCTGCTGGTTCAAAGCGCTATTTAACATAACTACCGAACTTGTCTAGCCTTTTTCATTGTTCTTATTTTACGTTTATCCTTAAAAAGGCTACGTTCGTCCGGGGTTTTCCAGACGCTTGATAAATAGATGGATACATTATCAGAAAATATCTATATTTGATATTAACTTATAAAAAGCTTGCCAAATTATTATTTAGACAAAAATAAAGATATCTATGAAAGCACTTATAAAGTTATTAGGATTATCACTACTTATTATACTTGCATCTTCGCTTCATGCACAACCCGTATCATTGGAAGTTGCAAAAAAGGCAGCTGATAGATTTCAGCGCAATGAACCTTTCTTTAAGTCTACTCAAAAAAGAAATTTAAAATTAAACAAAGTACATAGCACGAACAAAAACTTTGAGTTAAAAGTTAATAAGCAAAATCTATTTTACTTATTTGACACAGATAATAATGGTTTTATTTTAGTTGCTGGTGATAAAAGATTGCCCCCCATTTTGGGCTATTCTGCAAGTGGACAAGCTAATAAAAAGTCTATGCCTCCCAGGCTTGAAGAAATGCTTGTTAGTTGGCGCCAACGAATTGATTATGAAAAATTTTCATTAAACACTATCGAAAAGTCAAAGAAAATGTGGGGATATTTGCTTTCTGAAAACCAACTAAAAGCAGTTTCGTCCGATTCAATTTCTCCCCTGGTTAAAACCAAATGGGGACAAGGTTGGCCATATAATAAATTTTGCCCTGAAGATGAAAATGGGGACAATGGACATACTTTAGCTGGATGTAACGCTGTAGCCATTGCTCAAATCTTAAATTATTGGGAATCTCCTCAAAAACCTCATGGTACAGTAGAATATGAGAGTGGAAGTTATGGGTTACAAACTGTAAATTTCGATGAAGTAACCTACGACTTTACCAATATGAATGATGATGCTATTGCTGAGCTAATGTATCATTCCGCTGTTGCGACCCAATCACAATTTGGGGCAAAAAGCACATCTGCGTATCCCGACTTTATTTGGAACACTTTGGTTCCAAACTTTAATTATTCACCAAATGCTTATTCATACTATGGCCTTAATTATGGTTGGCAAGAAGCCTTTGAGATAGATATTAACAAAGAATTAGAAGCTAAACGACCTATTCTATATAGTGCTTGGCCTTCTGACACAAATATAGAAGGTCATACGTTTATCATAGATGGTAGAGACAATAATGAGCTTTATCATATCAATTGGGGTTGGGATGGAAATTATGATGGATATTACAGCCACTTGCTACTTAATCCAGGAACGAACCTTTTTAATGGAGACCAACCCTATTTTATATTTGAAATTGAGCCTGGCAATAACATATATAATGATACTAGCTGGAGTGGCACAGTGTTAATGGATAATTCAGTAATGGTTATGGACGGTACAACATTAACTATCGAAAAAGGCACTACTGTTAAAGCATCAAAAAATTCTTTTATCAGAGTGGATGGGACATTACAAGCATTGGGAGAGCAAAATGACTCTATCCGTTTTACAAGTGTAAATGAAGATGAAGGGTGGTTTGGGTTATCATTCAGGAAAACTAAATTGAACCTGAATGATTCCTGTATTTTAAACTATAGTATTATAGAAAATTGCTTAATGGATGAAAGTTATTTAGGGAAAAGAATTCTTGAAAATTTTCCTTCAGCTTTAAGTATAGTTTTAAGAAATAATGTTTTTCTTGAAAACAGTACTATTCAAAATAATAAAGGATTTGAAGTCGGGGCAATTAATCTATATGGATTCTCAGATATTGATAAAAGAGATATAACTAAGCTAGTTATTAATAATTCCATAATTCAGAAGAATATGCCATCAAGTGTTTGGGGAGGTGGAATAAATATGACTGGTTGTGAAATAGAAATTAAGAATTCCTCCATATCAGATAACACAATTAATAATTATTTACCGGGTTCATCAGGTATCGGTGCAGGAATATCTGTTACTGAAGGAAATGTATTTATAGAAAATTGTATCATATCAGGGAACTCCATAAAATACGAACAAACATACCCTTCTTTAGGAGGTGGCATATATGGTGATAGATCGAATATTTCAATTATAAACTCATTGATTGAAAATAATACATCTTATAGAGGGGGTGGTATTTTCATTATGGCTGGGAGCACGACGAATATAATTAATTCTACTTTTACAGAAAATAACGCATATGAAGGCCCCGAAATTTTACATGACGCTCAATATATGCCTCATAAATTTGAGATATTAAATTCCATTATTTCAAATACTACTAATGTAGAAGTATTACCTATTAAATTAATAAATCAAGCGAAATTAGACATTAATAATTCATTCATTAATAACGGACTAGAATCAGTTGAAAGTTCCGAGGATTGTACTATCACTAGTAGCAATATGCTTGCTGGATTTCCTGGTTTTATTGATCCCCAAAATAACAATTATCAGCTTAAAAACGAAGCCATTACCGTTAATTCTGGTACAATATTCCATTTAACAGAGCCTCTTGACAACTATAAAGACTTAATGGGAAATGATAGGGTTTATGGAGGCAAAATTGATCTTGGAGCCTACGAAAATCAAATTCAAATCGCTCCTGGAAATATTTCAATAGAAAAAGATCTCGTTGAGATTGTCCTTAATGAATTCCCATCAGACAGTATAAAGGTAATCCCAGAAAATATAAAATACTCAGATATTATTTTGAACAATATCCCGGAGTATGCACGAATTTCTTATGACACAATCGGACAAAATATAGTCATTGGATTTGAGGATGTTGAAAGTATTGCTGACACATTTGTTTTTTATATTGAAATCCCTTCAAAAGAAATACCTATTACTGTATATGTGGATTCAAGACCTGTTTTAAAGGGTGACTTGAGTGGATTAATAGTAAGTGAAGATTATATTGTTATTGATGATATTAATATTGCATCTGATAAAAGTTTAGTTATATCGCCAAATACAAAGCTTTCGTTTAAAAACAACTCTTCATTAATTTGTGAAGGAGTCCTCAATGTGGATTGCAATACTGAGGAAAGTGTAGAATTTAAAGGATATAAGGATCAAACCTGGAATGGAATGGTGTTTAAAAATTTAACTAATATTTCTGATTCATCCCTACTTAAAGGATGTATAATAAGAAATGTCACTATAAATTATGAGAATTATGTTGGTGCAATTGATATTACCTTTTACCCAAACTTAAGGATTGAAGAATGTGAATGTTTTAATAATAACGCTTATAATGGAGCCATTCATATTAGGTATAATTCAGATATTATTGTCCGGAACAATTATATTCACCATAACCAGGGTATGGTAGGTTCAGCAATCACAGTTGGTAATTCTGAAGCTTTGATTGCATATAATAAACTAATGTTTAATAAAACAGAAAAATGCAACGAACCAAATGGGGGGGCTCTTGCCATTAAACAAATAAATTGTAATTTTATTGAAAAAGATCCATATATTAATGGAAATGAAATAGCCTATAATTCAGGGTCTTTTGGAGGAGGAATATCAATCTCTACATTTAATATAGAATCACACCCTTACCTAGTAAATAACCTTATTTATAGCAATAAAGCTGATTATGGAGGAGGGATTTTTATTTCGAGTTATTATAATGATATGCTATTCCCAACATTAATAAATAATACCATAGCAGATAATCAAAGTTCGTATGCCGCAATATACGCTGATCCTACTGCCCCCCTAAGAATTTATAATACTGCGTTTTATGGGAACACTAACGATGCAGGCAACACCGCTAATATTATGGTAAAGCATGCTGGTCCAGAGGTAGTTTTTTATTATCCTGAATTGAAGAACTGTTATGTTGAGGGAGGGGAATCGTCTTTTTTTACTGAAAACGATCTAATTTCAGGGGTTTACCCAGAGGCAGTATATGAAGAATGTATCAGTTCTGAACCATTTTTTCAGAATCCTATAGATCACAATTTTAATCTTCAACTTAAGTCTCCCTTAATAGATATGGGAACAACAGAAATTCAGGAATTTACATTTCCTGAATTTGACATACAATTGAAAAATAGGGTTAGTGGAAAGACAATTGATATTGGCTGTTATGAAAATCAAATTGCAAAGCTTATAGAATATGAGATTTGTGGTAACGACTCTATTTTATATGCGGGGAAATATTATTCCAAGACCATTACATTATTTGATACACTTGTCTCATTATCAGGAAATGATAGTATTATTAAATTTAACTTGACTGTTAATCCTTTGGTAGAAAATGCGGAAACAATTACGGGTAGAACAATGATTTGTCAGGGAGAAACCTCTGTAGTTTATAGTGTTCCGGAAATCGCGAATGCTACTTCATATGTGTGGACATTGCCAATAGGAGCAACCGGTTCAAGCACAACAAATAATATAAGTGTCGATTATGGCTTATCTGCAGCCTTAGGAAATATCTCGGTGTATGGATCAAATTCATGTGGTGATGGAGAAGCTGCATCACAATTTATTACGGTTAATGAGAAACCTCCAACACCGTTTATAAACTATATTTGGAATGTTTTAAGTTCAGATGCGGAAATTGGGAATCAGTGGTATGACAAATTAGGATTGATAAATGGAGCAACAGAAAAGGATTATACTGTTTCTTTGAATGGAGATTATTATACTATAGTAACCATTTCAGGTTGCAATTCTGAGCCTTCGAATATTATTAATGTTGTAAATACTGGTATTGGAGAAGAAGAAAATAGACCTGAAATTAAAGTTTATCCAAATCCGGTGACTAATGAATTGATAATTGAAATCATTGGTAATAATGAAAATATAGACTTTGAGATATTAAACTCTGGAAGTCAAATTATTTATAGAGGGAAAATTGTAGGTAAAGCTGCTGTAAATACAAGAGATTTTGTTCCAGGTATTTATATAATAAAACTTAAATCTGGGGATCAATTTGAATTTAAGAAGGTAATTAAAAATTAAGGCAGGCAATATCATTTTAAAACTTCGAATTGAAAATTGATTCTGAGATAGATTTTCATTTTCAAATGAAATTTGTTCAATAGCATTTGTTATGTAATTTGGCTTTTTTTACAACTCTGGTGTCCAATTCAATTCTTATTATTTGATATGAAAAACTTTTTTTCTTAATCATTTTTATTTTTTATTTCGTTGGCTGTACTGATACAAAGGAGAGTACTGCAGTAAGTAATATTCTAGCCGTAGAATACGGTGATTTGAACAATGATGGGCTTGAAGAGAAAGTTGTCGTTTTTAATACTTCCGACACTGCTGAGTTCGGAATTGTTCGAGAAATCCAAATCCTTAGAAAAGAAAATAAAAAATGGAAAGAAGTGTGCAAATCCGAAAATGCAATACTAAAAAGTAATGAAGGCGGTAGACTGGGAGAACCCTTTGTAGGAATAAAAATCAAAAACGGTATTCTTATCGTAGAACATTACGGTGGAGGGGGTACTGGATATGGAATACAATTGATAAATATAGATTTCAAAATAAGGTCTTTGAATTAATAGGTTACACTAACTATGGTGAGATGCCATATGCTGAAGGTAAAGTAGATTTTAATCTTTCAACTGGAAAGATTATTTACACACACTATGATTATATTAATAGTGAATATGTTGTCAATAAAACAAAAAGTGAAGCTTTTTATAGAGAAGGAATTCGTTTAAACCTGGGAAATAGAAATACCAAGGAGATTAGGATTGCTTCCCCTTTAACCGGGAAAGCATATTACTTCTAATATTGGGATTTAACAGCCTTACAAACACTTGCGTATAAATACAGACCTAAATAAAAATACCAGTTTTGATTTTAATTTTACAGGGTTTTAAACCCACAATTTTTTATGGCTTCCACTAGTGATAAATCGTGATTTTCGACTTGAACAGTATAGTTCGCGAACTCCCGTCGTAAAGGATATTCTCCTCTTTGCTTTTCGAAAGTTTCAATCGACTGAAGCAAACGCTGGTGATCCAATTCTATGTCGTAAGTTTTAAGT
>CAYPOW010000201.1:0-6235 GCA_964412145.1 uncultured Draconibacterium sp.
AAAAATATGTTCATCTTTAGCTATTTCAAATAATTCCTTGGTATTTGATTGTTGTTGAATTCCTACAGCAAAATAATCTACTGTTTCGTTTATTTTTTTAAGTTCTGTAATGATTTGATTAAAAGGCGTTCCGGAATTACTTCTGTTTTCTAAAGGTCGTAAATCAAAGTGCGCGTCAAAGTTTATTATTCCAATTTTCTTTTTTGAATTAAATTTGACGCTATTCCAAATCCCCATAAAATGGCCATAGGACATATCATGCCCACCGCCAATGGCAATTGGAAAGATTTTCTGCTGGATTAGGTTAGAAATATGAGTGGAAAACAAGGCCTGACAAGCCTCCAAATCATCATCAACACAAACAATATTACCAACATCTGCAACCTTCTTTCCATCAAAATGCATAGGTAATTTTGCCAAGCGCTCTCGTATAGCATCGGGTCCCTTGTCGGCTCCAATCCGACCTCTATTTCTTCGGACTCCTTCATCGCAAACATAGCCCAAAATAGCAATATCAAAATCCTTAATCACAGGATATTTTTCGGCATCAATCAGTTTTATTTCTTGATGCCAATACTGGTTTTCAATATCCGGATTCGACTGGCGTCCCTCCCAATTGGCTGTTATAGCAGGCTTGTATGCCGCATTTACGGAATTGTTCATAGCGCTTATTTAGTGATTACCTTACCTTTTACAAACACCTTCTCAATAGTATTGGAACCAAACCGGTAGGGAATAGAAACATAGGAATTAATGGGCTTGGTCATCATTAAATTTGCGGTTTTTCCAATGGTTATCGAACCCAATTCTTTTTCTAAGCCCATAGCATAGGCACCATTTAGATTTGCGGCATTGATAGCTTCCTCTGGAGTCATTTTCATTTTAATACAAGCGGTGGCTACCACAAAATTCATGTTTCCTGATGGTGCGGAGCCTGGATTATAATCCGAAGCCAAAGCCAATGGAATTCCCGCCTCCATTATCTCATGCGCAGGAGTGTAAGGGATGCTTAAAAAATAGGAGCAAGATGGTAAAGCTACGGCTATAGTCCGGGACTTTTTAAAAGCATTAATATCCTCAGCTTTGACAACCTCAAGATGGTCAACTGATAAGGCATTGTGCTTTACTCCGGCCTGAATACCCCCAATAGAGTTAAACTGATTAACATGAATTTTAGGGATGAATCCAAAACAGCTTCCTGCTTCCAAAATCTGTTCCATATCAGCTACTGAAAAGTATCCCTTCTCGCAGAAAACATCAACATATTGAGCTAATTGCTCCTGAGCGATAATTGGCATTAAATCATTAGTCAACATTTGAATATAGCCGTCTTTATTGTTCTTAAATAGTGTTGGCATTAGAATAAGCTTTTTAATAATTCATCTTCAACTAAATTAGGAATAGTAACCCTTAGATTAGGTGTTCTTTCCATCTCTCGTTTGATGGCAAACATTGCTTCGTCATTTCTAGCCCAGCTACGTCGGGCAATACCGTTGTTTACATCATAAAACAACATGCTTTTTAAGCGAGCATCAGCCTCAGGTGATCCGTCCAATAACATTCCGAATCCACCATTTATCACTTCACCCCAGCCAACACCACCACCATTGTGTATTGATACCCATGTAGCACCTCTAAAGCTGTCGCCAATCACATTTTGAATGGCCATGTCTGCGGTGAATTTGCTTCCGTCGTATATGTTTGATGTTTCGCGATAAGGAGAATCTGTACCACTTACATCATGATGATCCCGACCCAAAACAACAGGTCCTATTTTCCCTTTAGCAATTGCATTGTTGAATACTTCAGCAATTTTAGAACGTCCTTCGGCATCAGCATATAAAATACGAGCCTGTGAACCCACTACCATTTTGTTTTTCTTAGCATTCTTAATCCAGGTGATGTTATCCTGCATTTGCAATTTAATTTCCTCGGGTGAGCTTTCCATAATCTCCTGCAAAACACGAATGGCAATCTCATCGGTTTGGTCTAAATCCGCTGATTTTCCTGAAGCACAAACCCAACGGAATGGGCCAAAACCATAATCGAAACACATCGGACCCAAAATATCCTGTACATAGGATTTATACTTAAAATCAATCCCGTTTTCGGCCATAATATCAGCTCCTGCTCTCGAAGCTTCTAGTAAAAAGGCATTTCCATAATCAAAGAAATAAGTCCCTTTAGCCGTGTGATTATTTACTGAAGCGGCATGACGACGCAAGCTTTCTTGTACTTTTTTCTTAAACACTTCCGGTTCTTCACGTATTAGCCTGTTTGATTCTTCGTAAGAAATACCTACAGGATAATATCCACCAGTCCAGGGAATATGAAGCGAAGTTTGGTCGGAACCAACATGAATAAAGATATCTTCCTTATCAAAACGTTCCCAAACATCAACTACATTACCAATAAAGGCAATTGAAACAACCTCTTTCGTTTCTTGTGCCTGCTTAACACGAGTAAGCAATTCATCCATTGAATCAATTAAAACATCCACCCAACCTTGCTCATAACGTTTATTAGCTGCTTTAGAATTTACTTCAACTGCAATTGTAATACATTCGGCAATATTTCCAGCTTTAGGCTGTGCTCCGCTCATTCCTCCTAAGCCGGCTGTCAGGAATATCTTCCCTGCAGGAGTTTCATCTTTTTTCAATATTTTCCGAAAGGCATTCATAACTGTAATGGTAGTACCATGAACAACTCCCTGGGGCCCAATATACATAAACGAGCCTGCTGTCATTTGTCCGTATTGCGAAACACCCAAAGCATTGAACTTTTCCCAGTCATCAGGTTTTGAATAATTTGGAATAACTAAACCATTGGTTACAATTACTCTTGGTGCTCCTTTCGATGAAGGAAATAATCCCATTGGGTGACCCGAGTACATATTTAATGTTTGCTCATCAGACATGCTTGCTAAATACTGCATGGTAAGTAGGTATTGAGCCCAATTCTGAAATACAGCTCCGTTTCCACCATAAGTAATTAGCTCCTCGGGATGTTGTGCAACCACAGGGTCTAGATTATTTTGAATCATCATCATAATACCTGCAGCTTGTTGTGATTTCGCTGGGTATTCCTGGATAGGTCTGGCGTAAATCTTATAATCCGGTTTAAAACGGTACATATAAATCCGGCCAAAATCCAGCAATTCCTGTGCAAATTCAACAGCCAATTCATTATGCCATTTTTTAGGGAAGTAGCGCAATGCATTACGAATGGCTAATTGCTTTTCTTCTGCAGATAAGATATCTTTCCTTTTAGGCGCTCTGTTGGTATCCTTTGGGTATACTTTCTTTGCTGGTAATTCAGCTGGAATCCCTTGCAATATCTGTTCTTTGAATGTCATAGCCTTGTATTTTTTTACTTTACTATAAAAGCTTGGGTTTCTACTAATCCCATCATTTTATTTATATCATCTTTAAGTAGCCTGTCGTCTTCCAGTTTTTCAACCTTTTTCCTAATTATTTTGAAATTTTCTTCAATGATTTTTGAAAACTTTTTTGGTCGTCTAAATTCCATACCTTGAGCTGCATACATCAATTCAATGGCAAAAATCTTTTCAAGATTTACCAAAATTTGATTGAATTTCCTTCCGGAAATACTTCCCATGGAAACATGGTCTTCTTGCCCTAATGAAGTTGGTACACTATCTGCTGAAGGTGGAAAGCAAAGCGACTTATTTTCAGTTACAAGCGAGGCTGTAGTATATTGAGGAATCATGAATCCCGAATTTAAACCACCTGATTCTGTTAATAATCGGGGTAAGCCGAATTTTCCTTCCAATAATAAATAGCACCTTCTATCTGCAATATTTCCAAGCTCTGAAGCTGCTATTGATCCATAATCCAGAGCCATTGCTAAGGGTTGTCCGTGGAAATTCCCCCCGGAGATTGCCTCAGTTTCACTTAATACAATTGGATTATCAGTTACTGAATTCATTTCAATTTCAGCCAATTCTTCTAAATGATAATAGGCGTTTCGAGATGCTCCGTGTACTTGAGGAATACATCTCATTGAGTATGGATCCTGAACTCGAATACAAGCTTCATGAGATTTAATATTCTGGGAATTCTCAAACATTGTGCGCATTCGACTTGCAACTTCAAGTGACCCTTTGTATGGACGGATTAAATGGAGTTCCTCTTTAAATGGTGTTTCGCTTCCCTGATAAGCTTCGATACTCATTGCTCCCGCTAAATCTGCCAAATCCAATAAATATTCCATCTTATATAGCCCAAGAATGGTGTGAGCTAAAATAAATTGTGTCCCATTAATTAAAGCCAGGCCTTCCTTTGCTTTTAGCTCTATTGCATTTAAATTGTGTTTGGCCATTACATCCTTTGCAGGTGTAATTTCATCATTTACCCAAAAGTCGCCTTCCCCAATAAGTGGTAGAAAAAGATGCGATAAGGGAGCCAGGTCACCTGATGCACCAACGGATCCTTGCTCAGGAACTACAGGTAACAAATCATTGTCTATATAAAATAAAATCTGTTCTATTACTTCTAAGCGAATACCCGAAAAACCTTGACACAAGGCATGGATTTTGCAAATCATCATCAATTTTGACAATTGTTTATCAATTGGCTTTCCAACTCCTACAGCATGCGTGATTAGCAAGTTCTTTTGCAGTTTACTTGTTTCAGCAGCAGAAATTTTCACATCACACAAAGGACCAAAGCCAGTGTTAATTCCATAAACAACTTTCTCAGAATTAACGATAGATTCAACTTTCTTTCTGCAATTGATTACGCTATCTCTAACAATAGGACTAATGTATCCTTTTAATTCGCCTTTTATTAATTGAATAGCTTTGGTCACAGTCAGTTTATATAATCCGTATTTAAACATATCCGTAATTTTTAATTATTTGCAAATTTATATTTACTTTTGATGCCCAACGAGACCATTTTAGTCAACAATTAATAACCATGAGTAATCAATTAGAGTTTAGACATTTTAAATATTTTCTAGCGGTAGCTAAAGAATTGCATTTTAGAAAAGCTGCTGAACAATTATTCATTTCACAACCAGGTTTAAGTCGTCAAATCAAACAAATGGAGGATGATTTGGACATAAAATTATTTGAAAGGCACAACAGAAAAGTAGAACTTACCAAAGCAGGCCGCTACCTTCAAAGAGAATTGATTACAAATTTCAAGCGTTTAGATGATATTTTAATACAAACCAAACTACTTAGCGATGGTATTGAGGGTAACTTAAAATTGGCTTATGTTGGTTCTGCAATGCAAAAATTAATTCCTGAACTTTTATTGAAATTCAGAGATACCAATCCAAATGTTCTGATTAATTTAACCGAGATTGATAATAATAGACAAATACAAGCTTTGCTAAATCAAGAGATTGATATTGGATTTGTTCGATTAGAGCGTGTTCCAAAAGGATTAGAAATGCACCCGGTTCTTAAAGAAACATTTTCTTTGGTATTACCTGAAAAACATACAATAAACGTATCAAATTTTGTGAGTTTATCTCAGTTTAAGGATGAACATTTTATATTGTTCGATGCTTCGTATAGCGAGTCTTATTACGAGAAAGTAATGCAAATTTTTGATGATAGTGGTTTTTATCCCGCCATCTTGCACTCTACAGTAAATGCAAGCTCGATTTACCGTCTCGTTGAAAATAATTTTGGAATTTCTATTGTACCCACATCATTACAATATGGTTATAATCTTGATGTTAAATTTATTGAATTGGATAATATTCCCCAACGCACAACATTAAAAGTTGTATGGAATAGTATAAATACTAATCCCATATTAGTAAGCTTTCTGAATGTGGTTAATCATTTTTTGGAGATTAATTTTAATAAATAATAACTTAAAACAAAATTTAACTTCATACAGTAAAACAAGTTTGCTATTTTTATGAGCTAAAATCAAAAACTGCAAAAGATTTTGTTTGTCTCCCAGTGTTTTCATGCCAACAAAAATAAAATAAAATCAGGATAGTGCTAAATTGAAAATGGCTGTCCTGTGAAAGATCAATGTACTAAAGCAAAATACGGCAAAGGTGTACAACGCAGTGAATATCAGGAATAAATCAATAGAAACGAGGAAAGGATAGAACAAAATCAAGACTACTATCGCAGAAGGCAAACCATCATAGAACATCCTTATGGCACCATTAAACGACAATGGGGGTTTAGTGTAAACGGAAAATAACAATACACAAGTTTTAGCAATTAGCAATGCACAGGTTT
>CAYPOW010000202.1:0-6191 GCA_964412145.1 uncultured Draconibacterium sp.
GATATTCCTCAGAATGAGGATCGAGAGCAAACTGAACATTGCATTCGCCTATAACACCAACTGCTCTAATTATTTTAATTGATATTTCTCTGAGTTTATGATATTCCGTATTGCTTAGAGTTTGCGATGGAGCAATAACGATACTCTCACCGGTATGTATTCCCAATGGATCGAAATTTTCCATATTACATACCGTAATGCAATTATCGAATTTGTCACGAACTACTTCATATTCAACTTCTTTCCATCCTTTTAAAGATTTCTCTACCAATAACTGACTGGAGAAAGAAAAGGCATTATTAGCCAGTTTTTTCAAATCATCAGCAGAATAGCAAAAACCGCTTCCCTGGCCTCCCAATGTAAAAGCAGCTCTAACAATTACTGGGTATCCAATTGTTTCTGCCGCTAAAAGAGCATCTTCAACAGAAGTAGTGGCAATGCTTTCGGCAGTGCTAACACGAATGGAGCGAAGTTTGTCTGCAAACATTTGTCGGTCCTCCGTAAGAATAATTGTATCGATTGGAGTTCCCAAGATTTCCACCTTATATTTTTCGAAAACTTTTTTTCTATAAAGACTAATTCCAACATTCAATGCTGTTTGACCACCAAAGGAAAGCAAAACGCCATCAGGCATTTCCTTGGCAATAATCTTTTCGACAAAATAATCGGTCAATGGCAACAGATAGACTTTATCGGCCAGTTTTTCGGAAGTTTGAATAGTGGCAATATTTGGATTGATAAGGATGGTTTCAATGCCTTCTTCTTTTAATGCTTTAATAGCTTGAGAACCAGAATAATCGAATTCGCCTGCTTCGCCAATTTTTAAAGCACCGGAACCCAGTATTAATACTTTTTTATACTTTATCACCTTTGTGTTTTTTTATTTCATCAATAAATAAGTCGAATAGAAATTCCGTATCTGTAGGCCCGCTGGAAGCTTCTGGATGAAATTGAGTAGAGAAGAAGGGCTTTTGCGTATGCTTAAATCCTTCATTTGTCTTATCATTCAAATTTACAAAAAGAGGTTCCCAATTGGAACTCAATGATGAATTATCAACTGCAAAACCATGATTTTGAGAAGTGATATACCCTCTCTGACTCTCAATATGCAGCACCGGTTGGTTATGGCTTCTATGACCATATTTTAATTTGTAAGTTGTAGCTCCTGAAGCTAATGCCATCAATTGATTTCCTAAACAGATACCGAACATAGGTTGGTCTTTTTGAAAAGCCTGGCCGATATTTTTAATGGTAATATCGCATTTTACAGGATCGCCTGGCCCATTAGAAATAAAAAGTCCGTCGTATTCTTCTTGCGAAAAATCATAATCCCAGGGAACGCGAATAACAGTCGTATCTCGCCTTAAAAATTGGCGAATAATGTTGTTTTTTACACCACAGTCAATTAATAAGATTTTGTATTTCCCATTGCCATAGACTTGTTTTTCATTTATACTTACTTCACTTACCAAATTCAATTTATTTGGATCGAAAAATTCACAGTCAGAATCTTCTGTAATTATTTTCCCAAGCATGCTTCCTTTTTCGCGTAAAATCTTAGTAAGTGCCCTAGTATCAATATCATAGATTCCAGGTATTTCATTCTCAAGCATCCAATCGTGGAGACTCTTTTCTGCATTCCAATGACTATAGGCATGCGAATAATCGGAAATAACAAAACCGCTAATTTGAATTTTATCCGATTCGTAATATTCCAACATCTGATCTTTTTTTCCTTTCCCGGGCACACCATAGTTTCCAATTAAAGGAAAGGTTGCAATTAAAATTTGACCTTTGTATGATGGATCGGTGAGGCTTTCAGGATAACCAGTCATGGCTGTATTAAAAACCACTTCGCCAGAAATGCTTTTTGAATAACCAAAAGATTTTCCTTGAAACGTTGTCCCATCTTCAAGTATAAGTGTTGCTATTTTATCCATATCAAAAAAAAACCTCAGCGATAAAGCTGAGGCTAACTATTAATTTATAACTAAATGATCAATATCAGGGAAATGCTTAGAAAGGATATCATTGAAATTATCTTTCGACACATCATCTCTGAAAACAATAATAATAGTATCGTTACCTGCTAGTGTAGCAATGATTTCTGTAATTTTTGTATTGTCAATTCTCACTGCAACGCTATTAGCATAACCAGCCTCTGTTTTTATAACGGCTAAATTACCTGAAAACTCAACGGAAAGAGCCCCTCTCAAAGCTTGCTCATTTTCATCGTGAGGAATAAAATAGATGCTCCCAAGATGCACATCGTGAATTTTACCAACTTTTAATTTGCGTAGATCACGAGAAAGGGTAGCTTGAGTAAGATCAAATCCACGATTTACAAGTAAAAGTAGCAAGTCTTCCTGGCGACTAATTTTGTTTTTACTAATGATTTCCTGGATAATTTTGTGGCGCTCATTTTTAAAGTTCATAATCTGTTTAGTATATTTATACTTTGATTATGCAAATATATGCAAAGCTGTAATGTGAAAGCTATAATTTTTTGAACATCTTGTTAATAGCTTGTGTAATTATATTTAACTAATTAAAAATTAATGAGATATAATTTTATCAATCAAATAATTCAAGTTGTTCTTTTTCAGGAGGGATGGGTTTGAAAAGATTGAGCTGATTTTTGATTATTACTTCTTTGCCAATTTTCTCATCTGAATATTCTTCAATGTATTCGTGAATACGATCCTTAATAACTTTAATGGGTGTTGTACCATTAATGATACTGTAATTTTGCAGTGATTTTAACTGGCGAAGCGATAACTTAAAAGAGAAAGTCTTAAATCTATTTTTACGCTTAATGTTTTTCTTAGATTTACTCATAGTAAGACCAGTTATTGCAAAAGTAGACAAAACTAGAAAAACTTATACTGAATAATCATTGTTTTCTATCCACAACCTTATTAACATAAAATTTAATCCTTTTTTAATCCAATAAATCCTTAGCTAATAAAGATTCCGCTATTTTTGTTCAAATTATTTTTTATGCGAATCTTAATCTTATGCACCGGTAATTCGTGTCGTAGTCAAATGGCAGAAGGCTTTTTAAAGTTTTATAGCCAAGAACTTGAAGTGTATTCTGCTGGCACTTTTCCAAGTAATTACACACATCCAAATGCAATTAAAGTAATGGCTGAGTTAGGAATTGATATTTCTAATGGTTTTCCTGAAAATGTAGATGAATATTTAAATATGGATTTCGATTATGTTATTACGGTTTGTGATAATGCGAAAGAAAGTTGCCCGATATTTCAAGGAACAGTAAAAAAACAAGTACATATTGGTTTTGAAGACCCTGCTGATGCAATTGGATCAGATGAGGAAATAGTAAAAGAATTCCATCGGATTAGGGATGAAATTGATCGTGACTTTAAAGATTTTTACAATAATTACTTGAAATGAAATTGAATTAAATGCTTAGGAGTTTTTTGTAAATGCTGTAATTTTCATCATCAAAACAACAAAAAATTAGTTCATTTAGAAATTTCGGTTCTGTCTTTTCGAAACTTTTAATAGTATGTATTGCTAGTTCAGCCGCTCTTTGTTTGGGAAAGCCATAAACACCTGTGCTAATATTTGGAAATGCAATTGATTGACATTCAGTAATATCAGCTAATTGCATACTTTCCCAATAAGCCGAGATTAATAATTTCTCTGAAACCTCTATTGGATAATTACTGTAAATAGGGCCTACAGTATGAATGATTTTTATAGCCTTCAGTAAAAAACCAGAGGTGATTTTTGCTAATCCAGTCTCACAGCCATTGAGTATTTGGCAAGCTTCGAGCAATTCTTTTCCTGCAGCTTTGTGAATGGCTCCATCAACGCCACCGCCACCTAATAAACTTGTATTGGCTGCATTAACAATCGCATCCACTTCAAGTTTTGTAATATCGGCTTGAATAATTTTTATTTTCATACAATCTAGTTTTATTAATTCATTTCTTTTTTTTGTTCTAAAATGTAATTGCTAATACCAGTAACAAAATCATCAAAAGAATTGTATTTATCGCCGATATATTCAGGATGCAATCCTAACTTTTTTGCATTATTACCTGTATAGGGCCCAAAGCAGGCAACTATCTGTTTGTCAATTATATCTATTGAAGTTAATTTTATAAGAGCTTCAATTTCGCTAGTGCTGGTGAAGGCAATAATATCAATTTCCCCTCTTTTTAAAAGCTCTATTTCAGCTAAGTATTTAAGAGAATCAGATAGTTGAGTAATATAAGCTTCTGCTTTAGTGACATTTGTATTTAGATTTCTAATATCTCGAATTAAATTAGGAATAATATTTGGTTCATGCACTCCTAAAACCAAAGGAGCCACAACAACTATATTCTGGCCCTTTATAAATGGCTCTTTGCTTAATGCTTCAACAATTCCATTAGGACCTGCTTCTTTAAGCTCAATATTTGTGCTGATCTTGTATTTATCTTTGAGATAATTAATATCATTTCCAATAGCGCAATATTTAATTTTTGAAAGTTTATGGAGAGAAATGCTGTCTTGTATAAACCTGCTAAAGTAGGCATCCATAGCTTTACGACTGGGTAAAATTACCCAATCAATACTTTCAGAGTATTGCAGAATACTATCTATATCGCTGGTATTTGGATTTATTATTGTTTCGACAGTTGGAAATAAAATAGCATTAGCACCTGTTTTCTCAATTAATCTGGCAAAACGAGAAGCATAATTTGAAGGAGTGGTAACAAGAATTGTTATCCCTTTTAAAGGGCTTGCATTATTATTAATGGAATTACATGCGCTAACAAAAAAAAGAATAAATAGGATTATTTTGATTGAAAATATTTTTCTCATTATGCTTTATTCTTCTTTTATTTTCATCACAACAAGCTGGGCATTCGTATAATCTACCACTTCAATCTTTACGCCTTTTTCAATGAACCCGATTTTTGCAAGTGCATCGTAATGTTTGTTTTCAATCTTTACTTTTCCCGATGGTCTTAGCATTGTTTGTGCTATTCCTATAGAACCAAGCAAAGCAGCGTAATCAGAATCTTTAATACTAAATCCGTCTTCTCTTTTTTGAACGGTCATTAAACTCAATTCGCCAAATTGTGTGGATCCAAATAATTTTTTTGTAAGAAAATAGGAGAGTACTATGCCTGCAAGAGAAGCCAGGCTAACATACATTAAAGAATAAACCAATTGAGTAATATCGGGCAATTCGAAATGAAAACCGATATTACGAACAGTAGCCAATGCAAGCGATCCTATTATAAAAAGTATTCCCAGAATTCCACTTACTCCAAAACCAGGAATTACGAATATTTCCAAGATGAGTAAAATAATTCCGACAATAAAGACAGCTATTTCCCAATGTTCAGCTAATCCATCAATATAATGTGGCGCAAAATATAAAATAGCTCCTAAAATAGCAGCTGCAATCGGAAATCCAATTCCGGGCGATTGAAGTTCAAAATAAATTCCTCCAACGATCATCATAATTAAGATGCTGCTTACCATTGGATTGATTAAAAAGCGAATGATGCGATCAGTTGCTTTAAGTTCCTGTTTTACAATTTTATAGTCCTTAATATCAAGGCGTTGCATAAGGTCTGGAATGCTTTTTATTTCGGCTTCGCAAAAGCCGTTTGCAATGGCTTCTGATGGTGTAAAAGTAAGCACCATGCTAGAATCAATCAAGCCAGGAACTACTATTCGTGGATCAACCATTGCTTGAGCAATTTGAGGGTCGCGGCCAGTTGCTTCAGCTGTAGAACGCATCATGCTCCGCATATACGATTGGTATTTGTCTGGCATTGCTTGTCCTGTCTGATTAACCACCGTGGCGGCTCCGATATTTGATCCGGTGATCATATAAATACTATCACAGGCTATAGAGATAAGTGCCCCAGCTGAAGCTGCATTATTGTTTATGAAAACATATACCGGTATATCACACTTCAATATTCGCGTGCGAATGGAATCAGCAGCATCTACCTGACCACCATAAGTATTCATATTTATCAGTATGAACTCTGCTTTTAATTCTTCTGCTTCAATAAAAGCTTTTTTTGTTTTATGCCAGACTGGAGGCGCTATTTCTTCTTGAATATCAAATTGATATACTATTTTACTACCTTGGATGATAGTATCAGTTTCTGTGTTTTGACTTTGAACAGAATGTCCAAAAAGCAGGAATGAAA
>CAYPOW010000203.1:0-3640 GCA_964412145.1 uncultured Draconibacterium sp.
ATTTTTGGGCAAAAAAAAACCGCAGGTGAAACACCTGCGGCCGTATATTTTATATGTATAGCTACTTGTTATCTCTCCCTTTTGGAATTAATACAAAGCCACCACCAATTATTAAAATTCATTCTTGTTTTCATATCTGGCAAATTAAAGACCTATTTTTCTATTTTCCAAACAAAATGTTTTGTTTTTTTATTAATAATGATATATATATCAGATAATCAGAAATATAAATGTTAATTTTATTTATTAATGCATCAATTTTATAATAAAACACATTGATTTTATTTTGAATTCAGATTCATTTAAAAACTTTATGGAATGATTTTTATAACAGTAGATTTAAAGGATACCCATACAATTGATCCTTTTCTGAATTTGAATTTCTGTAAAGATTTTTCAGTAATTACGACTGTTAGATCAACGCCAACGTTTACAATAATCTCATAATTAGTTAAGTAGGGGATTATTTGAACAATTTTTCCTTTGAAATTATTCGTGGCACTTGATTCAATTTTTTCGTTTGACAGGAGAATTTCCTCACCCCGAATAATGATTTTTCCGTTTTTTATTTGGTCTTTATTGGAAACGTTAATTTCCAATGTGCCGTTGATTTTTGCTGTATTTAAAGGTGAAAATTCGGCATGAAAAAAGTTCTTAATTCCAGTAAAATTGGCAACAAATTCGGTTGCTGGTTTTTGGAATACTTCCTTTGTCAATCCTTTTTGAATAATTTCTCCATCGTGTATTACAGCTACTTTATTCGATAAAGCTATCGCCTCTTCATAATCGTGTGTGACGTGAAGAATGCTTACGCCACTTTGGTTAATCTGCCTTAACAGATTCCTTAAACCGCCTTTCATCTGAACATCAAGCGAAGCTAAAGGTTCATCCAAAAGCAAACATTTGGGCTTTGAAACAAGCATACGCGCCAAAGCTACACGCTGTAGTTCTCCTCCTGATAAATTTGTGGTATTGCGATTTAGAAGATGAGTAACCTCTGTTAATTGGGCGTATTGATGGATTAAGGCTTCCTTTTGTTTATTGGATAACTTTTTGCCCTTTAAGGAATAAGCAATATTCTGTTTTACAGATAGATGTGGAAAAATTGAATAGTCCTGAAATACAATACCTACTTGTCTGTTTTGTATCTTTTCATTCGTAATATTTTCATCTTTCAGGAAAACCTGTCCTGAATCAGGTTTTATCAATCCTGCAATAATTTCGAGCAAAACGGTTTTACCAACTCCTGATTTTCCAAGCAGAACATAATAATCTCCTTTGTCTAACTCGAGATTTATATTTTCGAGTTTGAAATCTCCAAGTTTTACTGATATGTCTTTTAGTTTAAGCATTTTCCGATTTTTTTTCTTTGGCAAGTGTTCGTAAAAGAATAAAAAATACCAAACATACCAGTATAAAAACGACCGAAACAGGGCGGGCATATTTCAATCCAAAAGAGCCAAACCTCTCGAAGATGAGCACGGGCGTTACCATTGGGTGATAGGCCACAATTATAACAGCGCCAAACTCGCTTAATCCTCGAGCAAACATCATGATTAAACCCGATAAAATGTTTTTCCAGGCAAGTGGTAAAGAAATCGAAAAAAAGACACGAATAGGAGATGCTCCTAGATTTAATGCTGTTTTTTCAAGTTTTAGAGGGACATTTTCAAAACCATCTCGTGCTGCATTGATTAAAAAGGGAATGCTCACAAAAGCCATAGCCAGGGCAATTCCAACAGGATGACCTACAAAATTTAATCCAAAGGATGAAGCTACTTGGCCAATAGTTGAATCTCTTGAAATTAATCCCAGAATAGCAATACCTGCCGCCGAATGAGGTATAACAACCGGTAAATCTACAATGCCGTTGATTATATTTTTGAATCTGAATTTGGTTCTGGCCAAATAATAAGACAAAGGAATTGCAGCCACAGAAAATACAATTGTAGAAACAAATGAAACCCAAAGAGTTAAGAAAATGCTGTCAATAACATCCTGATCTTTAGATGTTTCGAATAATTGGTTGGGCGTTGTAGCCAAAAACATATTTGCCAGGGGGGCAATTATAAATAATAATATGAGCCCCCCCAGCAAAGGGAATAATAGTGGTGTCGACCTATTATTGATCATTAATTATTAAAAAAAGTGGGTTTTACTGTTATCATCGTGTAAAAGAATTGCTGAAGACCATCACCTTCTGCTCCTTTTACATATTCTAATGTTTTGCTTGCGAAGAGTATTCCATAGCCCAATTGCAGATCAACATTTTTTGCAACTTTATAGTTAGCAATCAAGTCAATTTCATTGGCTAGGAATTTATCCTGATCTTCATTTTCGAATACAAAAGTATTTGCCAATGAAAAATAATGATAGTGCGCTGATAATTTCCAGTTTTTAATTTTTGTAATATCAAGCCTTACATATCCATCAAATAAACCTGCATTTTTGGTTGTATTTGGAGTACTAAAATAATCCATCATTCCATTATAGGCATGTTTTGTGCCGTATAGAATATCAAATGCATTGTCTTTTTGATTTGCATTATCGCTTAAATCATTACCCGACATGTATTCAAAACCACCGGTTAAACTGAAAAACGAATTTAATTTATGTGCATAACTTCCGCCTGTATAATAAGCACTTATTTCCTGGCCGCTTTTGCTTTTTCCTGTTTGATAAAATCCACGGAGTTGGATATCGATTGCCGATTTTTTGTATTTGACGATTGCACCAGTAGTAAATCGATAATAATCTGTATCTGTTGTTCCTTCTTTTTGATATCCATCTGTAATGGTTAAATTAGCTAGCGTAAGGTTTTTGAATTTCTTCTCAAGCCAGATAACATTTAAAAATTTGTAATTGCTGATTTGTGCAGAATAATCGGTACCGAAATTGACCACTTTTGCCTGATTAAATGCGGTCAGCATTTTAAAATTGACTGACTTTTTTATAAAATCAATGCTTAATCCATCGTGCGATTGGCTAATCTGATTCCAATTAGCTGCTGAAAATAGTCTTTTGTTATCTATATTAAATGATTGACGACCAGCTGTAAGTGCCCAATAGCTATTTAATTGCAGTTTAAACCATGCTTCATAAACGCTAACTCCTGGGTCGTCTGATTTTAATTTTGAATCGCCCCAAACACGGTAATCCTGAATACTTAGTCGTGAGGTAAGATTCTCGTAATTATGATTTAAATTTAATCGTGTACGTTGGGTAACAAAATAGGCAGGGTCAGAATTGGCTGTTTTTAATGTACTGTAGCCATCTCTGAATTCAAATCTTGGACGATATTCTGCATCGATGCTAAATTGTGCTTTTACTGTTGTAAAAAGTGTAAGAAAAAGGATAATTAAAAAGAGATGCTTCATTTTATTGATTTTTTTAAATTTTATAAATGTGTTTTATGTTTTTGTAGAACAAATATACAAAGCTATTTATTTTGATCTGCAAATTGTTTTAGCTCCTCTGGAATAGCATTATATGTTTCTGAATATGAGGGAATCATAGAAGGTTGTCCGTTTTCTTCCATAATTTTCATTCCGGCTTCTTTCGATAACACAAAATTCAGAAACTTCAAAGCAAGTTCCTTGTTTGGCGCATTATCCAACATTGTAATTCCATAAACCATCGG
>CAYPOW010000203.1:3740-6141 GCA_964412145.1 uncultured Draconibacterium sp.
TATATTGTAGTGTTTTTCAGCTAATTGAGAAGTTAAAAGTGCACGATATCCACAAGGATCTGAATTTGGATCGGCACGACCGTAAAATACATCTTCTTTCAGTAAAATTTCAGGCCAATTTTGTGCATTGATGATATCGGCATATTTGGACTCCTCATGAAAAACAATGGCCATTTCGTTGCTAGCAAATTTAATATTCCAACTTGCATAATCCGGAATTAATAGTTGATCAATTATTGAGTAATCGGCCGATGCCATAATATCACAATCTTTCTTTAAGTCGGTGATTTTTCTTGCACAAACAACACTGCCAGCAGATTCCAATAGAATTTCAACATTGGGATTCTCTTTCTGAAATTCGTTTTTCATTTGTTTGATTGGGAGAGATAAACTGCCAGCATGAAAAATAATCAATTGATTATTTTCTGTTTTTTTTTCAGAAGAATTGCAACTAATTAGCAGGAAAGTTGCAAGAAAAATGTTTAAAAGTATAAACCGTCTCATTATTTCTAATTTTTAAATTTGGATATGCAAATGTAAACATATCGGTTAAAAATAAAATAGACAATTCATTATTTCTGAAAGAAAATTTAATCAATATTGAATAGGCTTACTTATAAAACTATTTTCCCCAGTTTGTATCTATCCATTCTTTTTGTTCTTCGGGTGTTAGGAATGTCCAGGCAAGCATACGACTGCTTTTATTTCCCTGTCCCATAGGAATGGTTTTTACTTCTACAGCTTCTGCTTTTTTAAGCGCGTTATAAGTATTTTTAAGATTGGATTGTTTAGAAACTATAGTGGAAAACCAAAAACAGGAAGCGGAATAAAGTTTACTTTCCCGAACCATATTTTTGATAAACTTCTCTTCACCACCATCGCACCATAATTCATTGCTCTGACCACCGAAATTTAAGCTTGGCTGAGTAACTACTTCGTGTGTAAGATTACTTAATTTGCGAATGCTACTCGTTTTAGCCTCTTCTGCCGATGCATGAAAAGGAGGATTACAAATACTAACATCAAAGCGTTCCTCCTTTTGAATAGCTCCAAAAAATATGTCTTTAGGATTTGCTTGCAATCTAAATTCAATTTTTCCTTGCAAAGTTGAGTTTGATGCCACGATGTTTTGAGCTGATTCAAGGGCAATGGGATCAATCTCTGTGCCAACAAAGGACCAGCCGTATTCTTTATTCCCAACGATTGGATAAATGCAATTGGCACCTACGCCAATATCAAGGCATTTGATATGCTCTCCTCTGGGGATATTACCAAAGTTTTTACTGCTTAAAACATCGGCGATATGATGGATATAATCGGCACGACCAGGAATTGGAGGGATTAAGTAATTCTGGGGAATCTCCCATTTTTCGATATCGTAATAATGCATCAATAAAGCAGTATTCAACATTTTGACTGCATCAGGATTGAAAAAATCCACCGATTCGTCGTTATAAACATTCATCTTAACGTATTGTGCTAAATCGGGGCAGGTTTCGATAAGTTGTTTAAAATCGTATCGTTCAAGATGTCTATTCCTTTGATGTAATCTCGATTTTACTTTGGGATGATCTTTCTTTTTCTTTTCCATATCAGATTGCAAATTTAATAGTTTGTTGCAATCTCAAATAATTTATTTACCGTTTTCCAATTTCTGTTAGTTGCTCGCACATTTAATTTCTTTTCAAAAAAAGAATTCGTCAATTTGGAATCGCTGGATTTGCCTGAAAACAAGATGAATACATATTTATTATCTATAATGAACTTATCAGGAGGGTACTCAAACTTTTTAATATTTTCAAGTTTATCAGGATCTGGATTTTCCTTTAAAAAAGTCAAATGAAGTTGTTCAATATTGCCAGTTTTTCGAAATGGATTTGAAGCAATGGATTGTTTCATTTCACTAATACTTCTTATCATTACAGGTACATCAAAACCATAGTTTTCAAAAATAGAATTCTGAATCTCATTTTCAAGTTGCCTGGTATTTATTTTTTTATCAAAATCGAAAATTACATTGCCGCTTTGGATGTATGTCGTAATATTTGAATAACCTAGGTGTTCATATAACTTTTTAAGATCAGACATCAGAATTTTTCTTTTTCCACCTACATTTATTCCGCGCAAAAAGGATATGTATTTTGTCATTTTTTATTCTTAATAAAATTCATTTTCCAGATGGGGAAAATGAAATATTTTAGAGGCTATATTTTATGCCAATTCCAAAAATATTTGAATTCATCTTGTTCACCACATTGAATTCGTGTTCCAATGCATAGTATAACTTCAAATCCAGTGCCTTATTCAGGTAGATACTTGTTCCGGTAATCAGTCTCCATTGATAATTGAGAAGGTTTAACCTTTTGAGAGAAGTGAACAATTCGTATTTAAGAAAAGGCGT
>CAYPOW010000204.1:0-6087 GCA_964412145.1 uncultured Draconibacterium sp.
CCTGGATTAAGGAAGAAGTGCTTCAATTTAATGAATTAGCAAAGAACTATATTCTTTAATATCAAATCATTGACATAATAGTTCTTCCGATAACGAATATTGCCGAAAGAGAAGAAATGGCCAGAATTGCCCATCGGGTATATCCTTTGTCGAGGTATTTGGTTACATATTTAGATAACCAAAAACCGAGAGTGAATGCAGGTAGCATCCATAAATACAGGCCAAATTCAACCCTTGTAAATTTTCCTACTACACTCAGGGAAAAGATTGAAATTAGAGTTCCGAGCGTAAAATAGGCGGAAAGAGTTCCGCGAATGACTTTGGCATTTTGATGTTGATAAAGCAAACCCATCGGTGGACTTCCAATGGATGCCAATGTTCCCATTATGCCCGATAAAAATCCAGCGAAAAAAAGTTTTGGGCGATTAATTTGCCATTGTCCTCGCATAAGACTAAACAAAACCGCCAATAAAATCAGTGCACCAAAAACAAGTGAGAAGTAAGTTTGTGAAATTACCACAATGATATAAGCAGCCAAAATAGCACCTAAAATTCGACCGAATACAGAATATCCTAATCCTTTGAATATTATCGATTTACGCTCTCTAATCATTAAATATACCGAAAGCGTAAAGCCACTCAACAAAGTTGGAACCGGCACGAAATCAGGATTAATTATCATCAAAACAGGTGCAGCTGTAATTGCAAAACCCATACTGGTCGATCCTTGAACAATTGCACCAAGCATTACGATAAAAAAGACTATCAACAAATCGGCTATTTCCATTTTTCAAAATTTGAGGTCAAATGTATGAAAATATAATTTGGCAAAGAGTTATTCAAAATAGACCAATTTTTTAATATTATACATCTCAAACACAATCAATTTCTTAAACAGTTGAAGTTTGAATTTTTATCAGTAGTTTCGATTATTATTTTGTAAGCTTGAATATTGATAATGCACATAAAATACAAATTGAATTTAGTAGAACGAATTATATAAAATGAAAAAATCACTCTTTTGTGGAACTTTTATGTTAGTTTTCGGACTGACAGTTAGTCCTTTATTTTCAAATGCTCAGAACGTTTATTTTATTGATGCAAAAACAAGCCATGTTTACGCCGATGATTATAGAACAACTCCACAAGGTGGTGATACTATAAAAATTCTGTCTGGAAGAACTGCAGGTATGAAATTTAAGGGGTTTCAAGGAGATAAAAATACCCCTATTATATTCATAAATGAAGGCGGACAAGTAAATATCAACACATCTTCGTGGGGAGCTCTCGTCTTTGAAAATTGCAAGTACATAAAAGTCAGTGGAACTGGAGATCCAAATTATCATTATGGATTTAAATTGAAGGCCGAAGAATGTGGATTAAGTTTTTCAGAATATAGTAGCAACTGCGAAGTAGAATTTATTGAAATTGAAGGAGATGAAAAATCGGAGTTAAATAAAAATGGTACTTTTTTTGGCATTGTAGCTAAGAAAGATTTTCACGGAAAACCGCCTGTCCCCTATCCGGTTTTTAATAATTTAATCATTCACGATACGTATATCCACCATGTAGCAGAAGGAATGTATATTGGCGAAACCACTTCTCCGGGAATGGAATTTTCACATGTAAAAATTTATAATAATGTGGTTACCAATACTTTTCGAGAATCTGTTCAAATAGCAAACTGTATAAAGGGTGTTGAAATAAACAATAATATTTTCCTAAATGCAGGTACCGAAAATCTTCTTCATCAAAACAATGCCCTTCAAATTGGAGCCAATTCGGTGGCCAATGTATTCGATAACATAATTTTAAATTCGCCTCGTTTTGGAGTCATTATTTTAGGCAATGGAGATATTACTCTGAATAACAATTATATACAAAACAATCGAGGCATATATATTGACAATCGCTTGCAGGTAATTCCGAATTCATCGATTAGAATAGAAAATAATTATTTCGACCAAATAGATGATATTCAGGTAATTGAAAACAGAAATGAGTTTATGAATCTATTTATTTTGAACAATACTTACAATCCTCAAATCAAGTTTTTAAAAAATGTAATGGATTCGAATGCATCACTTGTTGAGAAGAATAATAAACCTTCAGAAATATCTAATCTACAATATAAGATTACAAAAGGTGTTTTTCAAAATTCTTCAGCAAATAAAAAAACCTACCAATTAATGGGACCAAAAAGTTTACGTGAATAATGAAACACTTGCAGTTTAGCAAAGGATAAAAAGGATAAACAATAAAAAAAGGAGCCAATTTTCGGCTCCCTTTTTTTTAATCTGTATTTCTTATTTTATGAAAATCGCATACCCCCAAGGAGCCATAGAGAATTCACCATTTTCCAAATCAGCTTCAAAGCCATTTTGCATATAGCTATTGTATCCAGCGAAATCGACGGCTTCAAGGTTAAATGCTGTTTCCTCAGCAGAAAGGTTTAATATAACTCTAACATTTTCACGATCATAGGCAAATATTTGCTCATCAGATGAACTTGCAATTCGAGTAAATCGGACGCCATAAGGACCGCTTGCCAGTGCTTCTTCGCTATGCTTTAAATTACTTAGTTTTTGGAAAAAATCAGCTTTGCTGTAGCCTTCCCAATCGATCAAATCTTTTTCGAAAAACAATAAGCGTTTGTTTAAAGCTGATTCCTGACCATTGTAAATCAATGGCATATCACCAACTGTAAAAGATAAAACAGATAAAGCATCTGCTGCTTCACCTAAGCGTTCTTCGACTGTTCCATTCCAAGAATTTTCATCGTGATTGCTCGTAAAATACATTTTGTAACTTCTGGTAGGATATTCAATATCCAACTTATCAAAATGACTATTCATCTCATTGGCATCAATTTCACCTTTAGCAATTTGGTTCATTAAATGATGTTGATGCCAACCATAATCCATATCAAAAGCTCGCTCTGTCAATTCTGATTTTTCAGCTTCAGCTAACATAAAAACAGGTTTTACATTGTCCAGTTCTTTTCGAACATCTTCCCAAAAATCAGTTGGAACCTCTCCAGCAACATCACATCGAAATCCATCAATATCCATATCCCTAATCCAGAATAACATATCGTTTTTCATTGCGGTACGCATATCAATATTGGTATAATCGAAAGCGACTACATCAGTCCAATCGAAAGGAGAAACCATAGTTCCGGTACTGTCTTTTTTATAATATTCAGGATGTTCTTTTACCCAAGCATGATCCCAGGCACTATGATTAGCTACCCAATCGATAATAATGTGCATTCCAAATTCATGCGTTTTAGCAATGAGTGAATGCATGTCATCCAATGTCCCAAATTCAGGATTTACAGCGGTATAATCCTTAATAGAATAGTAGGAGCCCAAACTGCCTTTTCTGTTCTCTAATCCAATTGGATGAACAGGCATAAGCCATAAAATATCAATGCCCATTTCCTTCAAACGCGGCAATTCTGCCTCAAATGCTTTAAATGTTCCTGCTTCAGTATACTGGCGTATATTCACCTCATAGATAACGGCGTTTTTCGACCATTCAACCGGAAATTTCGTCTTATCCTCTTTTACCTCATCAACACAGGCTTGCATAAGAAAAACAAAACCAATAAGGCCTAAAATTATCAATAGATTCTTCATAATAAAAATTTAAATTAAATAATTGGTTAAAAAACAAATATACAATAAAATCCAAGTGGAGAAAACAGAAACAAGATGAATCCTGATATCATTACAATCAAAATACTTTTATACTTTTGCTGCAAACTAGAAAGAACATAAAATTATATATGAAATCCAAACAAAAAGATTTCTTTGCAGGAAAAGCAAATGATTATGACAAAGAAATAGCGCGAACTGATAATGTTAGCAACATTGCCAATCTAATACTGAAAGAGATAGTTTATTCAAAAGAGATGAGTCTTTTGGATTTTGGTTCAGGTACTGGCTTGTTATTGTCGAAAATCGCCCCGCATGTTGGTAAAATCACCGCTGTTGATATTTCCAAATCAATGAATGAAACTTTAAAAAGTAAAGAACACAGCATTGATTGTGACCTTGATATCGTTGAAATTGACTTATCAAAAGAGAATTTAAATCAGAAATTTGATGGAATTATCTCATCGATGACAATACATCATGTAAAAGACACTTTATCTTTATTCATGAAATTTTACACTATGTTAAATTTAAATGGAAGCATTGCTATATCTGATTTAGAAACAGAAGATGGGACTTTTCATAAAGGTGATACAGGTGTTTTTCATTTTGGTTTTGAAAGAGAAGAATTTATAAATATGGCAAAAAGTGCGGGATTTAAAAATTTGAAAATCCAGCGTGTGGGTTTAGTTGAAAAACCTTATGGTAAATATCCTGTTTTTTTACTAACCGGAAATAAATAAAAGTTCCTCAATCTACCAAAGAAGACAATTTGCTGAAAAGAAATCGATTGAAATGCTATTTGTTAAACCTCATTATTAACAGCTAAAAAAAGCTATGTCCGATTGGAAATCACATATTGTAGGTTTTAAAAATTATTTGCGTTTAGAGAAGTCGCTTTCTGAAAATTCAATAGAAGCTTATCTGCGCGATCTGGAAAAATTAATTAGCTATCTCGAAATCAATCAATTAGACATTCAGCCCAAAGAGCTAGAGCTGAATCATTTACAGAATTTCTTACAATGGGTAACAGAACTTGGTTTAAGCGCACGATCGCAAGCACGATTGATATCTGGGATCAAGGCTTTTTACAAATATCTTATTTTGGAAAATTACCTTAAAATCGATCCTACCGAATTACTCGATGCACCCAAACTGGGAACCAAATTGCCGGAAACCCTTTCGATAGAAGAAATAGATAAAATGATTGCTCAAATAGATTTAAGCAAAGCTGAAGGAGAACGCAACAAAGCTATGCTAGAAACACTCTACGGTTGTGGTTTACGCGTTAGTGAGCTAGTGAATTTGAAACTATCGAATATTTATGTTGATGAAGGATTTATCCGCGTGATTGGAAAAGGGGAAAAGGAACGATTAGTTCCAATTGGATCACAAGCTTTAAAACAAATTTCTATTTATGTAAATCAATCACGAGTGCATGTCGACATACAAAGAGGCTACGAAGATTACGTATTTTTAAACCGCAGAGGAAAAGTTCTTACGCGAACAATGGTTTTTGTTATTATCAAAGATTTAGCAGCAAGAGCAGGAATTCATAAAAATATTAGTCCACATACTTTCCGCCATAGTTTTGCTACTCATCTGGTTGAAGGAGGTGCAAATCTACGAGCAGTTCAGGAAATGCTTGGACATGAGTCGATTATCACTACAGAAATCTATACGCATCTCGACAGGAATTATTTAAAAGAAGAAATTCTGGTGCACCATCCGCGTTCAGCGAAAATCTAGACATCTCTGTCTATTGTGCCATCGTCTTTTATATAAACACCCCAGTTAACAGCTTGTAATTTACCATCAATATAGTAAAAGTCCATAAGGGCATCTTCACAACTTAAGCGTCTTTCGCCCCACTCCTCTTCATCTTCCTCAAACTGACTATATCCATTATCTTCCATCAATTTTTTAGCTTCGGCTTCAGTCTTTTCGAAAATATTTACGCCAAAAAGAGTGGCTGCTGTATTATCCACATCAAAATTAGAGACAATGGGTTCAATTAAACCTTCAAGAAATACGGTAATGCCTTGAGAAGGAAAAGAGAGAATAGTTGTTTTAAGATCATCATCTGTTCGAACATCCTCCACACTTTCAGGCTGACCCATTATTTTTGTTAATTTTTCAGGGATTTCGCCAAACAAAATATCACCTAGTCCAATTTTTGGTTTGATTTCGAGATTCAACATATTAATTTTCTGATTTTTCATTAAATTCTAAGGAAACAAATATAAAAGAAATAATAAGATAGGGAAATTTTTTATTTTTTTTTATGGCTAAGAGGATAAAAAATAAGCACAAAAATTCAAAATATTATTTATCTTTGCAGCCGCAAAATGGTCCAATAGCTCAGTTGGATAGAGCAACAGCCTTCTAAGCTGTAGGTCCTAGGTTCGAGCCCTAGTTGGATCACTTT
>CAYPOW010000205.1:0-6083 GCA_964412145.1 uncultured Draconibacterium sp.
GAATACCAAAATTTATCACCTGTTTTCATCCATTTTGGATTAACACTTGTACTAAAAACCATCCGTTTTAGTTTGGTAGGAGAGAATTGCTCAGCTAGCCTATAATTGGCTTTAGTAACAGGCGTGTTTTGCCCATAAAGGCTTGCAAACAAAAAAAGGAAGGCAAGCATTGGTAAGATTTTTCTTTTCATATGAGGTGCTTTTGTGTTTGGTTTAAGTTGATATAAAAAATAACTCTTTATTTGGTTTGAATGAATTATTTTGGTTAATAAATGGATTTGAGGCTGCAAGTTATAAATTTGTTGTCAAATAGATGGAATTAAAATGAATAATTGTCGCCTGTTAAAAAGAAGCAACAGTAAGTAGAGTTAATCTCGTTTTCTATTTTTCCTGTCTTTTTTGCTGTTCTATGGTTTTTGTAATATCTGTAATAATTTCTCCTGTATGAGCTGTCGATTTATTTTCTATCAGCATAATCTTACATTCTTCTCTTGAAGAAATTCGATGTTTGATTCCTTTTTTTACGATAAAAAATTCGCCTTTATTCATGGTAAAAGCTATTTTATCTTCAATTTCAAATAATAAAGATCCCTCAACAATATAAAATAATTCGTCTTCGTCCTTATGCGCATGCCAGGGAATATCTTCTCCTTTGACTTTTGCCACTTTAACAAATACATCATTTACTTCTCCAATTATTTTTGGAGAAAAGTAGTCAGTAATACCCTCAAAATAGGCTGTCAATTTCATTGTGTAAACTATTTAATTTGTTTATTTGGAGTTTCTGATTTTAAAAACCTTTCTTCTATCTCAAGTGAAGGAAGCATACATTTATCTTTTTTTCCGAAAATTTTATAGCGTGATTTTGCCACGATGTCGTAAACAAAATCTCTGACTGGATGTGGAAGATAGAGAAATACATAGAATATTTTCCAGACTCCACCCAATTCTTTTAATACTTCCAAAACGGCTCTTGATTTCAGATAATATTTTTCTTCTTTGATGAAAATAAATGTATCAAAATGATCTGTTGGTAAACCAAACTTTTTCAGCAATGCTTGTCCACTTTCTGATTGCAAAGCAGCAAATTTTAATTTTCCTTTGGGATCTCTTTTGATGATAAATTGCACGGTACCATTGCATAAATTACATATGCCATCGAAAAGTAAAATGGGCGATTTAGCGTTTTTCATTTCTTTTTTCTATTCATCAATATTTTCTGGTCTCCAACCATTTCAAGTCCTGAAATTGATGTACTATCAGAAAAAATAACTATTCCATTCTTATCCAAAACGGTTAAATGTAGTTTCGCATCAATGCTTTCCGCGATGCGCCTGTCCATCGATCCTTTTACGGGTGCTTTTAGAAGTCCTGAATTCGCATGGTAAGCCTCCACCAGAAATGTGTTTTTTTTGTCTTGTATTCTTATTTTGATAGTATCGTTTCCCGCTTCTTCTAAGCTTAATTTTGCTTTTGTGTAGGTTGCAAAACGATAAATTTTATTATCGTGAAGAAAGAAACCAAGGAATCCGGTAAATGATTTTCCCAACCAGGGAATATTGGCCACTGAAAGCATAAATGAAGTATTCTTTTTACTGAAGTTATTCGATTGCATCCAAATCCAGGCCGATGGCATTGAGTTTCCCCAGTCTTTTTCAATATATCCAGTTCCATTTATAAAGTTATAATCTTCTCCATCTTTTTCAATTTTGCCTTGTAGGGTATGGTTGAGACTAACAACACCATGGTAGCACTGCATGAAAGGAACAAATCGATACCAACCCATAATTCCGGAATTGAGTATTTTTTTTGAAGGAAGTTCTACATGATTTGTCATTTGAATTACACCAGAAATATTGGAGCTATCTGTAAGAATATCAAGTATAATTCTATCTTTTGAGAAATAGTTTTTTCCTATTCTAACTGCAAATTCCTTTCTGGAAAAAGTAAATTCTTCTATTGGAAATGTGTAATAATTTGTTGTGGCTGTTTTGCCGTCAATTATCTGAATAAAAGCGTGTTGCTCTATTCCGTCTTTTGATATCGAAATTCCTGGAATAACACTGAGTATGGAAGAACCATCTTCCGAAACCATTTTGAAATACCAGCCTTCAAAATAGTTCCTTTTCTTTTTATTTCCCTGAAAAATTTCAGGATGGGCCTTTTTTTTAAATCCATAGCCAGGTAATACTTTATGTTCTGAAAAATTTACTTCCTTCTGAATATCTTGTGCCTGAAGAGTGTTGATGAAAAACAAGGAAACCAGAAAATTAAGTATTAGGAATAATAGCGTATTTTTCATTTATTTTCTTTTAATGATTTCATTTTAATGCTTCATCAAAATAATTCCATGTGAACATAATTTTTGATAATTATAACCACAAAGAAAAGAAAATATACAGAAAGTATTGAATAAACTTTAGGATGGTTTGGCAGCAAACTATTTATTTCGATTTAATTTCCAATTCGCGCAAATGTTCCATTTTTTTACGAGCCAGAAATTCGCCGATGCCTTCAAAATGTTCTTTGACTTGTTTATTACCGAATTCATAAATTTTACTGACCATACCATCAAGGAAATCACGGTCGTGAGATACAAGAATAAGTGTGCCATCGTAATCCTTCAATGCTTGTTTAAGGATATCTTTTGTTCTCATATCCAGATGATTAGTAGGTTCATCAAGGATTAGTAAATTAACAGGTTCAAGCAATAGTTTAATCATTGCCAGTCGCGTTCTTTCTCCTCCTGATAGAATTCTTACTTTCTTTTCCCAGTCATCACCACCAAACATAAAAGCGCCCAAGATGTCTTTTATTTTGGTTCGAATATCACCTTTGGCCACATCATCGATGGTTTGAAAAACAGTCAGGTTTTCGTTGAGTTTGGAAGCTTCGTTTTGCGCAAAATAACCAACCATGGTATTGTGACCCAAAGTGAGTTTTCCTTCGTGCTCAATTTCACCCATAATAGCCTGAACTAGTGTTGATTTACCTTCGCCGTTTTTTCCAACAAAGGCTACTTTTTCGCCGCGTGTTATGCTAAAAGAAGCATCTGAAAATACTAAATGATCGCCGTATCTTTTAGAAACATGCTCCGCTGTAACTGGATAATTTCCTGATCGTGGGGAAGGAGGGAAGCGTAGTTTAAGATGCGAAGTATCCACTTCATCCACTTCCAGAATCTTTAATTTTGCCAACATTTTTACGCGCGATTGTACGGAAAGAGTTTTGGAATAAGTCCCTCTAAATCGATCGATAAAAGCTTGATTATCAGCAATAAACTTTTGTTGCTCCTCAAAAGCCTTTTGCTGTTGTTCGCGTCGTTCTATTCTGAGTTCCAGGTATTTGGAATAATTCACTTTGTAATCGTAAATACGCCCCATGGTGACTTCAATAGTGCGTGTTGTGATATTGTCGATAAATGCTCTATCATGTGAAATTATGATAACTGCTTTGGCACTGTTAATTAGAAATTCTTCTAGCCACTGAACAGATTCAATATCCAGATGATTTGTGGGCTCATCCAAAAGAATTAAATCAGGATTTTGAAGCAAAATTTTAGCCAGTTCGATACGCATGCGCCAACCACCGCTGAATTCTGTGGTTTTGCGTTGAAAATCGCTACGTAAAAACCCTAATCCTAAGAGAATTTTTTCAACCTCAGCATCATAATTTATTTCGGCTTGACTATAAACTTCTTCGCTGAGCTCAGATACTTTCTCAATGATGGCATAATATTCCTCCGACTCGTAATCGGTACGTATTGTGAGTTGTTCATTCAGATCGTCCAGTTCCTTTTGCAAACTCAAAACCTGTGAAAATGCCTGAGAAGCTTCTTGGAAAACAGTCAGATTACTTTCCGACATCAGATGTTGAGGAAGATAGGAAATGATGGCTTCTTTGGGAGCAGAAACTTTTCCATTAGTAGGTGTTTGAATGCCAGCCATGATTTTAAGTAGTGTCGATTTTCCTGCCCCATTTTTACCCATCAGGGCAATGCGGTCTTTATCGTTTACAACAAAAGAAATATCTTTAAATAGAGTAGTTCCGCCAAACTCTACCGCCAGCCCGTCAATTGAAATCATTCAAGTATTTTTAAAATAAGTCGGCAAAGATAGTCAAATGAAGTTTGATTGGAGTTTGTTTTTTTTTGAAGCTAATTTTATCTTCTTTCAAATCCCAGTTGATATAAAATGAAGGGTTAATGGATTGTAAATAAAGGTTTTAATTCTATTAGGATATCAAAAAGAATTCTTTTTTTTATTTAGATACACTATAAATAGTAGATTTTAGTTGACTTCGGTATAAGGATATTCTAATTTAGAGTCATATTTTGCATGAGAGAACGAAACTGCTGTATAAACACTATTAAGATGAATCATGGTGAATATGATTCTTTAAAGATTATAATTCTTGGAAAACAAAACTCGCTAAAATAAACTTTTAATGAAAAATGGAATCCTTTTGTAGAATGTCTTTAAATCTCAGCAAAGAAGTTCTATGCCATAGAAGAATTAAAATATTTAGAGAGTGAGAAATAAATTTAAATTAATTAAATGGAGATTTACTTATGAAAAAAATTTTGACTTTAGTATTGATTTTGACGCTATCAAACTCAATAATTTATTCTCAGAACTCAGTTAAAATTCAGGAGCTGGCTTCGTTAGATTCTAGTTCAGTAAATATAGTTTTAGGGCGTCAGGCAATAGTTATGGACAATGATCAGGTTATTCATTTGTTTTATGGGAAATGGGGCTTAACGGTGGATTCAGTTTTAGTTTTTACATCGAATGACTTAGGAGTTAACTGGAATGGGCCTGAAATTGTTTCTATTTATTCTCATTCAGCGACATACACTCGTGAACACATTTATGATATCTCAGCCTCGGTTGATGGTGATAATGATATTCATCTTGTTTATAGATACGATGGCCCACCCAATTATTATAGCAGTTACTATAATGCTTATCCCTCAACGCATATCAATTATGTTGAAAAAATAGAAGGGGTTTGGACAACTTCTGTAAATGTAATTAATGATGAAAGCGTGCAGTCTTTGCAAGGAAATGCCTATACAGTATGTTATTTGAATTATTCTCAGCTTCTTAACTACAAAAACGTGATGCATTATATTGCCTACGATTATGCCTGGTTTGCCACAAAATATAATATTGTTTATTCCAATAATAGTACTGGAAGCTGGCCTGGTGCAGAGGCTTTGTACACCTACAATTTGGGTGCTATTGATAATATTATACTTAATGCTCCTGCAATGGTTGTTAACAATGACACGCTATTTACAGTATGGTATCATCGACATGATTGTACACTTGAAACAAAAATGTTCAATGGAACGGAATGGTCAACTGTTAATACTATTTTTAATGATAAATATTTTTCACCACAATCTGCTTCTTATGTTGTTCATACAGGAAGCCCCCAGCAAAATGACACAAGAGCTGTGACAGCTATGTTAAGATCGATAGACGATTATAACGAATTGATAGTGTTAAATAAAAAAAGGAATCAAGCTTGGCAAGTAGATACTACGCAATTAGCTGAATATTATTATTCAGTAGAGCCATCTATGTATCTGGATACCACTTATTTATATCTTTATCGTAATAGTGTAAATATAGGCGGTAGTATTTTAAAATATACAGAAACAGATGGTTTCTTAGATCCCATTCCAATGAGTACTGAAGATGATACTGAGCTATTATTGGATATAAAAAGTTTAAGTGATGCCTCATTACCTTTTGCTTTTATTGTTAGAACTGAGGATGATATCAATATTCTAAAAATAGGTAAGGTAAATGATTTGCCGATTATATCAGGAACTGAAACAATAAATTTATCGACAAATCTTTCTCTTGCTCAAAATTATCCTAATCCTTTTACTGCCATAACTTCTATAAAATATTCATTACCAGAAGCTAGTCATATTAAGTTGCAGGTTTTTGATATTCTTGGGAGTAAAGTTGCTGAACTTGTGAATAGCAATCAAAGTCCTGGTGATTATTCCGTTCAATTTTCTGCTGATAAATTACCTTCTGGAACTTATTTTTATCAATTGGAAGTGG
>CAYPOW010000206.1:0-6077 GCA_964412145.1 uncultured Draconibacterium sp.
CAATGCGGCCAAATCCATTTATCGCCAAGCGAATTTTTGACATAATTTGTTTTTTTGCAAAGTTAGTGGCTTTTCCCAAAAGTCCACTTTACGAAGACGAAAACCTTTACATTAATTTCAGCGATAATTATTGTATTTCTATTTGATAAGATTAATTTTGCGACAGACAAACAAAAGGATGAGAAAGAAAATTATTTTTCTTGGGCTGCTGCTTTTTTTATTTGGAATCCAATCATGCCAAAATAAAAATAAGAAAAAACAAACAGGAGGTTTGGGAGGCGATTTAATAATTTTTCATGCGGGTTCTTTATCGTTTCCTTTTAAATTGATTGTAGAGGAATTTGAGAAAGAAAATCCGAATATAAATGTTTTGCTAGAAGCAGCAGGAAGTGTTGCCTGTGCCAGAAAAATTACCGATTTAAAAAAAGAGTGTGATATTATGGCTTCGGCTGATTATCAAATAATCGATCGGTTTTTAATTCCTGAATACGCCGATTGGAATATTTCTTTTGCTTCGAATGAAATGGTGATTGCCTATACAGATCGATCAAAAATGAATAGACAAATATCTTCCCTTAATTGGCCTGAAATTTTGGCGATGCCTGATATTATCTACGGGCGTTCCGATCCAAATTCCGATCCGGGAGGATACAGAACAGTAATGGCTATGCAATTGGAAGCTCTTCGGAAGAATCGACCTGCTATTTTAGAACTACTAAATAAGGATGAAAATTTTATGCGTCCCAAAGAAGTGGATTTGCTGGGATTACTCGAAGCCAATGTGCTTGATTATATTTTTATATACCGATCGGTTGCTCAGCAACACAACTTAAAAATTATATCGCTCAATGATTCTGTAAACCTATCCTATTCTTATTTAGCTGATTGGTATTCTAGTGCTCAAGTGGATATTTCAGGCAAAAAGCCTGGCGAGTACGAAAATTTAAAAGGAAGTCCAATGGTGTATGGTATTACACAATTGAAAAACGCACCAAATCCGGAACTTGCAAAAGCTTTTCTTGAGTTCTTTTTTGATGCTGACAAAGGAATGAAAATTATTATGGAACAAGGGCAAGGCAGTGTTATTCCATCAAAAACGGCCACCTATAGTCAAATTCCAGAATTTTTAAAAAAATTCGCCAAAAGGGAAGATTAAATGCTCTAATTTGTCTTCTTTTGATGCTGATAATAGCTTTTAGGATGGAAATAGCCGTTTCCCAATTATAATATACTTTTTTAAGGTTAAAAAGATCAAGATGCAACCTACTTATAAATAGTCTGTTAATAACTTAACCAGACCTTTATAAAGTAAATCTTGTTTATTATTAAAAAAAAATTATTTTTGCAAAAAACTAGAACACACAAAATATAAAAATATGTATTGGACCTTAGAATTAGCCTCAAAGCTTGAAGACGCACCTTGGCCTGCAACAAAAGAAGAATTAATTGATTTTTCTATTCGTTCAGGCGCGCCTCAAGAAGTAGTTGAAAATTTATCAGAAATTGAGGATGAGGGTGAATCTTATGACCGAATTGAAGATTTATGGCCAGACTACCCTACAAAAGAAGATTTTTTCTTTAATGAAGATGAGTATTAAAAATAGAGCCTGAAAATTTCAGGCTTTTTTTATGCGCCTGCCTTTTTAACTTTATATCCTATCCCTTTTAGTATTTCGAGAACTTTATCTCTAAAATCGCCCTGGATGATTATTTCTCCATCTTTGGAAGATCCTCCAACGCCGCATTTCGTTTTTAATATTTTAGCTAAATCCTTTAGGTCATTATCATTTCCAATAAAACCTTTAATCAAAGTTGCCTGTTTGCCGCCTCGATGTTTTTTATCGAGCCAAATTCTAAGGTCTTGTTCGGATGGTGAAAGCGTTTCTGTTTCAGCCTCATGCTCAAATTCAAAATCAGGATTGGTTGAATACATAATATCACCAACGATTTTATTATTTTTTTTATTTTTCGACATTGGGTTTCCCTTATGAAATTACCGACAAAGATAGCGGATTTATAGAAATGTTGACTTGTCCGTTTAGTTGAATTGCTTCTCCATCCAGATTTATTTGTTCCGATTGATTCAATTCCAAATGGCTGTTTTTAACCTGCTGAATTTGTACCAATTTTGATCGATCTATACGTTTTCTTAAAAACAAATAAAAAACTGCCGGGATTTGATAAATTTTTGGTTTTTTCACAATACATACATCCAATAAGCCATCATCAATTTTACCTTGTGGCGAGATAAGCAGATTATTTCCAAACTGATTGGCATTGGCAAAAACAACCATAAAAGCACTGGTATTTAGTGATTTTCCGTCCAATATCAGATTGTATTCTTTTTCTGAGTAGCGAAAAAATTCACGAACCGTTATTTTGATATAATTCCACAAGCCTCGTTTTTTAGATTGACTGAATTGATAGGCTACATGAGCATCAAATCCAATACCGGCAAGATTTACAAAGAGGTAATTGTTAATTTTAGCCATATCAATTTGTTTGATTTTAAACTGATTGATACGCAAAACTGAATCGGCTATTGACATTGGAATTTTTAAATGTCTGGCCAAGGCATTTCCTGAGCCTATGGGAATTACTCCAAGAGCGGTTTTCGATCCTTCAAGTACTTGTATAGCTTCGTTTATCGACCCGTCACCGCCAATTACCACAACAGCATCATATTCTTTTTCAACAGCTTGTCTGCTTAAAAGAGTAATATCTCCTTTTCGCTGAGAGTATAAAATTTCGCTATCAAACAAACTTGTATCCAAATATTTTCCAATGGCCTCTTCGGCTTTCTTTTGTCTGCCCGTTCCACTAATTGGATTGATGATTATTCTGATTTTCTTTTTCAAGGATTTCAAGTTTAGTATTCAACAAGTCAGGAAATTTCCGATTGTCCCATCTTTTTTCATTTCACGCTAGCTTCGACAAAATTAATTTATTTGTTGTTAGGATGGATATAGAGTTCGATAATAAAAATTGTGTTGCAATTTGCTTCATTTGGGCATTGCGATGCACCGAAAATTCGTAAATTTGACGAAAAAGGAAAAATGTACAATTTCGAATATAAAAATCCTGTTAAAATAATCTTTGGGCAAGATACAATTGCTTCCATTTCTAAAGAAATTCCTGCCGGAAGTCGGGTTTTGATCACTTATGGTGGCGGAAGTATTTTTAAAAATGGAGTTTACGGTCAGGTTACAAAAGCTTTGTCGGAATTTACTTATTTCGAATTTGGAGGGATAGAACCTAATCCTCGCTATCAGACAATAATGAAAGCCGTTGAATTGGTCAAAAAAGAAAAAATCGATTTTCTTTTAGCAGTAGGTGGTGGTTCAGTAATTGATGGAACAAAATTTTTAGCTTCTGCTGCTCATTTTCAAGGTGAGAATCCCTGGGACATTTGTCAAAAAGGAGCTCCGGTAAAATCGGCCATTCCAATGGGAGTTGTTTTAACCCTTTCTGCCACCGGAACCGAAATGAATCCTTTTTCGGTAGTCAGTAATGATGAAACCAATGAGAAATTGCCTTTTGCCAGTCCGCTGGTTTATCCAAAATTTTCTATTCTCGATCCAAACGTTTTAAAAACATTGCCACAGTCGCAGTTAGCCAATGGTATCATCGATGCTTTTGTACACGTAATTGAACAATACCTTACTTTTCCAAACAGGGCAGAAGTACAAGATCGCTGGGCTGAAGGAATTATGTTAACCTTAATTGAATATGGCCCCGATTACTGCTTTAAGGAGTTCAACTATGATATAGCCTCCAATGCGATGTGGGCGGCTACTATGGCTTTAAATGGCCAATTAGCTTTGGGTGTTCCTACCGATTGGGCAACACATACGATTGGACATGAATTAACAGCACTTTATGGGTTGGATCATGCTCAGTCATTGGCAGTTGTGCTTCCTGGAATGATGGAAGTAATGCGTGAAGAAAAGAAAGAAAAACTGATTCGTTTTGCTCAAAATGTGTGGGGTCTTCAGGAAGAGGATAAAGATATTTTGATTGATGAAGCCATCGTAAAAACGGAAGAATTTTTTAAAAGCCTGGGCGCTAAAACGCGATTAAGCGAGTACGATATTCCGGAAAAAGGAATCGACGAAATTATTCAAAAGCTCAGTAAACAAGAAAAAATTAATATGGGAGAACGTAAAAAACTGACTCCTGATCGCTTGAAAGCTTTGCTCGAAATGCGATTTTAAAAACACAGTATCATAATTTATAGCATCAGAAATATGAAAATAGCACAAACAGGAAATAGAGGAAAAGGCATTCGGTCTGACTGTTTTATAGAGTTCGAATTAAAAAGCACCGGTGGTATTGAGCTCGAGATGAAATCAAAAGTGCAGGTGATGTTTGGGAAATCAAACAAAAAACTCATTCTTGATGTTCTGGATTTTTTCGGCATAAAAAGTGCCCGCATTTTGTTTGACGATTCAGGTGCGCTACCATTTGTAATCGCAGCACGATTGGAAGCCGCAATCAAAAAGTTGATGAATTCGGAAAAAGAATATTTGCTCGAAATTCTTGATCAAAATAAAAGCTTGAGTACTAGGGAACAACATCGTTTTTCCCGCTTGTACCTTCCTGGAAATTCACCAAGTCTGATGTTGAATGCAGGAATTCACAAGCCCAATGCTTTAATCCTCGATTTGGAAGATGCTGTGGCTCACAATAAAAAACATGAAGCTCGCTTTTTGGTTCGTAATGCTTTACGCTCACTGAATTTCTATGGTGCCGAGCGAATGGTTCGTATCAATCAGGGTGATCGCGGATTGGAAGACCTTGAATTTGTTATTCCTCATCAAGCTAATCTGATTTTGGTTCCAAAAGTGGAAACGCCTGAGCAATTAATTGCCGTGGATGATAAAATCAAACAAATTCAATCAAAATATAAACTGAAAAATCCAGTCTGGCTGATGCCCATTATCGAAAGTGCCAAAGGTGTGATGAATGTGTATGCTATTGCCACTGTCTGCCAAGCGATTTCTTCAATGGCCATTGGACTGGAAGATTATACAGCCGATCTGGGTGTTCGTCGTACGGCGGAATCCTCTGAATCGTTTTTTGCCCGTACCACATTGGTGAATGCAGCTGTTGCTGCTGGCATTCAGGCCATCGATTCTGTTTTTTCCGATGTGTCTGATATGGAAGGCTTGAAGAAAAACGTTCAGGTTTCTAAAAGTTTGGGATTCAATGGAATGGGCTGTATTCATCCACGTCAGGTTCGTGTAATTCACGAAAATTTTGCTCCTGATTCTACAGAAATCGATAAGGCCAAAAAGATTTATCTTGCCTTTTTAGATGCCAAAGCAAAAGGTTTGGGAGTCGTTTCGCTTGGAACAAAAATGATTGATGCTCCTGTGGTTAAACGAGCAGAAAAAGTAATTCAATTGGCTGTGGATATGGGGAAACTCCCAAAAGATTGGCAAGGGAATATCGATAATTAAATTTCGTTTATAAAAATATTTATTTTGAAAAGCATTTTTCACAATGACAAAATACGATAAACTAGTAAAAAACGCGCTTGGAAGAATAGTTCCTGAAATCATTAATGGCGAAAAACATATTGCCTTTCAGGGAGTTGGAAAATATCGTCCTACAGGCAGAAAGCATGCGCCACGCATTCCTTCGTGTGCCGATTATCCTGCCGATGGAAATAAACTGCTTCCAAATCTAAAAGAAGCTTTAATAAAAGCAGGCTTAAAAGATGGAATGACTATTTCTACACATCATCATTTCCGCAATGGCGATTTAATCGCAAATCAGATTTTTGATATTGCTCATGAATTGGGAATAAAAGGATTGCGCTGGTTCCCTTCGGCGTCTTTTCCTTGTCATACACATTTGATTCCTTATTTGGAAGATGGAACTATCCATCATATCGAAGGAAGTATGAATGGTGCTTTGGGTCAGTTTTGCTCCGATGGCAAAATGGCCGGAGTGGGTATTCTTCGTTCGCATGGTGGTCGTTATCAGTCCATTCAGGATGGGGAAGTTCAAATTGATATTGCAGTTATTGCTGCGCCTTCGGCTGATGCTTTTGGAAATGCAAATGGAGTGGA
>CAYPOW010000207.1:0-2426 GCA_964412145.1 uncultured Draconibacterium sp.
GTCATTCCTTTTAAAGTTTCTTCCCGACTTAAAGCATTTTCCATTTGAAATCCTTCCTTAGGATAATTATTCAAATCTTTTCGAATGACAGCAGCATAAAAAGTCAAGAGCGGATCAATTTTTTCGATTGGAAAATCGGTTCCTAGGGGAATCCAGTTATTTTGATCGAGAAGTTTTTTATAAGCATAGCCTCCCTTTAATCTTTCTAGTCCAACACGTTCATCCGCCCAATACATATCAGAAGTAGCATGGGTAGGTTGTCCCGATGGGATAATTGAATTTTCTCCAAATAGATTAAAATCCTCTGGTGCAATTATTTGCGAATGTTCCATTCTCCAACGCTTGTCATTTTTTCCCTGAAGCGCTTCCCCATAAATTCTTAACATCACCCGATTACCTGAATCACCAATTGCATGTGTGGCTACCTGAAAATTGTTTTCCAGTGCCTTTTTACATATTTCGCGATAATAATCTTCCGTCTCAATCATTAAACCATAATTGCCCGGACTATCTGAATAAGGTTCAATCATACAAGCACCACGTGATCCTAAAGCACCATCGGCATATATTTTTATAGTTCGAACTGTCAATTTATCAGTAATAAAAGGACCATCAGACAAGAAATAATCAAAATTTTCTTGACTAGGCTCCATCATCGCATTGATACGAATACTCAGTGCATCTGACTTTTGTAAGCTGTCGATAAGTTGAATACTAGCTAAACTCAATCCTGCATCAGTAACACCTGTTAATCCAACTGCAAAACAATTTGTTTCGGCTGCTTTGAGGGCTTTAATTTGCGCATTTTTATCTAGTTCCGGAATTAAAGATCGAACCAAATTCATGGCATTATCTATTAAAATTCCACTGGGTTCGCCATTTTGAAGGATTATATCTCCTCCATCAATATTTGTTTTAGAAGTTATCCCTGCCAATTCCAGTGCTTTGCTATTCACCCATGCTGCATGGCCATCAATTCGAGTCAGATAAACAGGCGTTTCAGGAAAAAGTTTATCTAATCCATCTTTATTTGGAAACTCCATTTTAAGCCAATCGTTTTGATCCCAGCCTCTTCCTAATATCCAGGAATTTTGTCGCTCTTTCTGAAATCCTTCCAGAAGATTCAAAATTTCCCCTTCAGATAGCGTCTCAAAAAGTTGTGCATCAGCTTGAATACCTTTTCCATAACCTGAAAAATGAGCGTGCGCATCAATAAATCCAGGGTAAACATATTGTCCATTAAGATCTAAAGTTTCTTTTGCTTGAAATTGCGAACAAATTTCCTGTGCTGTTCCGACAGCAATAAATATTCCGTCTTTAACAGCAAAGGCTTCTGTAATTATAAAATCCTCATTTACAGTATAAATTTTTGCATTTTTAACAATTAAATCAACTTTTTTTTTCGATGTACATGCCGTACTTAATACCAGCATAACAAATAGATAAAAATGTATTTTTTTCATGTTTTGATATTTTAGTTTGTGTTTTCAATTTCGGTTAGAAGCTCACTAATGGAATCATAAGTACCGAATATTTTACTTTCCTTTTGAAAGATAAATTTTTTTAGCGCGCTATCATAAAAAGCTTTAAGAGGCATTGGTTGATTCGTATTTCCATTTATTCCCTTGCGTAAAAGAGCTCGCCTCAGCCATTCGCATTCAATTGAAACTCCTTCAATATTGAGTATATCTCTTGTTTGTATCCGCTGTGTGAAATGGGCTGTTTTCAAATCGAAGGAAAGCAATTCATTTGAAAAAGCTTTACCAATAGCACCTTTCAACACTAAATCTTCTGGAATTCCAGATTTAACTTCATTTTTCTGAGGGAAAAGCCAGATTAAATCGGCCATTTTCAAAGCCAATTCCAAATCGTGAGTAGATAAGATTATACCCACATTATTAAGATGTGCAATTTTTCGAAGTTCTGCCAAAATGGACATCTTAGAAGGGAAATCGAGGAAGGCAGTTGGCTCATCTAAAAGAATAAGCGGTGTATCTTGTGCGATTGCTTTGGCAATCAATGCTTTTTGTTTTTCTCCATCGCTAAGCTCATTAAAATTCTGCTCTGCAAGATTTTGTAATCCAAGAAGTTGAATAGCCTCATCAATCTTCAGTTGGTTTTCTTTATTTATTTTTCCCCAAAAATTGGTATAAGGAAAACGACCCATAGCCACCAATTCTTTTACTTTCAAATTTGGAACCTGAACACTTTCTGTTAATACCAGACTTAAATTTTTGGCTAAGTCCTGATTCTCGTATTTATGAATAACCTTATCGTTCAGGAAAATCTGGCCTTGCTGTACTTGGATTTGAGTACTAATGCTTCGCAAAAGTGTTGATTTACCAACTCCATTTGGCCCGATTAAACAGCAAAGCTCTCCTCTTTTTAATTGCAGATTAAGTCCTGATTGGATAGTAATTGGTTTA
>CAYPOW010000207.1:2526-6016 GCA_964412145.1 uncultured Draconibacterium sp.
AAAACCATTTGATTATTTTGAACATTGGAAAAACTTCCTAATCCCCAGATTACAAAAGCGTGCACCTCTCCTTTTTGTCCAATAAAATTTAAAAGGCCAATTATGGAGGATGCTGCATAACCAACCATAATTCCGATGATCAGCAAAGAAGCATTATTTCTGACTTTTTTTGCTGCGATTAGCACAATAAAAAGAACTAAAAAGGCGCCAAGAAATGCAGCCAGATGAATCCCAATACCATCCATTAAATTCCTGCCTAAATATATTCCTCCAATTCCTGAACCTAATGTCACAATTGCCACGCCCAAACTTGCTCCCGAACTGATTCCCAAAATGGAAGGACCAGCTAATGGATTCCGAAAAAGCGTTTGCATTTGAAGCCCCGCCAAACCCAAGGCCGCACCACTAAAAATAGCCGTAACTATTTGAGGAATACGCGATTCTATTACAATATGATGCCAAACAAGATAATTAGAGGAAATGTCGCTATCAAAAAAATGCAGAAAAACATCCATTGGAATAGATACGGAACCAATGACTAAATTCAAAAAAATGAGCACAAACAAAAGAATGCTCAATCCTGGAAAAATTAATCGTAGACTATTTCTTTGATTACTCACCGTACAAAAATGCAATTTTTTATCTGTTTTTCAAACGGGAGTTTTTTTTAATTTAGCCAAAAGGCATTTTATGATTTTAATTGCAGACAGCGGCTCTACCAAAACAGATTGGATTTTACTTGATTTAGAATCGAGCCAACGAACTAATTTTGTTGGAAAAGGACTAAATCCGTATTATTCAGATACTTTAACTATATCTAATGAAATTAATAGATTATTTGAAAATGCGGAAACAGGAATAATTTCAAATATCTATTTTTATGGTGCCGGATGTTCAACGGTTGACAATAAACAGGTAATTTCTAAAGGATTAAAATCATTTTTTAAAGACTCATCTGTTGAAGTGTTTCATGACATGGAAGGTGCTGCACGAGCTTTGTGCAAAACATCTGAAGGAATTGCCTGTATTCTTGGAACTGGCTCAAATGCAGCCAAATACAATGGAAAACATATTGAACAAAGTGCTGTTTCTCTGGGTTATCTTTTGGGAGATGAAGGTTCGGGAAATCATTTGGGAAAGAAACTCCTTCATGCCATTTATTTAAATACAGCACCAAAAGAACTGATTCAGGATTTTGAAAAAACATTCAATTTATCTGTCGAAAATTTATTGAAAGAGATTTACCAAAAGCCATCTCCAAGTAGATTTTTGGCTTCTTTTGCAAAATACATAAGGAAAAATAAAGACATTCCTTTTATTAAGGAATTAATTCATAGCTCTTTTGAAGATTTTTTAATTTTAGTCGCCTTACCTTTAAATCAGGATAAAAAATTGCCTGTTCATTTTACCGGATCTATTGCTTGGTTTTTTAAGGATGAATTAGCGTATATTGCTGATAAATTAGGATTCATATTAGGGAATATCAGTCAAAAACCAATTGACGATTTGGCGGATTATCATTTTAATTCAAAATAAATGCAATAATTGCAAAACAAAGTCATTATTAGAAGACAACTGAATAGACTAAACATCAAAAGTGAAATTGTAAATACATGAAACTATCCGTAATAATTGTTAATTATAATGTAGAATTTTACTTGGAGCAATGTCTTTTGTCTGTCGAAAAGGCACTTGCAGGAATAGATAGTGAAATATGGGTAGTCGATAATAATTCTGTTGATTATTCAGTTCGTATGCTCGAGAACAAATTCCCTGATGTCAGATTAATCCTGAACAAAAACAATCTCGGATTTTCAGCAGCTAATAATCAGGCGATTAGACAAGCACATGGCGAATATATTTTATTACTTAACCCCGACACAATTGTTGAAGAAGACACTTTTCACAGAGTACTCGCCTACATGGTCGATAATCCTGAAGTAGGCGGTTTGGGTGTAAAAATGCTGGATGGTAAAGGAAATTTTTTAGCGGAATCAAAACGCGGTCTTCCTACTCCTCCTGTTGCTTTTTACAAAATATTTGGATTGGCGAAATTATTTTCAAAATCAAAAATATTTGGTCGTTATCATTTAGGTTTTCTCGACAAAAATGAAATACATGAAGTGGATGTTTTAGCTGGTGCTTTTATGTTGATGCCAAAAAATGTTTTGGACGAGATTGGACTTTTGGATGAGCGTTTTTTTATGTATGGTGAAGATATTGATCTCTCCTATCGAATTACAGAAGCTGGCTATAAAAACATTTATTTCCCCAAAACCAGCATCATTCATTTTAAAGGGGAGAGCACAAAAAAAAGCAGTGCCAATTATGTTTTTATTTTTTACAGAGCAATGGCTTTGTTTGCTCAGAAACATTTTTCCAGCAGAAACGCAAGTTTATTTAATATTTTAATCAATTCAGCCATATATGCTAGGGCTTCAGCTGCAATAATTTATCGGTTTATACAAAATATTTACTTGCCAATTATCGATATCGTATTGTTATTTGGAGGAGTTTATTTTATCCAGGATTATTGGGGAAAGACCTATTTAATGCCAACTTCCTATCCCTGGTATTATGTGGTTTATGTTTTACCGATTTATGTTATTATTTGGATCCTTTCGTCTTTTATTAGCGGTGCCTATGATAGGCCATTTAAAGTCTGGAACAGTATAAAAGGGATAGGTTTAGGAGCTCTGGTTATTTTAGTTATCTATGCTTTACTGCCTGAATATCTGAGATTTAGCAGGGCAATTATATTGTTTAGCACTGTCTGGGGTATGTTTTCACTGGGTTTGCTACGAGGGATTTTTAGATTACTAAAATTTCAACATTTTGCTGCCGATAATACCAGAGAAAAACGAATTGCCATTATTGGTGAGCTTAAAGAAACACGTCGGGTTGCTGAACTTATAAGAAATACACCTTCTCCTCCAGGTTTTATAAGTTTGGTAAATACCACTGAATTAAATACTTATCAGGAAGGAGTAATAGGCAATTTAAGTCAGCTGGAAGATTTGATTCTTATTTATGGCATTAGTGAATTAGTATTTTGCTCAGCTAATCTGGATGCTTCAGAAATTATTCGTCAGATGACCCTTTTAAACACAGCAAAAGTCGCTTATAAAATTGCGCCCTCCGAAAGCTCAGCAATAATCGGTAGCCAAAGCATTACTCAAGCTGGAAATCTGTATATGATTGATATTGACGGTATTCTAAAACCAAATAACAAAAGAGCAAAGCGTTTATTCGATTTTTTTGCATCTTTAATTCTATTGATCTCAAGCCCTTTTTGCATATGGTTACTTAAACAAAAAACATCCTTTTTATCAAATGTTTTCAAAGTGCTATTTGGATTTCAAACCTGGGTAGGTTATGATATGGCTGTATATAATTCAATAGAAAATCTCCCTTCTATAAAAAAAGGGATTTTGTTTCCAAAAGATGCATTTCCAGATAAAGATATTTCTGCAGATATTTCTGCCAGACT
>CAYPOW010000208.1:0-5977 GCA_964412145.1 uncultured Draconibacterium sp.
AGAGCTATTAAGTCAAAGAAATGGGAAATTAAACATAAATAAATCAAGAAATATCCAGCAAGAAAAACGCCAACTGACCATATTGCAAGAACGCTAACGGCAATTACAACCACACACACTTAAATTAGATATTCATGAGAAAGAGCATCACATTTATTTTATTTATGATAACTGCATTTACTTTTTGTAATGAATTATCTGGACAAGAAAAAAAGATCGTTTTAAACGGTGAATACATAGGACAAGAAGAACCAAAACTTCAATCAGAAATATTTGCCCTAGGTATTGTTTCAAAAGTCGACGAATATGAGTTTGGGTCGGTTTTTTCAAAAGATGGCAATGAATTTTATTATGGTGTAGATGTGCAAGGGAAAGCTGAAATTAGATATATGATTCGGGTAGATAATAAATGGAGCGAGCCGACAAAGATTAGCTTTAATGCAGACTATAGTTACAATGACCCTTTTTTATCTCCTGATGGAAACAAGTTGTATTTTATTTCAGATATGCCGCTTAATGGATTGGGAGATAAGAAAAATATTGACATATGGTATGCCACAAGAAAAGGGGGAAGTTGGTCAGAACCAATTAATGCAGGTGAAATAATTAATTCAGAGAAGGATGAGTATTATATTTCATTTTCGAAGGAAGGGACAATTTATTTTGCATCGAATGCAGAAACAACAGATTCCACAACATGGAATTTTGACATTTATTACTCTGAGTTCAAAGAAGGAGCATTTCAAAAACCGATAAGAATGTCTGACAGTATTAATACAGATGGATACGAAGCAGATGTTTTTATTTCCCCTGATGAGAGTTATATTATTTTTTGCTCCTACAGGAGGGGTGGATTAGGTAAAGGAGATTTGTATGTTAGTTTCAAAGAAAATAATGTATGGTCAAAAGCAGTAAATATGAGAGAGAATATTAATACAGAAGGCCATGAGTTATGTCCTTTTGTAACTGGTGATGGTAAGTACTTCTTCTTTACAAGTAATAAAGATATCTACTGGATAGATACAAAAATATTAGAAAATTATAGAAGTAACAGCCGTTAACAATGCATCATAAAACATAAGGGTGTCAGTGCATTTTAGAAGTTTTATGCAAGTAATTCGCACCGCCAAATCAGCGATTTGATGGGTAAATGAAAAAAGCTAAATTTGTATTTAATCGCATATTTGGCTCAGGGTAATTTTGACAAGTAATTTTTTCATAATCCCTTACAGTTTCATCTGCTGGTAATCACGATAATAGCATATACAATCGTTGGTGGAGCGAGACTCATCATGGTGTAAAAGAAAAAATTGACGACGAAGGCAACTCCAAGTTTTTATACGATATAGAAACCAATCCGCAGCTAGCCAAAAATCTTAAAGGAAATCTGTTGTTGGTTCACGGAGATATAGACAATAATGTACATCCGGGAAATACTGTTCGTATGGCTAACGCTTTGATTAAAGCAAAAAAAAGATTTGATGTATTTATTATGCCCGGCCAAAGACATGGTTTTGGCAAGTATACCGAATATTTCTTTTGGTTAAAAGCTGATTATTTCACAAAACATTTAATTGGTGATACTTCGATAAGCACCGATATTTTTGAAATGCGAAGAGAAACAAAGATGACCCCGAGTAAGAAAATAGCAACAGATTAATTTCTGTTAATACTAGTTTTATTTTCAAAAGCCATCCCGTACGTACGGGATGGCTTTTTTATTTTTCTTATATTTGGGGTGAAAGTAATGTAGAAATAAACACAAAACAATTTTAAGCTATCCATAGCCCTCTTATTTGGAGGGATAAGAATACCTTTGAAGGAGATATAAGATAAATAAAAACAATAGCATATACAACGTTGTTAGGCGAAATTTAAAAAAAACGTATCTAAAATAAATGAAATCAAAAACTAAAAAAAAATCACTAAACGTAATCTATAATCAAGATGCCAGAAATATTTTAGATGCAATTTCCTCTGAAACAAAGATCACGACTACGATTACCTCTCCACCATACTATGATATGAAGGACTATGATTCTGATAATCAAATTGGATATGGACAAACTTATGAAGACTATTTAAATGACCTAAAATCGATTTTTACAGGTGTATTTGAAATCACAGAAGAGAATGGAACTTTATGGATAATAATAGACACATTTAAACGAAATAATCAAGTCATCACATTGCCATTTGATCTTTCTAACAAATTAAAAGAAATCGGTTGGCTACTACAAGATGTAATTATATGGAAAAAGGACAAAACAGTTCCTTGGTCAACGAATGGGTTTATGCAACGAAAGTTTGAGTATATACTTTTCTTCTCTAAAACCATAAATTATAAATCAAATAAAGATAATGTTAGAGTTTATGACACTTCTCAATTAAAGAAATGGTGGATAAAATATCCTGAAAGATATAACCCAAAAGGAAAATCTTTAGACGAAGTATGGGAATTTCCTATTCCAACTCAAGGTTCTTGGGGTGAAGAATATATTCGACATTTCTGTCCATTACCTCAAAATATGGTTGCAACAATGATTCAAATAAGCACTGACGAGAATGATAATATATTAGATCCTTTTGCAGGTAGCGGAACAGTTCTATCGCAATCTGCATATATGAAGCGAAATTACATTGGGTTCGAATTAAATAATAAATACATTTCAATGTTCGAAGATTATTTAGAAAAGACATTCTCCAAATATAGAAACGAATATGAATTATTTTCCCAAAATAATGATCAAGGAGATTTTGAGCAAAGCATTCTTGATTTGAGATCTTTAAAATTCGCCCGTGTCTTGGTTAATAATATTGAAAAGAACACAAAACTTGATAATTTTAAATTTTTTGTTACACCAAAAGCAAAGAGTAAAATTAAGCACAAATTACTATATGTTGAATATCAGGTAATTGGACAAGTAGATGAAACTATTTTTTTAGATGAAGTAAATAAGTTAACCAATAAAGCTCCATTATCAAAATTTGGTATTGAACCAATATTTAAATTTTTGAATTCTAAAAAATTTAATAATAAAAAGCACTTTGGATACACAAAAACTAACACATATTCATATGTAAAAAACTCTGATCTTAATTCCTCAAAAATAAGAGTTATCAGTGAAATTAGTGTTGATTTAAATGAAAATGATTACTTATAAATTTTTGGTATGGCAAAAAGGACAACTAGAAAAAAGAAAACTAGAAAAAAATTTTCTCCACAAGAAAAAGCCTTTAGAAAAGCGAAAAGAGATCAAAGAAATGAAATCTCAACTATTCTAAAAAATATTGGATTCCAAAGATTGCCATACATAGACGGAAAGCATTTTGAATACGATAATCGAAAAACAGAAATGGATGATATATTCATTAGCAAAAATATCATTTTGCTTATAGAATATACCATTGGTGATCCTAAAGACCATTTGTTTGCAAAGAAACTTTTTTATGATAAGGTTAATCTCGATAAGAGAAATTTTATAGATTTTTTACTGAAAGAAGAAAAACTAAAAAGTTTTAGAAAATACTACGAAGATAATATCAAGGAAAGTTATTCAAAAAATGAATTAAGGTTACAAGTTCTATATTGTTCCAAAAAAACAATTTCGGATGAGCATAAAATACAAGTGAATAATGTTATTTTCTTTGACTATCATATAGTCCAGTATTTCAAAAGCTTAACCAAATCGATAAAAAAGTCTAGTAAATACGAATTTTTAGAATTTGTCGACATTCCTTTTGAAGATTATGGCGAAAATATTAAAAATTCATCCTCAAGATCACCTCAAACTTTTAAAGGCAATATCTTGCCAGAAGAAAAAAGCAAATTTGAAGAAGGATACAAAATCGTTTCTTTCTATATAGATGCAGAATCACTATTAAGACGATCTTATGTTTTAAGGCAAAACGGATGGCGAGATATTGAAAATGTCGGACATTATCAACGGATGCTAGAATTTAAGAAGATATCAAGTATGCGAAAGTATTTATCTGAAAAAGACAGAGTTTTTATCAACAATATAATTGCAACTCTATCTACTGATAAAATAAAACTTTATGACAAAGATAATAATCAATTAAAAATTAATAATAATGGTGAATTCATTGATGAAAGTACCACTGACATAAAGCCTGCGAGAATTGAAATAGACGATTCTTGTAATATAATTGGCTTAATTGATGGACAGCATAGAACCTATGCTTATCATGAGGGAGATGATTTATATGAGGCTAAAATTGCGAATTTGAGAAAAGTTCAAAATTTATTAGTTACAGGCATACTATTTCCGCCAAAGGAAACAAAAACCAAAAGGCTAAAATTTGAAGCTAATCTCTTTTTAGAGATTAACTCAAATCAGAAAAATGTTCCATCTCAAATTCAACAAGAAATAGAACTAATGATCAGTCCTTTTTCTACAGTAGCAATTGGGAAAAGAATAATTATAGGCTTAAATAAAAGCGGTCCACTTCGTGATTTAATTGAGCAATATTGGTATGAAAAGGGTAAAATTAAAACCGCTTCGATTGTCAGTTTTGGATTAAGGCCTTTAATAAAGATTGAGGATGTAAAAGCAAAGGACAGTATCTTCATGATTTGGAGTCATCCTGACAAACAGAAATTAAAGCAAAAGGATAACACGGAGTTTGAATTACTAGACGAATACATAGATTTCTCTATAGAAAAAATAAGAGATTTATTAATTGCTCTAAAAATGAACCTTACAAACGAACAATGGAAAACATATAGTCCAAGTAATCCTAAATGTTTACTTACAGTAACCTTTATTAACGGGGTCTTGAATGTATTGAGATTATTAATTGAGAACAACAAAGTTTCTTCCGTAGATGATTACAAATTGAAATTGAAAAGCATTAATAACTTTGATTTCAAACAATTTAAATCCAGCCAATATCGAAAAATGGGAGAAGCCATTTATAAGAAATACTTCTGATAAAAAACTTTGCCTAACGTATATAAAAAATAGCGGTTTTAGTGATTAAACAAAAGTAAAATAATAAAACAAAGGTCAGTTATAAACCGAAAAGTTAGTGCGTAAAAATCCGCTACTTTTCATATACAAGACCGTTGCATTAACAGAGAAAAATAGCATTAGTCTGGAAAAGCGATATACTTGATATCCACATTTGCAAACGTGCGGTATCGGCATATGTCATCGATTATCCTTCAAACCAGGATTTAAGCAAAGCGGTTTTCTCTCTACTAACAATAATTTCTTTATCAAACGCAAAATTGAGCTTAATGCTTAATCTGCTGCTTGAATAAACTAAAACATCTTTAATGGCATTTATATTAACGATGAAGGATCGATTTGCTCTGAAGAATATTTCCGGATTCAGGTGTTTTGTGAGTTCTTCAAGCGTGTAATCGATAATATAGCGATCTCCTTTTGAAGTGATTATGTATACCGTACGACCCTCAGCATAAAATAATTGTATATTTTCTGTTTTTACCGACTTAATGTGATCGCCAACCCTGGTAAGGAATCGGGCTTTGTATTTTTTTTGCACGTTTTCTAGCATGCTTGCGAACTCAGCATATTGTTGCATTTCATTCGAAGGTAAATTATCGCGTAATGTTTTTATTTTTTCAAGACTGGCAGTAAGATCAGCATAAGAAAGCGGTTTTAGGAGATAGTCTATACTGTTTACTTTAAAGGCTTCTATAGCATACTCATTATAAGCTGTAATAAAAATAATGGGCTTATTTAAGCTCACTTTTTTAAAAATATCGAAACTCAAACCATCATTCAACCGAATATCCATAAAATAAAGATCGACCGAATTAGTATTTTCAGTAATCCAATCAATCGAATCTTTTACAGAAGTAAGCTTGGCTATAATATCAATACTTTTATCATAGTCCTGAAGCATTTTTTCAAGTTTTAAAACTGCTGGATGTTCATCTTCGATAATAACTACTTTCATACTTTTTATTCTTCTTCTAAGTCCAATA
>CAYPOW010000209.1:0-5959 GCA_964412145.1 uncultured Draconibacterium sp.
TGGATTAAGCACAGCGATTGGTATCCTGACATTAAATTACGTCTTTTCAATAAAGAAAGAGGACAATGGGGAGGACTTAATCCGCACGATAAATTCTTCCTACAGGACAATTCAATTACGAAACATTTAGAGGGCGATCTGTTGCACTATTCCTACTATACCGTTGAGGAACATCATAATAGAACCGTTAAATATGCCGAAATTGCAGCTCAGGCTCTTTTTAGTCTTCATAAAAAGGTCTCATTCTTTCGTCCCTATTTGAGCGCTTTAGCAAAATTTTTGCGAGTCTATATTTTAAAATTGGGTTTTTTAGACGGGGTTAATGGGCTGATAATTAGCACTATAACGGCCTGGGGAACTTATCTTAAATACAAAAAGCTGTGCAATTTAAATAAGTAAGAAAACGAATTCTCAGGATAGCAAAAATCATAATCATAGAAAATTGATGCAAGAGTATTGTATATTTGTAAAAAATGAATGCTATGGATTTACAAACCAGGAAATTAAATTTAATTGAATACCTAATCAATCTTAGGGATGAGAGTCTTTTTAGCTTGATTGAATCTGTAATAATCGAAAGTAAGAATAAAAAGGTCGCTAACACTGAACTAAAGCCATTTACTCAAAAACAAATTGTTGATAGGGCGGATATTTCAAATCAAGACTATCTTTCAGGAAAGATCAAATCTCAAGAGCACTTAGAAAAGGAATCCGAAAACTGGTAAATGATGAAGTATCATTTCGAAATTGTTTCAAACAATCTGAAAACAAATCGGCAGCTGACGGGTTGGATATTCAAAGTGGCCGCTAAATAAGAATCATTATCACATGAAAATAATTTGGTCGGATTTTGCATCTAAAACCCTTTTTGATATTTTCACATATTACAAAATTAGAGCTGGAAAATCAGTTGCATTGAAAATCAAAAACAATGTTTTCCTTGCAACTAAACAACTATTAAATCATCCTGATTCCGGTCAACTAGAACCTAGTTTATTACAATTAAATGAAAATCACAGATATATAGTCTCAGGCCATTTCAAAATAATTTATAAACTTGTGAAAGAAGAAATCTTAATTACAGATATTTTCGATACTCGGCAAGATCCAATAAAAATTAATAATCCAAAAAGAAAGCTTGATAAGTAAATTGCTACAGTTATAATAGCAGTGGAAGTTAAATTAGAGTTTCCGGTCAAGTACTATCATATTGTAACCAAAATACTTTTATCTCAGCTTTAAAAAAAAATACGCATTTTTGCACAAAAATTAGATACTATGTTGGCTTTTATCGATTGGAATGTTGCTCCACAAATTTTTAGCATTGGTAGTTGGGAAATAAGATGGTATGGTCTTTTATTCGCATCCTCTTTCTTTTTTGGATATATTCTGATGGGCAAGTTTTTTAAATTGGCTAAATTGAAGGAAGATGCACTCGACCGACTAGCTACCTATATGCTTGTAGGAACTATAGTTGGAGCTCGTTTAGGTCATATATTCTTCTATGAACCAGCATATTACTTTGCCAATCCTATTAAAATGCTCTATATTTGGGAGGGTGGATTAGCAAGTCATGGAGCTGCTGTTGGTATTTTATCTGCATTGGGAATTTATGCTTATCGCGAAAAGCTAAATTATTTTTGGGTTACCGACCGTATTGCAATTTTGGTTGCTCTTGCTGGGTTTTTTATTCGAATGGGCAATTTGATGAACTCTGAAATTTTTGGAACGGCTACCAGTTTGCCTTGGGGATTTAAATTTTATCGTGCTTTTGCACCGGGTTCTGAGGTGTTGCCACATCATCCAACACAAATATATGAGGCCTTATCTTACCTTTTAATTTTCGCCTATCTTATTTGGTTTTATTATAAAAAACAAGGAAAACCTGCTACAGCTTATCTAACCGGAATATTTATGATTGGTATTTGGGGCATGCGTTTTCTAATCGAATTTATAAAAGAAGTTCAAGTAGATTTTGAGGCGAATATGATTTTAAATATGGGTCAGTGGCTAAGCATACCGCTTGTTTTACTTGGGGTTTATTTGGTCTGGTATAGCAAGATAAAAGCTTTAAAATAAACTCTAAAATCCGTTCAGTTGCATATACACCGTTGGTACCAGTAAAAGTGCGCCAATTATAGTCAGCATTAAAATAAAAGGCCAAACCCATTTTACCCATTTCTCATAAGGAATACGTGCAACACCAAGCACGCCAATCAAAACACCTGAAGTTGGTGTAATCATATTTGTGAATCCATCGCCAAACTGAAAGGCCATCACCGTTGCCTGTCGGGAAACGCCAATCAAATCAGAAAACTGCGACATAATAGGCATAGTAAGTGCTGCCTTTGCTGATCCGGAAGGAATAATGACATTGATACCTGTTTGAAAAACATACATCAATTCTACAGACGCCAGCTTGCCCATATCATTCATCGATTTGGAAACATAATACAAAAGCGTATCGATTATTTGACCATTATTCAGAATGATGATAATTCCACCTGCCAGGCCAACAACTAAAGCTGCAGATGTAATGTCCTTAACACCGGCAATAAAAAGTTGTGTAATTTTGTTTGGAGAATAGTTCATTGCTACACCGGCAGCAATACCCATAGCAAAAAACAAAGTGGCAATTTCCATCACATACCAAGCATAACCCATCACTCCAACTATAAGCATATAAATTGTTAAGGCCAATAAATTTAAAATGTAGAAATGGATTGATTTCCGAAGGCTTAACATTCCAAAAACAGCAAATAAAGCAGCGGCCAAAGGTATTGCAGGAAATCGATAAGACGAATTTCCAATCTGCAATACACTCCAAAATTCCAAAACAGAATAGAATAATAAGGCTGCCAAAATAAATCCAAAGCTAATCCATGCCGATTTTCCAGCTTTAATTAAATCGTCTGTTGTATCTTGAGTATCAACCTTTCTCCAATACGCATCTTCCTCATATACAACTGAATGCAGAGGGTTTTTCTTTACTTTATGTGCGTAACGAAGAATCCAGGCAATGCCTGCAATATTGATAATCACCCAACTAAAAAGACGATATTCAATTCCCGAAAATAAAGGCAATCCTGAAAGTCCTTGTGCTATTCCGATAGTAAACGGATTAAGCAGAGCACCAGCAAATCCCAGAGCGGCTCCCACAAAACAGAGAGAAACACCTACAATGCTATCGTAACCCATACTTATGGCAAGAGGAACAAAAATAATTATGAATGCAATCGTTTCTTCGCTCATACCAAAGACAGCTCCAAAAACAGAAAACAAAAGCATAATGAACGTAAGAATAATATTGTTGATTCCAAGTTTTTGAAACAGCCAGATATGCTCAATCTTTTTTGACGCTTTCAGAAAAGAAAAAATACCCACATCAATGGCTTTACTCTCGTTCATAATCCAAAATGCTCCACCAATAAGCAAGATGAAGACGATAATATCTGCTTTGTCGACAAATCCATCAAAAAGCGCAGAAAAAACCTGCCAGGTTTGAGGGCTGGAATCAATATAATGGAAAGAATTTCCATCAATAACTTCTTTTACCATTCCATTGCCCAAATCTATCTGTTGTCGGTCAAAAGCACCACCAGGAATAATCCAAGTTAAGACGGCAGCAAAAATGATAATATAAAAAACGATTACATACGTATGTGGGATGGGTCTTTTTTGCTTCATAGTTTTCATTAACTTTTTGCTTTTGGGCGCTCGACAAGTAGCATAAGTACAAAGAAAAACCCAAACAGTAATACATTGAAATAGATGGAAGTATCAATATTGGAACTAAAAATATAAATCACAATAGCCGCTATTGGATAAAAGATAATTTTCAAAACACGATAGGGGATTGGGAAATATTTCTGACCAAAAAGATAGGATAAAACAGTTGGAAATAAATAAGCTAACAGCACCGACCAGGCTGCTCCATTAATTCCCCAAAGAGGAATAAAAATTATGTTTGAAACAATCGCAATGGCTGCTCCGCTCAACGAAAACCAAGCTCCATAAATAGTTTTATCGGTAAGCTTATACCAAAAAGAAAGGTTGTAATTAATTCCCAATATCAGATTGGCGATCAGTAAAATTGGAACAACACTTAAACCTGAGCGATAGGAAGATCCGATAAAGTATTGAATGAAATCTATAAAAAGCATAGTCCCCAGAAAAATAAAAGACCCTGCAATAACAAACCATTTCATAACTAAAGCATAGGTTTTCTGAGCATCTTTATTTTGAGCTTCGCCGAAGAAAAAAGGATCGGCTGCATAGCGAAAAGTTTGAATGAATAAAACCATAATAATGGCGATTTTCGAGTTTGCTCCGTAAATCCCTAAAAAGGTCATTGCTTCCTCGCTATTTGGAAATAAATACGGGAACAGTATTTTATCGAGCGAAACAGGAACAATTCCAGCAATACTAACCACTAAAATAGGCCAGGTATAACGCATCATTCTTTTCCAAAGAGCAAGATCGAAACCTGCACGTAAAAAACGGTATGTTGGCAATAAAAACAGAAGTGTAATTCCGCTGGCAAATAAATTGGAAAGAAAAATATAAGCAATCATATTGTCGGCATCGAAAAAGGAAGTGACAAAACGATACATAATTCCGTTGTCTGCGTTTTTTACAACCGATGTACAATACAGAATAAAAAACAAATTCAAACTTATATTTATTCCAATATTAACAAGTTTTAAAGTTGCGAATCTTAAAGCTTTTCCTTCTCTTCTTAATCCGGCAAAAGGAATGCTCGACAGCGCATCGAAAAATAATATTAAGGCAAACCATATCAGATAGTTAAGATGTTGCCCATAACCCATTTGGTTGGCAATTTTTTCCTTAAAAAAGGAGAAGAAAAGCACAAAGAAAAGAGAGCTTATCAATAAAGAAATTAAGCTTGTACTATACACCTTTTCTTTTTTGACTTCAATTTCAGAAAACCGAAAAAAGGTGGTTTCCATGCCATAGGTCAGGAATGCAAAAACAATAGCAACGTAGGCGTAAAGCTCGGTTACCATTCCGTATTCAGATGCCGGTAAAGTGTAGGTGTATAACGGAACTAACAAGTAGTTCAACAAACGTCCAACTATACTGCTTAATCCGTAAATGGCTGTTTGCCCGAGTAGTTTTTTTAAGGGATTCAAATTCTGTGAATTTAAAGCAAAGATAAAATTTTTCGCTAATTTTTTAGCGTCGATCAAAGATCGTCAAAAGAAAATAAATATCTCGATATATTGGAATTGTTTAGAATAATTTTTGTGCTTATTTTCGATGATCCTTCAAACACAGAACACATGAGTGATTTTATAAATACAATAGAAGCAGAATTTATTAAAAACGCAAATTCCAAAAATGCGAGGGCTCAAAAAGCCTATTTGAAAAATCAATTCGAATTTTTTGGACTAACAGCTCCTTTACGCAGAGAAATTCAAAAGCCTTTTTTAGTGATGGCCTATTTGCCTGCAAAGAATGAATTGAATATAATACTGAAAGAACTTTGGGAAAAGCCTGAAAGAGAATTTCAGCATTTTGCCCTGGAACTAACATTTAAATATTTGAAACAGATGGAAGAGAAGGATATTGAGCTGTTTGAATATATGATTGTACATAAATCGTGGTGGGATACCATCGATTTTATTGCTCCTCGATTGGTAGGAGAATATTTTAAACGCTTTCCTGAAAATAGAGACAAGACCATTGAAAAATGGCTTGCCTCTAAAAATATTTGGTTGCAGAGATCGGCCATTCTTTTCCAGCTGAAATACAAAAAAGAAATTGATACCAGGTTTTTGAGCTACGTTATCAATTCCTTACTTGGCTCCAAAGAGTTTTTCATAAATAAAGCTATGGGCTGGATATTAAGAGATTACAGTAGACATAATCCAGATTGGGTCATCAATTTTTGTTCAAAAACTGAACTTAGCAATTTAAGTCGTAAAGAGGCTCTGCG
>CAYPOW010000210.1:0-2884 GCA_964412145.1 uncultured Draconibacterium sp.
TCTCCATGGAAGCTTCATTTAAGAGGACAAAGATGCAAAAAATATGGCCAGTTTAATGTTTACGCCATGGTTTTTTATCCTCTTCATACGAATATCAATTAAAATGTCACTGATGGACGAATCGTTTTTGAGTGAGACAAATATAATTAGTGCATTATGCCATAGGCGTCACTTTGTGAGATGTATATTTAAATCATGCGCATCTCTTTGTAATTTTAAGCGCATCTCTAATTAGTTTTATGCGCTTCTTTTAATAATATTGTGCTCATCTTTTTTCGAGTTGATAAGTAAAGTTAAATTTTTGGTGATTTGTTCGGATATCCCGAGTTTGAATTTTTCAATTCCTGCTAAGCTTTATAAAATTTACAAATGATTATTAATAAAAAGATAATCAGTATTATAGATAATATATATTTGATGATTTAAACTATTAAAATATCAACAATGGATAAATAAAAATTACAGAATCCTTTGTTAATCTCAATTAAAATTTTACATTTGATTGAAATTTACATTGCTTTCATTCCCATCCTGGGAAAAAGCAATAATGCGTCTTATTATTTGGTAGTATGATAGGGTTTTGATGATAACCCGAAGGTATGGAGTATGTATAGCTGTACCATATTATTTATGCTAAAAATAAACAAGATGATAAAGCGCGTTTTAATTCTTTCAGTTTTAATTCTTTTTTCCGTTTCTGCTTTTTCGCAGGCGAAGGTGAATATAACTATTCAAACAAAAAAAAGTTAAAATGAAAAATGCAAGAATTAAGTGCATTGTCATTGACGATGAAATTGACGCACTAATAAGACTTACTAATTTATTAAGAAAAATTAATGGATTAGAAATTATTGCTAAAGAAGTAGTACCTGAAAAAGCTATTGAAGAAGTTATCTCAAAAAAACCGGATATTGTTTTTTTAGGTATTGAAATGCAGAGAATGCACGGTTTTGACTTTGTAAATAAAATTAGAGAAAAAGGTTGTTCACCAACCATTATTTTTGTTACTGCGTATAAACAATATGCCATCAAAGCAATTAAGAAAGAAGTTTTCGACTTTTTGTTAAAACCAGTTGATATAGAGGAGCTTACGCAAACTATTGAGCGATATAAAATAAGAGAGTTTGATAATTCACTTCAAGTTTTCAGTAATCCTATTTTTGATCGTCTATCAAATAGAGAAAAGGAAATACTGGAATTGGTATTTGAAGGTTTAACCAGTTTCGTAATTGGAGAAAAACTTTATATAAGTAAAACAACTGTAGATACTCACCGCAGAAATATTCTCCTAAAAATGGGTGTAAACTCAACTCTTGAATTAATCTCCTTACAATAAAAATACTGCCTAATAAGTATACTAAATCATTATTGATGAGTAGTGCCATAGTTAATTATGATTCTAACTTGCTCATTGCAAATTAAATAACATTTTGCCTTCTTGATTAGTCGAACGAAATTCATTAAATCAATAAATGAAAGTGGCGAAGATTAGGCATATACAAAACATACAATCAGTTGTTTTGGCAGTCTTTTGAAAGATATTTCCTTTACAATCGTTGAAAATGAAATAATTGCATAAACAAATTTAAAAATAAATGAATATGAAGAAAATGCTATTAACACCGATTATAGCTGTTTTAATGTGCTATAGCAATAATGTTAATTCTCAAAATCATTTCGAACCGATTTATGGAAGCTCAGCACCCGGCTATATGAATATTAACATAGTAGAAGCCAAAATTAATAATACTGTTAACCTGATTGCCGGGGACGAAATTGGAATATTTGATAATGACATCTGCGTAGGGATGGTAAAATTATCAGGTGATCTGGGAGAACTCATTGACGCTAAAACCATTGGAGCAATAGCAGGGTTGGATGATACTGATACAGGTGAAGCTGATGGATTTACTAATGGGCACAGCATTATTTATAAAATATGGGATGCCTCGGAAGGAAAAGAATATAGTGGTGATATAATAAAATATATTAATAACCAGGGAGTTGAGGTTTTACCACCACCAACTTTTGAAGCTGACGGAACAGTTTTTGTATCAGTAATAGGCTTTCCTACAGGAATATCTAATTTGAATTCAATTTTTTTTATTATTTCTCCTAATCCTACAAATGGCCTACTTTATATAAAATTCGAAAGTGAATTTGAAGCAAAAAGAAAGATTCAGGTTTATAATCAAATAGGGGAGGGAATTATCAATACCACGGCGGAATCAAATACCATTCTGGATCTTAGCAAGTACCCAAAAGGAATATATTATGTGAAAGTGATTTCAAAAGAATCAACATTCACAAAGAAAGTAATTTTAAACTAGTTTTTTTATTACAAACGAAAATCTATTATTTAAATGCGATTTTATGATTTTTAAAATCAAAAATATTCAATACTAATTGAATCGTCCAAAACGAATTATTCTTTAAAGGAGTAATTCTTTTGCAATTATTATTTCATCCTAATTTCAAAATATTATGAAAAAATTTATACTTATTTCGATACTGGTAGCAGCATCTTATTCTGTTTTAGCAGCTGATTGGTATTCTGATTACGGATCTTCTAAAGCATGGACAGCCACTGTTGAAAAAGGATCTTCTAAAAGAATGGAGATTAATGGAATTTCAAGGCTTAAAACAACTTATTGGTATGTTAATAGTATTCTTAAAGAAACTGATAAATCAGGGTATACTGGGTATGATCCTGATTATAAGTATACTTTTTCTTCGGTTGGCACAACAACGATACAAGCGGATGTTTATAATAATAGTGGCGTATACGAAGAATCGCACAGATGGACAGTTACAGTAAAGGAACCAACAAAACCAGATTTACGAATTTACAGTAAAACAGTATCTCCTACAACACTATATCAAA
>CAYPOW010000210.1:2984-5897 GCA_964412145.1 uncultured Draconibacterium sp.
TTATGAAGATGTAGAGAAGGATGAAAAAACGGAATCGAACAATAAAGATTATAAATCGATTACGATTACTGTTGTTGAAGAGAAGCCTGATTTAGATATTACAAACTACGAAGTAGCTTCAGGATCACGAGAATTTTTTATAGGAGATAAAATAGAATGGACATGCAGTGTTAAAAATATTGGAAAAGTAGAAGCAGAAAAAGTTCCTTTAAAAGTAGTTTTATCTACAGATGAAAATTATGATTCTTCTGATATTTTCTTGATTGAAAGTACTATTGCGGATCCTGATATTATAGGTACAGGCGGAGTTGATCCTGATGAAACTGATACAGACAGTAGTAATGATATTTTATTAAGTAAGATTGAGATTCCTGAAGGAATAAGTGAGAATACTGATTATTATATAATATTTGTGGTTGATCCTGAAAAAATTGGCAATGAATCTGATTGGGGAAATAATAGCGAAAAATTGCAAATACACATTCTTACCAATAAACAAATATTATTAGCTCAATGGCAAGATAAAATTGGTCAAAACATAGAAAATACTCAAATTCAATCAGGATCAATTGTTAATTTACAAATAGAAGTTGCAGGCTATGAGTCTGGTACTCAATTCGAATTATTAATTAAAGAAAGAGATCAGTTCATATTAAATAATGATGATCATGTTAAGACAATAACAGTTACAGTTGACGAATATGGTGTTGCAAATGGAACTTGGATAACTGAATATTTTTATGAAAAATTGAAAACGACCAAAGCTGAAGATTTACCTGATAGTGATAAATTACCTGATTTCTTCTTTGAAGTACATTTAGTGAATAATTCAAATGAAATTGGTCATTCTGGCTATATCGAAGTCACTATTCCTAAAATTCTTACTATTGAAGAAGAAGATATTAATTCACCTTTGGGTGCCAGAAAACCATTATTACTTGTTCATGGATGGCAACCTTCACCTAAACCAGCACCATATGGCGGAAGTATTTGGGATGAATTCATTAAATATTATAATTCAGATATAGAAAAAGCTAAAGAATTAAAGAATGATTATAAAATTTATAAAGTGCTCTACATTTCTAATGAAATAAGTGTTGAAGGATTAGGAGAAAAGCTAAGACTAGAATTAGATAATTATGCAAATCAAGATTATGGATTCAATAATATAACTATCATGGCTCATAGCATGGGTGGATTAGTATCACGTGAATTTATGAATCATAGCAGGGTAGATGGTCTTTTTCCTAATCTAAAAGGCGGTGAAAGGGTAGAAAAACTTATAACACTTGGTACCCCCCATCATGGATCTCCTATGGCAAATGGGCCCTCAAGAATAAGTTTGTATTCTCCTTTTGCGAGTACAATAACTGCTTTTGATGCTGCTTTATATATTACAGGTACTCAACCATCATTTTTAGAGCATAATAGATCTGATTTAAGATGGGATAATGAGTATACTACTTTATTTGATTATGAAAAGTATTCGAATGAAAGAAATGATTGGTTGGTAGAATTAAATTCTGACCACTCTTTTGATAATAAAATAATTACATATAGTGGCAGTTTCGATATTAGAGTAATTAAGGATATGGATCCTAAAACATATTTGGCTTACAGTTTGGGCTATGATTACATGATGCTGGCACTTTTCTTGAAAAATGACGGTATAGTACCCCATAAAAGTGCTACATTCGAAGGTCACTCAACAATGAAAAACCACGCCGTTTCTAAAGGTTACAATCATACAAAAATTGCAACTGGGAGGTATGGTAATGAAGATCCACTATTTGAAACGATAACAAATGATTTGTTAGAAATAAATGAACCAATACTAGCAATTAGCCCTTCTGATTTATGGAATTTTGGTGATGTTGTTATAAATGAAAAAAATGATGAAACATTTATATTAACGAATATGGGTAGTGCTAACCTTATTATTACAGATTTGAATATAACCGGAACAAATTCGAATCAGTTTTCTATTGAAAGTCCTTCGGATTTAACATTTGAATTAATTCCTGATGCTAGTATTGAAATAGTAGTGAAGTTTCAACCAAATACTGAAGGAGAAAAATCTGCTGCATTTAACATAATTAGTAATGCATCAAACTCTTCAGCTAGCACATTTATAACTTTAACAGGAAATGGGATAGCTCTGCCATCAAAACAATTGGAGTTTAATCCTAGTAGCCAACTAAATATTGAGTCTACTATAATTAATCAAACAAATTCAGGTTATATTAATATTCTCAATACTGGCACAACTGAGATTATAATTTCAGAATTATCAATTTCAGGATTAGATGCTAATATGTTTTCCATCATTAGCCCTGAAAATCTTAATTTTGACCTTGATAAAGGCGAATCGAAACAAGTAATTATTCAATTTCACCCCTTATCTAAAGGAGAAAAGAGAGCTGAATTAGTAATTACTAATAATTCAGACAATTCACCTACTCATTCAATTATACTGAATGGAGAGGGTGTGCCTTTGGAGGGGGATATAGCAACATTAGATGATTTACAAGTGAATGAGACAACCATTGATGGTTTCGATAAAGATATCTATACATATGAGGTTGTTTTACCATATGGAACTTCTGAACTTCCAAATATTACAGCCACACCTAGTGATGGAAATGCAAACATAATAATTTATCAAGTATCGGATTTGCCTAGTACAGCAACCGTTACGGTTACTTCTGAAGATGAATCTGTAGTCTTAACTTATACTATCAATTTTATTGTTGATCCTCCATCCCGCATTTTGGAAATTAACCCATCGGAATCACTAGATTTTGGTTTAGTGACTGAAAATCAAACAACAGATAATGTAATTTCACTTAAAAATAGTGGAAATGCTCCAATAATAGCAAGTATTGCTATAAACGGTTCTGATGCTGAGCAATT
>CAYPOW010000211.1:0-5887 GCA_964412145.1 uncultured Draconibacterium sp.
ATAATTCTAAAGGGATTCCTTCTATTTTTTCAATTTTCAGCTCTTGCATTATTTGATTTTTTAATTAACGCTAACTTTAATTATAGTGTATTCGTCCACAACAATTCTTAAATTTAATTCCGCTATTGCATGGACATGGACTATTTCGTCTAATCCTAGTCTTATTTCTGCTTAGATTTCTAGAAGACATATTTTGCTTAAATACTTTTTCTAAAAGATTGTATAATTCAGGATGTTTTTTTTCTAGTAACTTTGGTCGCTCAAAGAAATATTCAGCTACAACAGCGAAAAATTCAATTCGATTGGTTCCTCCGTAAGGATTGATGTCTGAACTACCATCATATATCTCGTCTATCTTTTTATTGATAAGATCTATCCAAGGAATTGAATATTGTTTTTCCAATAATAATGAGGGGATACCATCAATAGATCCATCTGTTTTATCTATTAAATGAACAAACTCATGAATAGCAGTATTCTTCTTGTCCGTCTCATTCTTAAATCCATTTCTCAGAGCGGGCTTTGATAATATCATTTTACCTTCCATATAACCACTCCCTACCATTCCTAATATTCTTCTATCAGAACCTTTTGTCTCAAACTTTTCATTGAACATTGATGGATAAAGCAAAACCTCATGGATGTTAGAGTATTTCCAATCATTAAATTCAAATATCGGAATGATGGCACTCGCTGCTACAAGTATTTTATCAGTGGCTTCAACATTAGTCTCAATTCCTGTTATTCTACAATTCAACAGAAATTCCTGAACTTTGAATTCAAATCTATTTTTCTCTTCTGTTGTTAACGAATTATAAAATGACACTTTATTGGATAATACAGTTCTCCATTCTGCTGGAAAAGATTCTTGTGGCAATTTCCATCCTGAATTACTTTTATAATACCGATTTATTAAAATGAAACTGATTAGAGCTATAATAATTATTGATATACTTGGAATCATAAGTGTTCGTTATAGTTTTTCAGCAATTACTTGTAACTCGTAAATATATAAACATGAGCTACTCAATAATCTCAAATAGGCCAACTATGTATAAGTTCTCTAACTAAATGCAACCCAAAAGTAATCCAAATATTTAAGAATGAGAAACTACATATTATAGGAATCCGTAGCATCTGGAAAGCTATTCCAACTTAGCCTTAATTGGCAAGGATAATTTATTTTCTAAGTAAATACATTAGCCCAATCGGGAAAGTCATTCTTGAATTTGACCAATCATGCCAGCCATTGAATTCTATATATTTAAACTTATATTTCTTTTGATTTAAAACGCGTACCATTTTCCGATTCGAACCCAAAACCATATTTTCTTGCAATCCCCAATCGAGGTAAATATCAATAGGTTTTTTATCCTCTTTGATAAATTGATATATTAACCAGTCATTTCTTATCTCGTTTCCGAAACTGTCAGTTAGTTCTTTATCTCTCCAAAAACTACCCGATTGAGACAATACCTTTCCAAAAACATCCGAATGATAAAATGCAATATAGGTTGCTGCCAAGCCGCCATAACTCATTCCCCCAATTATATTTTCTTTCGGGTTTAAACTGGTATTGTAATTTTCCCGGATCAATGGCAGGATGATGGTCATAAACTCCTCTTTGAAATCAAAATTTATTGGAAGTAATATTCCTCTTGTTGATGAATAGGTCCCAAACAGAACGGCTATCATTGGTTCAATTTTTCCTTCTGTAATCAAGTTGTCTAAGATGTTGGGTGCTTCAACACGATTTAGATAAATAAAGGCATCGAAAAGATAGATAACGGGGTAGGTTTTTTTTCTATTCTTATCATAGCCAGGAGGAAGGTAGACATAGATATTCCTATTCTTAGCTACAATATTGTCGGTATATTTTATCGTATCTATTTTACTATTTAGGTTGAAATATTTATTTGTATTCCAATCAGGGCTTTTTCCACTCAAATCCAATACTGAATAGCTAAAATTTCTTTTTTCTCCTCTAGGAATAGAATTAGGATTGTACTGATCGACAGTTTTAGAAATCTCATTTGTTATTGTATCCTTAACTATAAAACGATATGAAAAACAGAGATTATTTGGAATCATATAACTTCTATAATAGATGTCGGTGTTTTTCAATCTGTGCATTTTCATATCACCAAAGCGAAACTCCGAATAGATTCCAAAAACCTCAAAATTAATCTCTTTGTTTTCTGTGCTATCCCGATAAATGAGCGTTAGCCAAATGTAATCAGAATACAAAGGATCCTTTTCTACAAGAGGCAAGCCATTGGCTTTCGCATTTTCCCAGAATAAATCTACTCGATTTTTTAAGTTATTTTCATCAATCTTTAAAAGTCTCGAAACAATCGGACTAATGGATTTATAGGGTGATCTGACTTCTGAAAATTTAATGTCTCTTTGTCCAAAAGATAAAAGTGAAATAAAAATTAGAATTTGGGTTAAAATAATTCTCTTCATTCGTTGTTATTATTGTTGCCAGCTTGTATGTTTACCTATAGAACTTTCAACTATTTTCTAATGGGTTAAATATGCGTTGGTTTTATAAATATATGCACTCAAAGGTAAGTCGAATTATTTAGAATGAAAGAATGTAAAAAGTTTATTTGAAGATCATTACTCATAAAAAAGTTGCTACTAAAAGAACTATTTTATCTTCTCCCGATTTTCCAAACGCTGCTCTTCCTGTTCTTTGCTCTCGCGAATCATATCTTCTACATTGTCAATTTGAGGAGATTTATCAATGGCTTTCCAATCGAACTTTTCATCAAAAGGATCCAAAGCTTTTTGTGGATTGAACATTCTACTATCTACTTCTAGTGCATCGTAAGGTTTAAAGTTTGGAGTTTCTGTAAAAAAATCCGATAGATCTGAGGCTCCTGCATCGTATTGATTTAAATAGGGAAGGCCTAAAATATTCCAAAATGATTTAAAAATACTGCCAAAGCTATAATGCATATGGCTTACGTAATCGCTTTTGATCCAGGGAGATATCAACATCAAAATACTCCTGTGGGCATCTATATGATCTACGCCATTTTGAGCATCGTCTTCCGTGACGACAATTAGCATATTTTTCCAATAGGGTGTTCGTGAAAGGTATTCTACAATGCGACCCAGAGCTAAATCATTATCGGCCATATAACTTTCGCGAAAAGGGTATCCAGCTTCAGGGCGATCGCTTGCGCCATGATCGTTTGGGATGATTACCGTAATTAGTTCTGGCATAGTATCTTTACTAGCTATCCATTTCTGATCAAATTCTTTGATAAACTGATCGATTCGAAACTGATCAGGGATGGCCGTATTGTATGTTGGATACATTCTTGAAGAGCGCTCGAAAAGTGGCTGAGGCAAAGGATAATTGATAAACTGATGAACACCGGAATATTTGTAATCGGTTTTGTAAATAGCAGGCTCAAACATCACGCTAAAGCCAAAGTTATAAAAGGATACTCCATTACGTTCCAGATGGTCCCACATTGAGCCAGCTTCGTTATAATCTTCAGGATAAATAGCGCCGGCAGTACCGTTCATGCCAAATACACCAGGTGCCTTGGAATCCTCCCGGAAATTTCGGTTATTGCCATAACTAGCTGCTGTGCTGGTTTCACACCACTCATTTGGGTAGGTATTGACTAACCAGCGATGACCATCGGCTGAGACGTCAGAGTCCACGTAAAAATTATCAGAAATCGCAAATTGATTAGCCAGAGCCAAATGGTTGGGCATAACTGTGATATTTGATAAAGTATTCGTTTTATTTCTGTTTGAGAATATTGCATTTCGGCCATAACGTGCAAGCGTGGAGTCGCCATTTGCTTTTTCAATCTGGCCAAAAACTTCATCAAAAGTTCTGTTTTCTTTAGAGATAAAAACGATGTGCTTGATCGGACTTTCTTTTTCTCCGGGATACAAAGGCAACGGATTATTTGCTCTATTTGTAAAAATGGAATCACTGGCTTTAGCAAATCTAAAATTATTGGAGATTACCTGAGCCGTCATTTCTTCTAATTGTGTATCCTCAGGAATATCAAGCACTTGAACGGTTCCTTTCATCAAAGAGCCAATATAGGTTCCTTCGGGGCCTTTTGTAAAATTTCTTCCTCCGTTTGGACCAGATCCAAAACCTTTGGCATTGGCCACAATAAGCTTTTTCCCATCTCTACTTACTTCTATTTTTGAAGGAAACCAGCCTGTGGGAATATGTCCTAAAACTTTGAAATTGTTTGCATTAATGACAGCTACGGCATTGATTCCAGATTCGGCCACAAAGAGTCTTTTTTTATCAGGACTAAGCGCTAAACCAAAAGGAATAACACCTCTGAAATGTTGGATTCGAGGATCGAGTTTCAGAGAAATAGTATGAATTTCTTTATTCTTTTTGACGGAAATAACTGAGATATTGTCGTTGTTGCCGTTGCTAACAAAAACGTAATCATCGCTAGCAACAACAGAGTTTGGACTGGAGCCTCCAACAGCCGGAATTCCTTCAACAAGGGCACCAACCAAATGGCCGGTTTTAATTTTTGCTACAACCTTTGGATTTGAGTCATCACTAAGATTAATAGCAAAGATTGAAAAAGCTTCCAGCACATTTGGATCGCCCAGAGCCGGAATGGAAATAGTGTCGTTTTCTATTCCTTCCATCATTTCTTTCGATTGGTACCCATAAGCTGGGAAATCGATCGATTTAATTTTTGCCTCTTTTGATGCATTTTCTTTAATCAGATTGTATTCAAACATTCCTACATTAGCCACAAAGACTTTTTTCTCATCAGGTGAAAGGCAAATACCGAATGGATAACGCCCAACAGGAATGGAATGTTTAAGTTTTTGGTTTTCAGTATCAATAATTAGTGCTCTAAAGCCAATCTGATCGACAGCATACAATGTTTTTCCATCTTTCGATAATTTCAAATCGCCAATATAACCGTGAGAATAATCAAAAGCATCAGAAACCGATGCACAATCGATAAATCCTTTTTGTTCTCCAGATTGGACATCAAAAAGATAGATTTTATTCTCTTGTCCGCCAGCCACATATATAGTTTGATTGTCAGGAGAAATAGCCAAACCCATAAAAACGGAGGCCAAAACACCTTTATCTGTTGAATGGCCGGGAGGTATTTGCTGTACTTCAGGTTGATCGCTTAAGATATTTCTTAAAATAGTGATAGACAATGGATTTGTTCCTGAATTGGCTGTAACCGCTGTATTTCCATCTGGACTTAAAGTTAGTCCGTAGGGGTGAGGAGCCGTTACAATACTCTTGCCCGCAGGAGTGATAAACCTTCCATTTGGGATAATGGTTTGACCATCTTTATCGATTTTCGTAAATTGATTTCCGGCAGGAGCCGAAATAATCCAAAGTCCTTTATCATTCGAATTGTGAAGAGAATTGCACGATATAAGAAGGAATACGATGAAAAATTGTAGTATTTTGTTCATAGGTTTATCCTAATTTGATTGTTATAAGATCGTCTTTATTTCATTTCTATACGGATTGCAGATATAATTTCTCTACTTTTTCTCTTGCCCAGGGTGTTTTTCTTAAAAATTTAAGGCTTGATTTAATGGAAGGATTGCTGTTAAAACAATTGATATCGATTCGATCGCCTAATTCTTCCCATCCGTATTCTTTAACTAAGAACTCCAAAATGTCAATCAATCGAATTCCGTGTAAGGGGTTATTGATTTGCTGCTCGCTCATTTTTAATGTGTTAAAATTTATGTTTTATCAGCAAAACTATTTTGTTTTAGCGATGCTTTTAACGTAAATCCAAATTAGTACTGTCAATCATTGTAATGGGTTTGCCCATCTTTTTTTGGATTATCTTAAAGTGAGCTTGATCAGCTGCCGAAACAAAAGAAATAGCTT
>CAYPOW010000212.1:0-5851 GCA_964412145.1 uncultured Draconibacterium sp.
TATATCCAAATTTTCTTCTTAGCTTTACAAAAGCAATAAGCACAGTCCATTATACCACCTGGGGAGAAGCTGTGTGATTTTATTTGAAAACAAAAGGCCCGAACAAGCCATTAGATATTGTATAAACCGAAATGATTCCGAATTGGATTTGGGGGTTTTATATATATGGGCACATTAAGGGATATAACAAAAGACCATCTACACGATAAAAACTTAAAATATAAAATCGATGTCTACAAAAAGAACAAGAGAACTTTATGAGAAATTTGTGAATTTCCCATCCAAATATTCAATTGTAAGAAATGGACAAGTAAATGATGCATTTAATTTGTTTGTATTTGAGACTCTTTTCAAGAATTTTCATAACGTAAAAAGCCTTGACAATTCTAACAAGGAACATAGAGAATTATTAGTAAAATCCATTGTCCCACCGCCAGATGATTATATAGACATTTTCTTTGAAGAAGATAATGTTGATGAGAAGAAATACCATATTGTACAAGTCAAAAATTCACATTTGACGCAAGTGGATATTGAAACAAATTTCACAATGATGGAGAAATCCATTAAAATGTATTTAAATAAGCCCAAGGATTTAAAACGAAGCTTGAAGAATATCATTGGAGAAACTGATTTTAGTAAACAGTATGAAAAAAATTGCATTTTCTATGTCGTGCATACAGGAGAAACAAAATTCATAAGAAACCAGAAAAAAAATCAAATAATTGTTACTTCCTCGGAATTAAAAATTTTAAGAGAAGGTATTGAATTAGAAAGTGTTCCTAAAGAATCTTTTCTAATAGACATAGCAAGTAATTTCATCATCAATAACTTTGTTGATAACAAGAATTTTAAGAAGGAGACGAACAAATTACCTCAATCAATTTTATGCAACTTTTCAGGCTACGATCTTGCTGTACTCAATAATAAATATTCTAATACATTAGTAGGAAATAACATACTATATGGTCAGAATTTAAGAGAATCTTTAGCAAAGAAATCTAAAACATTTGATAGTATGATTTCTACAATTGATAAAGAGCCAGACTTGTTTTTGTTCTATAACAATGGAATAACGATTTTAGCCGAGTCCTTTGATGCAAAGGCTGATGGAGATAAAGAAGCTATAACTTTGCAAAAATTTTCCATTATCAATGGAGCACAGACAACAAGCACGCTGGGAGCATATCTAAAAGAGGCAGAAATATTAAATGATAAAGATAAAATTGAAAACCTAAAGAATGTTTTTGTTTTGACAAAAATATTTAAGATTGATTCCTGTCTTAAGAATTCTGAAACAATATCAGAACGAATAAGAATTTATAATAACACACAAACACCATTGTCAAGCAGAGATATGGTGTCAATAAGAAAAGAGCAAAAAAAGATTCGGGACCGTTTTTTAGAGTTTGATAATGCACCTCACATATCAATAGCCATTAAGAAAGGTGTTGAGCACACAAGTTATCCGCAAACTTTCCCACACCAAAGGGTCTCTAATGAAACATTAGCACAATTGGTTCTTTGTGCTTTCTTTTCTGAACCTTTTAATGCAAAAGATAAAAAGGCTAAAATTTTCGATAATGAAAATAGAGAAAACGTTACCCTAAATGACATTTATCACAAAATATTTGATATTGAGGATGGTGTTTTATTCAAAAAGTCAAACGTGGAATTGAATGAGTTATTGTTTGTATATAAGTTACATAATGACGCTAAAAATTTCCAAAAACAAATACTGAAAGAGCAATTATCTAATTTTAGCCAAAAGGCATTTAAAGATGAAGCGGATAAGGAAACAAGAGGAAAAAGAATTGAACGTGTTAGAAGAAATATGGAAATTACAAATGTGTGTTTATTTTATAATATAACAGCATACTTTGAATTAAAAAAGCAGCTTGATTCGTATATCGAAGATAATAATAAACTAGTTTTTGATTACAGACGATACTACGATGACAAAAAATACAAAGAGACGATTTTAAAAGATTTTATCCGATTAATATATAAGGATACTGTTAATATTATAAGAGAAAATTCAGGGATTGATAATGTTACAAACTGGATTCGTGCGGAAAAGAATCAGAATGTTTTCTTAGATAAATTGAAATATCAAATAATTGATGAGTTATTTGATTATAAGGAGAAATACGTTGATTTCATAGAACAATATAAAATTACAACCCCATAGCATTTTATATTAGTAATGGAAGGGAAAATGCCTAATATTAAGGCTAATATTCCGCTCAACCCTGCTTGGCTTAATCTCTAGATTAAGTCGTACAAAGTATCAAAAGAGCTATCCATTACCTCGGCCTTTAGGCCGGGGATTGCCGAAATAATAAATAATCGGGCTTTAGCCCAAAATCTTTAGATAATTGTTTTAACCCAGCACACGGTTTCAACCCTAGGGCCCCCACAAAATCCCAAGCGTTTCAACGGTTTTTTATATGGTTAAAACCATTAATGGGATTTGTTTTATCATTTCGTCCCCGATTAAAATCGGGGCCTCGTTAAAATTCTACCAAAAAAACTTGCATTCGCCCTTCCCGTTTAGTGATTTTGTGGGGCAAAAGTAATATGTCAATTTTCGTAATAGATACGAATGGGAAACAGCATAGCTAATACAAAGCTGTTTGAGAAAAGAAATAACTAGGAATGAGAAGCCCGTTCCTAAATATCATGAAATATAGGGGGCTAATAAAAACCTTTTCCAGGGATTACATGTCTAATACCACCTTTTGGATTTTTTACATCTCCTTTATATCTTGGGATTATATGAATATGAACGTGTGAAACAGATTGTCCTGCCACTGTATTTATATTAATCCCGACATTAAACCCATCTGGATTAAACTTTTTCTGAAGAAATCGTTTTACGTAATTCGTTAATAATAATAAATGAAATTGCTCTTTTTGTGTTAATTCAAAATAATTAGAGATGTGATTTTTACTGATTATTAATGAATGACCATTGGAAACTGGATAACCATCAAAAACGGCATATGCATGTGTAGATTCCGCTATAAATTTTAATTTAGGCGAAGGTCTACAAAATATACATTCTGAACTGATTGGATTATCAACTTTGCGTGTAAAAGAGTAAATTTCGCAAAACGCATTCTTGAATACGCTATTAAAAGGTAAAATTACATTGGTTTGAAAAGTAGTTTTTTTGTGAATTTTATGTACTCGATATCCTTGATATTTTATATCTCTACGAACTGTAAAATAAGCAATTCCATTCGGGTTTAGTAGTTGACTGATTTCCATAATTATTTCTTGCTGAATTGCGTCTTCAACAACATTTAACACATATTGACAAATAATTATGTCATACTTTAATTGTGGATATTCAGAAAAATAAAATTTATCATACCCTTCGCAAACGTAGCCCTTTTGTTTTAATGCTAACACATCTGCACCAAACCCACAACCAAAATCCAGAATACTCCCCTTTAGATGATTGTTTGATTCTAACCACCTCGTTGGAAAAGATATTCTGTCTCTTTCTTTCGCGGTTAAATGCGAATTATTACTTTTTGCCATTACTTATATTATTGTAAAAGGTTCATACCCCCTTTGGCTAATTAAATATACACACTTATTAGTTAACGATTTAAAACTGCTATTTTGCCAATTTCTTTCATCAAATGGAACATTTCCTAATAATGAAAGTTGGATTTCTTTTTTTAATCTTAATGGATATTCTCTTAAAATAAGTTCCCAATAATTTATAATTAAATCTTTCCGTTTATTTAAAAGTTCCAAGGAAGGTATCTTATCGCTCTTCTTATTATTAATGATTGATTTAGTTGGAAGCAGGTTCCATAGATCATTATTTTTCCAAACGGAATAAGGTATTAAATGATCAATATTTAAATCATTTGTAATCTTTTGACCAGACCAAATACAATTCAATCCCGATTCTTTTTTAATTCTTTCAAGATAAATTTTAATTTCTGCGACGTCTCTATCTTTATTATATGCGGGTTCAAGCATCTCGAAAATCTCACTTTTCTTAAATACTTTATTCTTATCTGCATGTAATGTAAAATCAACCCATTTTGAAAGAATAGTATTTGTGCCGTTAATAAAAGAACCTAGCAGAAAAAATGCATCGTGATATTTTTTTGGTATTGAAAAAGAACCACAGGAATTAATAATATATTTATCTGAGATCATATCCAAATTGTTTCTTGAGAATGACGAGTCTTTATTATAAAGAAATATCTCACCTCTTTTCCCAAGGGAGCTGCCGATGTATTTCATTGGCATATTTACAATTGTCGCGCTAATTGACTTGACTAAAATATTTATTTGCTTAACTTGATTTCTATCAAAATTTTCATTTTTCAAACTTTTTTGAAGTTGATAATAGCCTAATCCATTTTTGAATAGTTCTATTACATTGATGAAATTATTTCTGAAGGCAAGAGATCTCTGAGGAGTATCGCCATTTTTTTGTGGTACAAATCGATCTTCTTCAAAAATAGGATAATAATATTCAATCCATTTAAGCACGATTAATCCTAATGGAAAAGTTACAAGATCTTTGTCTTTGATTGCAAAATGTTCGTAATCCTGACTAATCTGTATGCAAGCTCGCAATAATGCAAATTTGTAAGTTGTGTCTTTACTGTCACGCTCAATAATTGTTGAGATATCTTGTATAGCTTTAAGCATTATTTTCAGTGTGATTATTATTCAATATTTTATTAAAAAACACTTGTGTCAGAATTTAACAACTCCTTTGTAGTTTGTTGGCTGACTATAGCAGATAGAATTTAAACTTCCATTTCGTTTGAACATTTTTGGATTATCTTCAAAATTAAATATGCGATAGAGATAGTAATCGTGTAAATGATTTTGTGAAAAAAGAAGTTCATTCCTAGTAAAATAAAAGGGGGTTTCTTTGTTCAATTTAGTTGTTTTTACTTCTACATATTTGTCTCTTCCATTCAGGTTTTTTGAGAGAATGTCATATCCAGCACCATCTCCTTCGTCTTTCGATACCCATCTTATTTGCTTTGCAAGATTCTGTTTGCCCTTTCGTATCAAATCCCATTTTTCGAAATCAATAACTAACGCTTCTCCAGATTCCCCCAAATTTCGGTTGTTCTGTTCCCGCTCTAGATAATTTATCTTAATTGGATTTCGTTTATAAATAACGTCCGAATCTAAAACCTTCGAAGCTATTGGCAGTTCAAAAATAAAACTATTGAAATCCACAACCTTCCTTTGTTTGCTAATTTGTTTTTCAGCAAAAAAATTAAAATGATTTTCAATTAAAGGATTGTTTTTTAAGTATTCAATTACTATATCCTCAAGAATATGCTGATAATTAAAACGGGGTAAATATCCTTTAATATAGGGTTGGCCTAAATTAATTAATGCGGCACTAATATTTTGATGCTTGAATTCAATAGATCCTTTAGTCCGATTCGTCAAAATTTTTAGCAAGGCTCTGCGATGTTCAGCTTTTGAGTATTTTTCAGAATTCAATTCTGATGTAAGCATTTTAAAATAATCTGCAACAATCAGCTCCACTTCAATGTATGTCCAAGAATTATTTGGCATAATTAACGATAGGTTTGTTCGTAAAGTTAAGATATTTTTCAATAGACTGATATTATTCTAGATTTGAAACCACTACTAAAAAGTAACTTTCAGACTTTATATTTCTTGTTTCCCAAATTTTCCCAAAAAAAACTTGCATTCACCCTTGATATTCACCTCCCTTTCGTTTTAACTTTATAGCCGCTATTGCAATAAACCGCTTTAGCAGAGCAATCAACGCTTCTTTTTTGTGTCAAAAAACAAATCAAAACTTCCTTTTTACACGCCCGTG
>CAYPOW010000213.1:0-5831 GCA_964412145.1 uncultured Draconibacterium sp.
TTTATCTTTCCAGTACAATATATATTGGTAGGTGATCGCTGTATCCACCTAAATAGGTGCTTCCTGCAAAAGTTCTAAAAGGGAAACCTTTGTATTTTCCATCTTGATTTTTGAGGAATTCAGCATCGAAAACAACGGCGTCTTTCAATTGCCATTTATTTCTTTTCTTTTCAGTAAGTGCTTTTGTAACAATCATTTGGTCGAACTGATTCCATTTTCCTCTATAAGCAAGTGAGCCAAAACTATTGGGTTTATGAATCAAGGCAAAGGGATTGTAGAAATAGCCTTTAGAGAGCATATTTTTATCTCCGCTAGCTTTAAGATGTTCGGTAATACTAATATCATTTGGATCGTCATTTAAATCGCCCATAATTATAATTTTAGCTTTCGAATCCATACCTAAAATAAAATCGGCAATTGATCGGCTTAAATCTCCAGCAGCAATTCGGTAAGGCCTTGAGCGTTCTTCTCCACCACTTCGGCTAGGCCAATGATTCACCAAAAAATACACTTTTTCACCCAAAAGTTTTCCGCTAACCAAAAGCTGGTCTCTCGAATAAAAATTGAGCCTACCTTCAATTTTTAATGGAAAAGCAAAGCAGCTTTCCATTTCAAACTTGGAGGCCTGATAAATCAAGGCAACATCTATTCCTCGTTTGTCGGGAGAATTAATATGAGCAATTTTATAATTGCGCTCTTTTAAAAGTGGATGACTTACTAAATTTTCGAGTACTTCTTTATTTTCCATTTCACACAAACCAACAACAGCCAATCCTTCTGGCGAATTAATAATGGCAACCTTTGAGATGGCTCTTGCCATATGCTCAATCTTTTCATTATACAAGCTAGTATTCCATTTTTTGGCAGCTCCTGGAGTAAATTCAGTGTCTTTCACTTCTGGAGTGTCTATAGTATCGAATAGATTTTCCAAATTATAGAAACCAATACTAAGCTGATTAATATTTTGTGCTTGTACAATAGGAAAACTGAAAATTAAAACGGCAAAAATACTTGCGCAGGCGATTTTGTATAATATGTTCATATTGTCAATTTTAAGCACAAAAATACAATTCCTTTTGAAGCATTCATCTAATGTTTAAAATATAGTCATAATTTATATTTTTATAGTGAATATTTGAAGCTGAAATTGTATATTTGTTGGAAAATGTCCATATTTTGAAAATATTCATAGTTGAAGACGATGTGATTTTCGGAAAATCCATCCTCTATTATCTTTCTTTAAATCCGGAAAATGAAATTAGCCTTTTTATAAATGGTAAAGATGCTCTAGCGCAACGTTATCAAGAACCCGATCTAATTATTCTGGATTATAACCTTCCTGGAATGAATGGAATGGAAGTGATGCAGAGCTTTCACAATTTCAATAAAAATTTTCCAATTATTATTATTTCAGCACAAAGCGATATACGTATTGCCGTTAATTTGCTTAAAGAGGGTGCTTTTGACTATATCGTTAAAGATCCGGAGTTGAAAGATCGTTTGTGGATGTCGATGGAAAAAGTCCGAAAGATTAGCGGATATGAAAAAAAGATTGATCAATTAGAAGCAGAAGTAAACAAGAAATTCAAGGTAAATAATTTATTTGTTGGGCATAGCAATTCGCTAAACAATGTTTTCGCCCTTATTGAAAAAGCAACAAAAACAAATATCAATGTTTCGGTAACCGGTGAAACTGGTACAGGAAAGGATTTGGTAGCAAAAGCTATTCATTATAATTCCGATAGAGTAGGCCCTTTTATTGCTGTGAACGTTTCGGCAATACCTTCCGAATTAATTGAAAGTGAATTGTTTGGATATGAGAAAGGTGCATTTACAGGAGCCAATGCACGCAAAATAGGAAAATTTGAAGAAGCCAGCAAAGGCACCCTGTTTTTGGATGAAATAGGGGATATGGATTTAAATATGCAAAGCAAGATTTTGCGTGTAATTCAGGAAAATGAATTAAACCGTTTGGGTGGAAATACAGTGATAAAAATCGACACACGCATTATCATCGCTACACATAAAAATTTAGCCGATTTAGTGCGTGCCGGAACTTTTCGAGAGGATTTGTATTATCGTTTACTTGGTTTGCCCATACATATTCCACCTTTACGTGACCGAGAAGGTGATGTGCTGATTTTAGCGCGTCATTTTATTGATAGTTTTTGCAATGAAAATGAATTAATTTCAAAAACTTTAAGTGCAAAGGCACAGGAAAAATTGAAAGGATATCATTTCCCGGGTAATGTTCGTGAACTTAAATCAGTTATTGAGTTAGCTACTGTGTTGTCGAATAGCAATATGGTTGAAGATGTAGATATTAATTTTAGTTCATTAGGTGCTGTCGAAGATATTTTTTCAACTGAATTAACAATGAAAGAATATTACAATAAAATTATTCTTTATTTTCTTAAAAAATACGACAATAAAGTTAGAGTGGTTGCTGATAAATTGGATATTGGAAAATCCAGTATTTATAATCTGTTAAAAGATGAAGAATAGGAATTGGACCTTCTAATCGTAAATTACTCATTTTTTTATTTGATATTGATATAAATGCATGCTTAAACTTCGTAAGTTTTCTTTTATCAGTATGTTGAATCTTAAATTTTCTTTATATATTTAGAAACCCATTTTAACAAATATACTATGGAAGATTCTATGTATAAAATATTAATAGTAGATGATGAAGCAGAAAATTTGATTATTTTGAAGAATATGCTTCTTACACAAAACTACCAAATAATTACAGCTATAAATGGTGATGAGGCTATTTCCCAAACTCTAATAAATGATTTTGATTTAATTCTTCTTGATATAATTATGCCGGAATTAGATGGATATGAAGCGTGTAAAATTTTACGTAAGAATGAAAAAACAAGTAAAATACCCATCATATTTTTGACATCAAAAAACGATTCGGAAAGTATTGTTAAAGGATTTGAAGTAGGAGCTCAGGATTATGTAACTAAACCATTTAATATCAATGAATTACTTGCTCGAGTACTTACACATTTAGAATTAAAAAGGAATCGGCAGGAGCTAGAAGAGCTAAACAATAAGCTGGAAGAAAAAGTTAAGGAAAGAACCATTGAACTTGTTAAAGCAAATAAAAAAATTGAATCTCTTGATAAAGCAAAATCAGCTTTTTTAGGCTTGATTAGTCATGAAATAAGAACACCTCTCAATGGAATTATTGGATTTCTGGATTTATTAAATAAAAGTGATGAGGATACAAATAAAGAACTTATTCAACTTACCGTTGAATCTGCTGATCGCCTTTATAATTTTTCAGAATTATCCTTGCTAATTACACAGTTAAATGTTGATATGTACAAACTTCAAAATAAAAACCTTGATTTTGTACAGCTTTTTGAACAGGTTAAAAAAACGATTTACAAAAATTGGGAGCAGGAGAAGAAAATTAATTTCATTCAGTCAGTTCAACTTCAATCTCCAATTTTAAAGTTGGATCAAATCCTAATGGAAAAGGTATTGTATAGTCTGTTAGACAACGCAGTGAAATTTTCTCGTGGAGACGCAGATGTCACTGTCCATATTTATAATAAAGAAGGATTTATCGTTTGCGAAATTCATGATAAAGGCAGTGGGTTTTCTGAAGAAGCCTTATCATACATTTTCGAGCCTTTTACAAGTAAAAAACCACACGATATTGAAGGCTTTGGACTTAATCTTGCGGCCGCAAAGCTAATTATGCAAGCACATGAAGGCTGGATTGAAGTTGAAAATAAACCAAAAAAAGGAGCAAAAGTAACTCTCTACTTAAAAGAAACCTCTTAAAAATTAGACCCCGTTTTCTAGCCATTTATTCATCTGAACTATCTAAATAGCTTGCTTAAGCATTTTCTCTATCTTTGACGCGGAAAATTTGAATTAATTAATTATTAAATATGAAACTTTTAGAAGGAAAAACTGCTCTGATTACCGGAGGATCGCGTGGAATAGGACGGACAATTTGCTTGAAATTTGCTCAGGAAGGTGCAAACATTGCTTTTTCTGATTTGGTAAAAGATGAGAATTTCGAATCCCTTATTCAGGAAATTGAAGCATTAGGTGTTTCGGCTAAGGGATTTGCCTCAGATGCCAGCTCCTACGATCAATCAGAAGAGATGGTTGACGCCATCGCTAAAGAATTTGGACGTATCGACATTTTAGTCAATAATGCCGGCATTACACGCGATAATCTACTAATGCGAATGAATGAAGTAGATTGGGATTTGGTAATCAAGATTAATCTTAAATCCGTTTTTAATCTTACTAAAACAGTTCAGAAATATATGCTTAAACAACGATCAGGTTCAATAATAAATATGAGCTCGGTAGTTGGTGTAAATGGAAATGCTGGACAATCTAATTATTCTGCCTCCAAAGCTGGGTTAATAGGATTTACAAAATCGGTGGCTCAGGAAATAGGCTCCAGAAACATTAGATGCAATGCAATTGCACCTGGGTTTATTGAAACAAAAATGACCGAAAAATTACCTGAAGAGGTACGGAATGAATGGATTAAAACAATTCCATTGCGTCGTGCCGGTCAGCCTGGCGATGTTGCAAACGTAGCAACCTTTTTAGCTTCAGATCTTTCCACTTATGTAACTGGTCAGGTTATTAATGTGTGCGGAGGTATGAGTACCTAAAAAATAATTTAACTTAGTAAGATGCCTGTCTGATAATTTCAACATGCATCTTTTTTATTATTCAAATTGATATCATTAAAATGGCAACTGGTTTTTTCTACTCAATAATCGCACTTCTGATCTTTAATTTTTTGCTCGAAAATAGTCTGAGTTTATTGAATTATTTTTATCCTCAAAAAGCGCTCCCCAGCTTTTTGTCGTTGTTTTATAATCAGGAAAAATATGAGAAATCACAAGCTTACGAACAAGCAAAATTGCGTTTTAGTCTATTTGTTTCTGTTGTTGAGTTCATAGCTGTATTTCTTTTCTTTTATTATGGTGGGTTTGCTTATGTCGATTCTATTGTGAGAGCAGTTAGCAATCATTATCTGGTTCAAAATTTATTGTTCTTTGGAATTTTGGCCTTTGTTTCCGACATAATTTCACTTCCTGTATCAATTTATAGCACTTTTTATTTAGAAGCGGAATTTGGATTTAATAAGACCACAATTAGAACATTTATACTCGACAAAATAAAAAGTTGGTTTTTGATGGCTTTACTCGGTGGCGGAATTTTAGCTCTAGTTGTTTTTATTTATGAATTGGCCGGCTCTGATTTTTGGTGGTTGGTCTGGCTAAGTATCAGCCTGATTAGTCTACTATTTACTGCTTTTTATTCTGAAATAATAGTTCCGCTTTTCAATAAACAAAGCCCATTAGAAGAGGGGAGTTTGAGAAATGCCATAGAAGAATTTGCTTTAAAAGCAGGATTTCGTTTAAATAATATATTCATCATCGATGGATCAAAAAGATCGACTAAAGCAAATGCTTATTTCAGTGGAATTGGTCCTAAGAAAAGAATTGTTCTTTACGATACATTGATTAATGACTTAGAAGAAGAAGAATTGGTGGCCGTATTAGCTCACGAAATTGGTCATTATAAAAAGAAACATACGCTTATTAGCATTCTCCTGGGTTTTATTCAAACCGGAATCTTGTTTTTTATTTTATCTTTTTTCATTTCAAAAGACAGCGAGATTGCTATATCGTTGGCTCAGGCAGTTGCAGGAAATAATGAACAAATACAAGCTTCATTTTATTTGGGTATCATTGGCTTTGGCCTTATTTATAGTCCTGTAAGTTTGTTATTTGGCCTGTTTTTCAATCTTATTTCGCGATCAAATGAATATG
>CAYPOW010000214.1:0-5812 GCA_964412145.1 uncultured Draconibacterium sp.
ATTTGTACATTTGCGCAAAACTTTAAAAAAATGAAGAAAAAACCCACTTTATTAATTTTAGCTGCAGGTATTGGAAGTCGTTATGGCGGCCTTAAACAACTCGACAAAGTAGGTCCTAATGGTGAAACTATAATAGATTATTCTGTTTATGATGCTATTCAGGCAGGATTTGGTAAAGTTGTTTTTGTTATTCGCGAAAATATTGAAGCCGATTTTCGTGCTTTTTTCGATGAAAAACTAAAGGGGAAAATTGAGGTAGACTATGTTTTTCAGGAAACAAATAAAATTCCGGAAGGTTTAAGTTTCAACCCGGAGAGAGTCAAGCCTTGGGGAACCGGTCACGCTGTTTTAATGGCCAAAGATGTTATAAAAGAGAACTTTGCCGTTATTAATGCCGATGATTTTTATGGTCGTGAAGCATATCAAACGCTGGCTGAATATTTCAAGTCTGAAAATAATAATGAGACCGATTATAGTATGGTTGGTTATGAATTACAGAATACGCTTTCAGAAAATGGATTTGTATCGCGTGGACAGTGTAAATCAGACGAAAACAGCTTTTTGTTTGATGTTATTGAGCGGACTCATATTGAACGACAAGGAAATGAAATTGTTTTCCAGGATGAAAACGAAAAATCAGTTGCTCTTCAAGAAGACACCCTGGTCTCGATGAATTTTTGGGGATTTACGCCATCTTATTTCGCCTTTTTAAACGAAAAATTTAGTCGGTTCATCCAAGCCAATACATCCAATTTAAAAGCTGAGTTTTATATTCCATCCGTTATAAATGAGCTCATAGTAGAAAAGCGCGCACGCGTAAAAGTATTGCATTCAAAAGCCTCCTGGTTTGGCGTAACATACAAAGAAGACAAAGAGGGGGTTATGGAAAATATTAAACAACTTATTTCTACTGGAAATTACCCTGAAAAGCTTTGGTAAAGTCGCTTCTTCTATATCACATTCCCTTCTACTAGTATAATATTTTGCACGCGAAAAACAACTGAAAAAGAAGCCGCTAATGCTTATTATTTTTCAATTCTGCTATCGATTATTCCGTGTATTTTGTTTAAGTTTGTGCTCCTTTTAACAAAGGCACTCTTTAATTTCACACAAAATAATATAAAATATGAAAGTTTATCAAGCGAATGAAATCAAAAACATTGCTCTAATCGGAGGGGCGAAAAGCGGTAAAACCACTTTAGCCGAAGCAATGCTTTTTGAAGGAAAAGTGATAAACAGAAAAGGTAATGTTGATGATAAAAATACAGTTTCTGACTATCGCGAAATCGAATTAGCAAAACAAAATTCTGTTCACTCCACTTTAATGTACACCGAAATAGACGGAACTAAAATTAACATAATAGACACTCCGGGTTTTAGTGATTATGTGGGAGAAACATTATCTGCTTTGTCAGTGGTTGAAACCGCAGTTTTAGTTAATAACGCCACCGTAGGTGTAGATGCGACAACAGAAAACGCATGGCGACAAACTGAAAAAACAAACAAACCAGTTTTATTTGTAATTAATCAGCTCGATAACGAAAAAGCCAATTTCGATCGAGTAGTAGGTCAACTGAAAGAAAATTTCGGGGAGAAAGTATCCGTTGCTCAATATCCTGTAAATACAGGTGAAGAGTTTGATAGTATCATCGATTTAATATTGATGAAAATGCTTAAATGCTCACGTGAAGGAGGAAAGCCAGAAATTCTTGATATTCCTGATTCAGAAAAAGAGAAAGCGCAAGCATTACACTTAGTTCTTATCGAAAATGCCGCCGAAGGTTCTGAAGAATTAATGGAAAAATATTTTGAAAATGACACCCTGACTATCGAAGACATGCGTTTAGGTATTCGCTTAGGTATGCGTTCTCGTGCTATTTTCCCTGTATTTGCCGTTTCTGCTAAATTCAGTCTGGGTGTTGCCCGTTTATTGGAATTTATTCAATTCAGTTGTCCCGCTCCAAATGGTGTTGCCGGAGAACGTAAATCTGAAACAGGAAAAGTATTTAATTCAAACCCTGAAGATCCAACTGTTTTATTTGTCTTTAAAACTTCTATTGAGCCTCACTTAGGTGAAGTTTCTTTCTTTAAAGTTTTTGGAGGATCGGTTGAAGAAGGAATGGATTTAATAAATACACGACGTGGAAATAAAGAGCGAATATCTCAACTTTTTATAGTTGCCGGAAAAAACCGCGAAAAAGTCGCAAAAGTATGTGCTGGTGATATCGCTACGACCATTAAATTAAAAGAAACACATACAAACGACACTTTAGCCAATCCCAAAGCATCCAGCGAAACAATAGACCCAATTGATTTTCCTGATCCAACAATACAAATGGCCGTTAAAGCTGCCAATTCTTCCGATGATGAAAAAATGGGTAGTATTTTACACGAAATGCACAAAACCGATCCAACTATTCTAGCCGGTCTATCAAGAGAATTACGCCAAATGATTCTTCAGGCGCAAGGTGAGTTGCATTTGAATACCATTAAATGGTATTTCGAAAATATTCATAAAATTGAAATTGGATTCCATGCACCAAAAATTCCATATCGTGAAACTATAACTAAATCTGCCAGAGCTGATTATCGACATAAAAAGCAATCAGGAGGTTCTGGTCAGTTTGGTGAAGTACATATGCATATTCAACCTTATGTTGAAAACATGGCTAAACCAACCGATTTTCCTGTTAGGAATAAAGAAGAGCACGATTTACCCTGGGGAGGAAAATTACTTTTCCACAATTGTGTTGTTGGAGGTTCTATAGATGCCCGTTTTATGCCTGCTATTCTGAAAGGAATTATGGAAAGAATGGAGCGTGGTCCTTTAACCGGTTCTTATGCGCGTGATATTGCTGTTTATATTTATGATGGTAAAATGCACCCTGTAGATTCAAATGAAATTTCCTTTAAGCTTGCCGGACGATTTGCTTTTATCACAGCCTTTAAAAACTCAGGCCCTAAAATTATGGAGCCTGTTTATGATGTTGCTGTTCGACTACCTGAAGAAATGATGGGCGCTGCTATGACCGATTTACAAAGTCGTCGTGCCATTATTATGGGAATGGATTCAGATGGAAAATATCAGGTTATTCGCGCAAAAGTGCCTTTGGCTGAAATGCATAAATATGCTACTACCCTAAGTTCAATTACATCAGGTAGAGGTACATATACAATGAAATTTGATGCCTATACTCAAGTTCCTTCAGATGTACAAGATAAGCTGCTTAAAGCATACGAAGAAGAACAAAGCGAGGAAGAATAAACAAATTCTTTCTATAATTCAAAAACCTCTACTGAAATTTTCGGTAGAGGTTTTTTGTGTTTTTATTGAATAGTTAAAGCTATTTTATGCATTTTTGCACACTTATATATCCAAAATAAATCGATAAATTTCTTCATTATGATTAATATAAAACTCTCTGTTGATTCTGTTAAGCCCTTTATTTCAGACGAACTAGTTAATAATTTTCAAGAAAAAATAACGCATGCTCATCATGCGCTTCTACAAAAAACAGCTGCTGGAAACGAATTTCTTGGATGGGTAAATTTACCCTCATCCATTGAGGATGCTTTTTTGGATGATATTCTAGATCAAGCAAAAACAATTGCCCAAAAAGCAGAAGTATATGTTGTTATTGGTATCGGCGGCTCATACTTAGGAGCTCGTGCCGTTATAGAAGCACTGCAAAATCACTTTAGTTTGATGCTTCCGGGAAAATTTCCCCAGATAATTTATGCCGGACAAAATATAAGTGAAGATTATCTGGCCGATTTAATGAAGATTCTCGATCAAAAAGATTATGCCGTTAGCGTTATTTCTAAGTCAGGAACTACTACAGAACCTGCTCTTGCATTTCGTTTAATTAAAAATCACCTGGAAGCCAAATATGGTAAAGAGGAAACGTCGAAACGTATAATTGCAATAACCGATGAAAAACGAGGCGCTTTAAAAACGCTCGCTGATAAAGAAGGCTATAAAACCTACGTGGTTCCTGATGATGTTGGAGGAAGATATTCTGTATTAACTCCTGTTGGTCTTTTACCCATCGCGGTAGCTGGTTATGATATTAAAAAGCTAATTTCTGGTGCTAAAGAAATGGAAACATTTCTGAAATCTAACAATACGATTGAAAGTAATCCGGCAGTACTTTATGCCGCCGTTCGAAATGCTTTGTATGTGCTTGGGAAATCCACTGAAATACTCGTGAATTACGAGCCCAGACTATTCTTTTTAAGCGAGTGGTGGAAACAACTTTATGGAGAGAGTGAAGGCAAAACAGGGAAGGGAATATTTCCTGCAAGTGTTAGCAATACAACCGATCTTCATTCAATGGGGCAATATATTCAGGAAGGAACCCGAAGCATTTTCGAAACCGTTATGTCAGTAGAACAGAGTCATCAATCTATAAAAATCCCTTCCGACAAAGAAAACCTAGATGGCCTTAATTACCTGATTAGCAAAAGTATAACAGAAGTTAATCAGGGTGCAGAGGAAGCAACACGTCAAGCTCATGTGGATGGAGGAGTGCCAAATATGCGTATCGTAGTTCCTGAGATTAACGAGGAAAATTTAGGTCAATTGCTGTATTTTTTCGAATTTGCTTGCGGTCTAAGTGGTTATGCTTTAGGTGTTAATCCTTTCAATCAGCCAGGTGTGGAAGCCTATAAAAAGAATATGTTTGCTATTTTAGGGAAACCCGGTTATTGAAAACCTGCAGATTTACTCTTTTTTTTATGATTTGTTTTTGAAATAAGATTCTCTTTTAAGTTAAAATCTAGCCTTTATTTAATCTATTGTTTTTTAATTAACAATAATCCGTTTTTCGTTTAGGAATTCAGGAAGATTATATACATTTGTAAAAAATTTCCAATAACACATAAAAACTATAAGCATGTTTAACAAATTAGTAGCCAATATTTTACCCTATATGCCACAAAAATTGGTTTGGCAATTTTCAAAAGAATACATTGCGGGGGAAACACTTGAGCAAGCCATTAAAGCGGCTAAAGCTTTAAATGATGAGGGGGTTCTTACTACCATTGATGTTTTAGGTGAGTTTATCGAAAACCTTGACGAAGCAGAAGCAAATAAAAAGGAATACTTAAATGTTATTGAAACTGCTGAAGCAGCCAAAATAAATGGTAATTATTCTTTAAAACCAACTTCATTTGGATTGTTGATAGATAAAGAAGTAGCGTACAAACATATGCGCGAAATTGTTGAAAAAGCGGCCTCCTACAATAATTTTGTTCGGGTTGATATGGAAGATTCTCCTTGCACGGATATGGAAATCGAATTGTTTAGAAAATTGAAAGCCGAATTTCCAAAAAACGTAGGCTTGGTTGTTCAATCGTATATGCGCCGAACATTAGACGACATTAAAAACCTGAACGATTTAAATTCAGAGGAAACACCTTTAAATTTCCGTTTATGCAAAGGAATTTATGTTGAACCTGCTGCGGTAGCTTATAAAAAATACGAAGAAGTAAATCAACATTTTCTGGAAGATTTGGAGTATATGCTTGAACAAAAAATGTATCCTGCCATTGCTACTCACGATATTCCTTTGGTTGAAGGAGCCTATGAACTTCTTGATAAATACAAACCTGAAAATGATAAATACGAATTCCAAATGCTTTATGGAGTTACTCCTGCCTTACGAAAATCAATTATTGGAAAAGGGCATCGTATGCGTATTTATGTTCCTTTTGGAAAACAATGGTTTGGATATTCAACTCGTCGACTAAAAGAAAACCCAAAAATGGCCAGTTTGATTATTAAGGCGATTTTTATTAAAGGATAAAGAAT
>CAYPOW010000215.1:0-5809 GCA_964412145.1 uncultured Draconibacterium sp.
TGAAATTAAAACCACTCCTGGTTGTAAACGATGAAGGAACTATTGATTTGTTTGGAAAACCGATTACCGAGAAAGGAAGCATGGCCATGGTTCAAAAAGAAATGCGGTCTTTGGTCGAGAAAAATAAAGTATGGGGTTATGCTATATCACACGCCGATAATTTGGAAACGGCTCAGGTCTACATCGATGAAATGAAAAGGCTCACCGGAAAAGAGCCTGAATTTGTTTCATCAGCCACTCCTGCATTGGCAGTTCATGCTGGTCCTGGTGTGGTTGCCTTAAGTATTATGGTCGATTAAATCAGTGAGACTTTAGTTTTGTGAAGCAAAATTATATAGTCGAACTGATCCTGAGCGAAGTCGAAGGATCTCGAGTTTCCATTTTGATTCCTCGACCGCTTGCTGCCGGGGGCTTTATTCCATAAAGCATTCAAGAAAGAGCTTAAGGGATTAGGCTCTTTTTTTTTTCGACTAATTTTTTCTTTTTCAATATCAAATATAAATGCTTTTATATCTTTGCAGCCATGGAAGAAATGATTTTGATCCTCGATTTTGGCTCGCAGTACACTCAGCTTATTGCACGGAGAGTCAGGGAGTTAAATGTATATTGTGAGATTCATCCTTACAATAAAATCCCTAAAGCAATTGAAAATTTAAAAGGTGTAATTCTTTCGGGAAGCCCTTTTAGTGTGTGCGATAAAGAAGCTCCAAAACCTGAATTGGAAGGAATCAGAAAACATTTTCCTCTTTTAGGTGTTTGCTATGGTGCTCAATATTTGGCGCAACATGATGGGGGAGAAGTATTACCCTCAGAAATTCGCGAATATGGCAGAGCAAATCTTTCTTTCATTGATGGTGAAAATGCTTTGCTAAAAGATATGAATTTGGGTAGTCAGGTATGGATGTCGCATGGCGATACAATTCTAAAAACGCCTGAGGATTTTGAAGTTATTGCCAGCACCAAAAATGTGGCTGTCGGTGGATTTAAGATAAAAGATGAGCAAACCTATGGCATTCAATTTCATCCAGAAGTATATCATACTGAGGAAGGTACAAAACTTTTAAAGAATTTTTTGGTTGATATTTGTGAAGTTTCACAATCCTGGACTCCTTCATTTTTTGTGGAAGAAACAGTTGCCGAACTGAAGGCAAAACTTAAAAATGACAAAGTAATTCTTGGCCTTTCTGGTGGAGTGGATTCTTCAGTAGCAGCCTTGCTATTACATCAGGCTATTGGCAAAAAATTGCATTGTATTTTTGTAGATAACGGACTATTACGCAAGAACGAATTTGAGGATGTTCTCCATTCATATAAGGATATGGGTTTGAATGTTATAGGCGTTAATGCGCAAGATAAATTTTATACAGCATTGGCTGGCATTCGCGATCCGGAAGCAAAACGCAAGGCTATTGGCAAAACTTTTATCGATGTTTTTGATGAAGAAGCCAAAAAGATAAAAGATGTAAAATGGTTAGCTCAGGGAACTATTTATCCTGATATTATCGAATCTGTTTCTGTGAATGGACCTTCAGCCACAATAAAATCCCATCATAATGTTGGAGGATTACCCGATTATATGAAATTAAAAGTTGTAGAACCTTTAAAATCTTTATTTAAAGATGAGGTCAGACGTGTTGGTAAAGCGCTGAATATGAAGCAGGAATTGCTAGGCCGACATCCTTTTCCGGGACCTGGTTTGGGTATTCGCATCTTAAGTGATGTTACCCGCGAAAAGGTTCGGATTTTACAAGAAGTTGATCATATCTTTATAAATGGATTGAAAGAGCATGGCTTATACGACAAAGTTTGGCAGGCCGGTGCTATGTTAACTCCTGTTCAGTCAGTAGGAGTTATGGGCGATGAGCGAACTTATGAGCACATGGTAGCTCTTCGAGCTGTTGGTTCCACCGATGGAATGACAGCAGATTGGTCGCATTTGCCTTATAAATTCCTGGCCGAAATTTCCAATTCAATCATTAATCGAGTAAAAGGTGTTAATCGTGTTGTGTATGATATCAGTTCCAAACCGCCCGCAACGATCGAATGGGAATAAGAAATAATTATCACTTGAAATAGTTTTCTCAATTAGCAGATTTTAAGTAATTCTTTACGTTTAAACGCAAAAAGCGAACATTCGTTCATTTCTTATGAACGCTGGAACATTGCTTGCAATATAGCTGCCATCTATTGCTATATTCGGGCGATATATATTATGTCCTCATTTAGAAATCAAATAAAAGCCTATTTTAATTTTAACAGGCAACACGAACGAGGCGCCTTTGTTTTAATTGGGCTGATTATTCTTGTTTTCGCCATCGATTTGCTTTTACCAATAATAATCAAGGAAAAGCATTACGATTTTTCTTCAGCGATGGCCGAGATAGATGCTTGGAAAGCAAGCGCCACAAAAGTGAAAAATGAGAATCGAATATTAAATGTTTCTGTTGATATAGATTCAAAGACTGATAAAACCGTAAAACTAAATCCTGTTATTTTCAATCCCAATAATTTATCGAAAAAGAAATGGATTGAAATGGGCTTGCCTAAATCAGTTGTTAATACAATAAAAAAATACGAGTCTAAAGGCGGAAGTTTTAAAGCAGCAGAGGATATTCAAAAAATATATGGTCTTACTTCAGATATGTATAATCAATTGAAAGACTTCATTCAAATACCGATTAAGGAAGCTCCTAAAAAAATTATTGAGTATCCGGTTGATTCTGTGTATGTAAAACCTAAATTATCTATAATATTGGATATCAATCGAGTAGATTCTATTGCTTTGCTTCAAATTTCAGGAATAGGGCCATTTTATGCAGGGCAGATTGTCAAATATAGGAATCAGTTGGGAGGCTATAATTCAATCGAACAATTGAAGGAACTTTATAAAATGGATAGTATTCGTTTGCAAAAATGGCTTCCATATTTATCAATGAAAGATAGCAGCCTAAGACAAATCGATATTAATTCTGCAGATTTTAAAACTGTTTTAAAACATCCCTATTTGGATTATGAAACAACTAAGAGATTATTTAATCTTCGAAATAAATTAGGCCGTTTTGCTGGTCTCTATCAATTAAAGAATGATTCAATTTTGTCAGATAGTTTGTTTCAAATATTGGAGCCTTATTTAAAAGTTGATTGAGTATATTTCAGTTTTTGTCAAATTGGTTTGTATTACTATGAAAAATTTACATTTTATGAAAGAGATGCCACTAAAACACCAAGACACCAAATATCACAAAAAGACATTTGTGCCAATTCCAGAAGAATTAAATGTTATCGGCAAATTAATTGTTGACGCAACTTATACTGTTCATAAGAATTTGGGTCCTGGCCTATTAGAAAAGGTCTATGAAATATGTTTTTGTTATGAGTTGGACAAAAGAGGATTGTCATATAAACGTCAAGTAGATATTCCTGTTGTTTATGATAGTCTTTTATTTGAAGAGGGTCTGAGATTAGACATTCTGGTTATGGATAAAATTATTTGTGAATTAAAAGCAATTGAGATAGTTAACCCAGTTTGGGAAGCGCAAGTTTTGAGCCATTTAAAATTAACTAACAAGCGTTTAGGTTATCTTATAAATTTTAATGTTGTTAATATTGGTCAAGGTATAAGACGGTTTATAAATTAATATTTACATTCAATCTTTAGTATTATTTTTTGTGATATTCTGTGCTTTAGAGCTTTTGTGGCGAAAAAATTCGTGGCGAAATTCAAGTGTGTACACCGTATTTTTTAATAGTTTTGTCAAAAATACAAACCTATGATCAAATCATTTTCCAGCGACAATTGGGCAGGTGTCTGTCCAGAAGTAATGCAAGCGCTTGTAGAGGCAAACCAAGGGCATTCACCAGCCTATGGTGCCGACCCACATACTGCAGAAGCCAAAAAAGAATTCAAGAAAATTTTTGGGTCTCAGTCTGAAACCTATTTTGTTTACAATGGCACCGCTGCAAATATCATTTCTTTGGCAAGCAATAGCCGATCGTTTAATTCTATTATCTGTTCTTCGCATGCACACATCAATGTGGATGAATGCGGTGCAGGTGAAAAATTTGCAGGAACTAAATTGCTTGATCTGCCAAATACGGATGGCAAGTTAACTCCGGAAATGATTTTGCCTCATGTAAAAGCTGATCGCTATCCTCATCAATCGGTGCCTCGAATTATTTCAATTACTCAGGCAACGGAATTAGGAACACTTTATAGCATTTCTGAGATAAAAGCAATAGCCGATTTAGCTCATAAATACGAGCTTATTTTTCATGTGGATGGCGCCAGAATTGCCAATGCCGCTGTTGCTCTGAATTGCACAGTGAAGGAAATGATTACAGATACAGGAGTTGATATTCTTTCTTTTGGAGGAACAAAAAACGGATTGATGTTTGGTGAAGCCGTTGTGTTTCTAAAGCCTGAGTTGACTGATTTTTTCGAACTTTTCCGTAAACAGGGTATGCAGCTCGCTTCAAAAATGCGTTTTATTTCAGCTCAATTTACTGCTCTTTTAAGAGATAATGTGTGGGAGAAAAATGCGCGTCACGCGAATGAAATGGCGCAGTATTTAGGCTCAAAATTAGCTGCTATTCCTCAAATAAAAATTAGTCAAAAGATTGAGACAAATGGCATTTGGGCGATTATTCCAAAAGCATTGGCAGAGAAAATGCAAAATGCACAATTCTTCTATCCCTGGGAGGAATCGAAAGATGAATACCGCATTATGACTGCCTTTGATACGACTAAAGAAGAAATTGATCAATTTATGGATACTATTTTACGCTAAGAGAAAACAATGACAATCTCCACTTTTATTGACGAACTAAAAGGTCTGGCATCAGAAGCTATTCGAAATGAGTATATTAGAAATGGCGGTCCTGAAAATGTTTTGGGATTGAAATATACTTATCTGCAGCATTATAAGAAAGAACTTGGGAAAAACCACGCTATGGCTTTGAAACTTTGGGAAACAAAAATTCCAGAAGTGCAGATTTTGGCGACTATGATTGCTGATCAAAATCAACTAACAGATGATTTAATAGAGAAGTGGAATGATGATGTTAATTTTTACCTACTCAGTGATGCTTTTATTGGAAATATATTAGCAACTTATAAAGGGAATTTACATTTGGCCAACAAATGGATAAACGTGAATGATGAATATACACTTCGGCACGCTTATACCATTATTTTTATGTTGGCTAAAGAAAATGGATTTATTCGCGATTCTGTTTTCGAAGGCTATTTGAAAAGAATAGAAGAGAATATTCAAACGGCACCAAATAGGGCAAAGGAAACTATGCTGTATTCAATTCTAAATATTGGTCGGAGAACTAAACATATGAATACTTTGGCCATTGAATTGATGGAACGAATTGGAGAAGTAAGGGTTAATCATGGTACAACAGGTGGAATAACTCCAGATGTTTTGCAGATCCTAAAGTTGGTCAGGAAATCTGAAGGTTATATTTTTATAGTGCCGGGGGATATGATTGAACATATCGATCTAAACTAAGACATTGATTTAAAATAGTCTTTTAATATTATGGCATTCAATTCGTTGGGTGTGAATATTTCTAGTAGCTTAGCTTTTTCACTTCTATTAAAAAAGGATTTTAATGCAGTATCAAGGCTTTCCAAAGAGCTGGCAGATTGATATTCAATTCCGGCTTCTTCAGCTAGAGATTTAGCTTTTCGCTGATGTTTTGTTTCAAAGAAGGTTTCTAATTCTGGTAACTGGCTCGGTCCATCAATAAAACGGAATATGCCGCCACCGCCATTATTAATCACAATAATTCGCAATTGTGC
>CAYPOW010000216.1:0-5808 GCA_964412145.1 uncultured Draconibacterium sp.
GCAAATAATTATTCGTGAATCTGTGGCAAAAAAAATAAAAAGCCACGAATGCACAGATAAAATTTCATTCACAATTTCATTTATGAATCCGTAGCAAAAAAAAATAAGCCACTAATGCACGGATAAATTCTCTTTCACAATTTCATTCGTGAATCCGTGGCGATCAAAATTTAATACTCCAACTCCCCTTTTCCCTGGCGAATTATTTGAATTTCATCGCCACTACAGTCAACCACTGTAGAGGCAATATTTCCGCTAAAACCAGCATCAATCACAATATCAACCTGTCCTCCCCAGTCATCGTGAATTATTTCTGGATCCGTTTCATATTCAATAATAGCATCCTCCGCATGAATAGAAGCCGAAACCAATGGATTCCCCAACATTTTGATAATTTCGATCGGAATTGGATTTTCAGGAATACGAATACCAATGCTTTTAGATTTGTTTTGAAACAATTTGTGCACCTGATTATTAGCAGGTAATATAAAAGTAAAAGGTCCGGGTAAATGCCTTTTTAATAGCTTGAATATTGTCTTATCGAAAGGACGCGTATAATTTGAAAGTTGTGTTAAGTCATTAAATATCAACGAAAATTTTGCTTTTTCTTTTTTGATTCCTTTGAGCTGAGCAATCTTATCCAGCGCTTTCATACTCGTGCTATTTCCACCAAAACTATAAACAGTATCCGTGGGATAAATAATTACACCTCCATCCATCAGACATTCATGAATCATATTCATATGTCGTGGCGAAAGATTCTCAGGATAGAGTTTGATAAGCATGAATTTATTTTTAAAGCACACAAATCTAAAACAATATTTGACAATTTCCTTGGAAATCAAAATGCAACACTTATTTTTGCCCGAATTTAAAACACTAAACCTTATGAGCTCTGTAGCCGCTACCTTTAAAAAATTTCCTCGTACTTTCTGGATTGCCAATACTATTGAGCTTTTTGAACGCTGGGCCTGGTATGGATTCTTTATGCTCTTTGCTAACTACTTGACAGGCTCATTTGATGATGGCGGACTACAGTTTTCCCAAGCACAAAAAGGAATTATTATGGGTGTTGGTACTGGTATTCTTTACTTTTTACCAGTCATAACAGGTGCTATTGCCGATAAATTTGGGTATCGACGTGTGCTCGCTCTCGCATTTGTAATTTATTCAACTGCTTTTGTTTTGCTGCCTCAATTTAACACGTTCACCGGTGTTTTTATTATGTATTTGTATCTGGCATTAGGTGCAGCACTTTTTAAGCCGGTAATTTCTGCCACTATTGCTAAAACAACTACCGACGAAACATCATCCATTGGATTTGGCGTTTTTTATATGATGGTAAATATTGGCGCCTTTTTAGGTCCTATGCTTACGCTAATCTTCAAAAACTCCTCCTACGATTTAGTATTTTATATTTCAGCCGGAATGATTTCTGTTAACTTTATTCTCCTTTTCTTTTATAAAGAGCCCAATAGAATCATATCAAACGATCCTATTCTTGCAACTTTAAAACAAGTATTCCGAAATATATACACCGTTCTTCTCGATTATAAATTTGTGATTTTTCTGGTAATCGCTTCGGGTTTTTGGACAATGTACAATCAGCTGTTTTTCACTTTGCCCGTATTTATTTCTCAATGGGTTGATACTTCTGGATTGTATATGTATTTCAGTGAAAATATGCCTTTTATAGCTGAAAATTATGGCCATAATGGGGTTATGGAAGCCGAATTTATTACCAATTTCGATGCTCTATTTATTATTGCTTTTCAAATAATTATATCGAGCATAGTAATGCGTTGGAAGGCGCTAAGCACGATGGTAGGCGGATTTATTATTGCCACATTCGGATTGTCTTTATCCTTTTTCACTCAGGATGTCACTTTTATTTTTGTAGCTATTTTTATCTTTTCTATTGGCGAAATGTCTGCATCTCCAAAAATTACGGAATATATAGGACGTATTGCTCCTTCTGATAAAAAAGCCTTGTATATGGGCTATTCTTTTATTCCCTTGTTTTTAGGAAATATTTTCGCAGGTATCGTTTCCGGTAAAGTATACCAGGATATGTCGGATAAGCACACGCTTTTGCTAGATATAATAAAAGAGAAAGGATTGCAATTATCCACGGATTTGACACATAACGAATTATTCAGCGAAGCGGCACAACAACTAAATATGAGTGATACAGAACTCACCAACTTTTTATGGACGACTTATCATCCGGGCAATATCTGGTGGGTAATTGCAGCTATAGGAGGCGGAGCCGCAATTGCTTTAGCAATCTATAATAAAGTGTTCTTTAGTAAAAAGTAGATCAACTATTTCTGCTCTAATTTGAACTCACTAACTGCTTGCATTAGCTGTCCATTTTCAAATAAGCCTGCTTTAATCAGACTATCTTGTTCAGTCACAGGAAATGCTTCTGTATATAAAATTGCATTTGTATCAGGCAAAACACCATTGAGGGCATAATAAATTTTTGATTGATATTGTTCGGAAAGGATTTCAATATTTTGCTGATTTTGAACACTATCAAAATTTGTTTCAAAACTCAAACGATACGTTCCTTTTGAATAACGAAGACCTTTTTTATCGAACAATTTAAAATGGTCTTGCAAACGATGTTGAAAAGCAGGCCAGTTTCTATTCTCTTTCTTTCCCCAAAGGACTTCGGAAAGAGCTAGCATGCGAGGTAATATCATATACTCAACATAATCGTTAGATAAAATATATTCGGTCCATACATTGGCTTGAGCGCCTATTATCAGCGCTTTTTGCTCGGTAAATAAATCCTCAGGAACAGGTTCGAATTCATACACTTTTTTTAGCGAGGTGTATCCACCAATGGCTTTAGGTTCAAAATTTCTATCAGCTTGATAATAGTCGAAATAGCAATGTGAACTTGGAGTCATAATTACCTGATTACCTTGGCGAGCAGCTGCAATTCCACCTTTCGTTCCTCGCCACGACATAACCGTAGCATTTGCGGCCAGTCCACCCTCCAAAATCTCATCCCAACCAATTAATTTCTTTCCTTTGGAAGTGAGATAAGTATCAATCCGTTTGATAAAATAGCTTTGCAGTTCGTGCTCATCTTCCAAACCTTCTTTTTGCATTCTGGCTTGACATTTGGGGCATTCTTCCCAACGCGATTTAGGAGCTTCATCGCCTCCAATATGAATATATTCACCTGGAAATAAAGCAATAACTTCATCCAAAACATCTTCTATGAATTCAAATGTTTTTTCATTGCCAGCACAATAAATATCTTCAAAAACGCCCCAGGTAGTTGGTATATCCTGCTTTTCTCCTGTACAAGAAAGCTCAGGATAGGCAAATAATGCAGCTCGGCTATGCCCTGGCATTTCAATTTCAGGAATCACACGAATATGCAATTTTTTGGCATAAGCCACTACTTCTATAATTTCTTCTTGTGTATAGAATCCACCATATTTGCTACCGTCTTCTTCAGTTCGCCAAGCGCCAAGTTCAGTCAATTTTGGATATTTTTTTATTTCAATCCGCCAGCCTTGATCTTCTGTTAAATGCCAGTGAAACGTATTGAACTTATAATAAGCCATCAAATCGAGGTGATGCTTTACAAACTCAACATCAAAAAAGTGACGTGCAACATCCAAATGCATTCCACGATACGGAAAACGAGGTTCATCCCAAAATCTGATTCCCGGAATTAATAATTTCAAATTATCCTTCTTAAGACTTTGAATTTCAAATAGTTGATTCAATGTCTGAATGCCATAAAATATTCCATCATTATCATTGGCACTGAGAACAGCTTTATCGCGATCGACAAACATTCGGTATCCTTCTTCGCCCAAGCGCTCTTGTTTTGCCGTTGTAGAAAGAAGTATAATATTTTTCAGACTTTCACTTTCTTCTTGCGATAAAATGAAGAGATTAAAGCCTGTGAGATTTTTAACGTACTCCCGAAGAACTTCTGCGTTCGACTGCATTGCCTCTTCTTCTCCACTCCAAATTATACGTGTATCAGCATCTAATGTAAATGCATCTCCCATATTTGCAATGCTATAGGGTAATGGAATTATACTGTAGCTTGTAGCGGGATCGAAATCTCGATTGCAGGAAATAAAACTAAATATGAGGATAAAAGCGAGTAAAAATCGATAAGTCTTTTGCATTTTATGATTTGATTAAATAATCGGAATCTATTAATTTATTTTCTCCATTCACAGCCAGCGCATATTGAAATCCTGGTAAAATAGCATAAGCTCCAATATCGCCATGCTTACCTAAAGCTAAATAGCCAACCTGAAAAAACTCACTATCCTGATCACTGCTGTATCGATCCCAAATGCGCTTTACAGCTATTTCGCAGGCTTCTTGAGCCGAATGTCCACTTCGCATCAATTCGACGATTAGAAAAGAGCCAAGCGTCTTCATCATTAGTTCTCCCATTCCTGTGGCCGTTGCCGCTCCTATTTCTCCATCTACATATAATCCCGCACCAATAATTGGACTATCGCCCACTCTACCTGGCAATTTATAAGGCATTCCACTAGTAGTGCAGGCACCAGCTAGTCGGTTATTATTATCCAAAGCTAAAAGGCCAATCGTATCATGGCTTTCAAAATTAACAACTGGCTTGTATTCAGCTGTTTTAGCCCATTTTCGCCAGCTTTTTTCCATTTCGGGAGTCAGCAAATTTTGCCTGTTAAAACCTTTTTTAATGGCAAATTCAAGTGCTCCATTTCCTGCAAGCAAAACATGAGGCGTATCCTCCATTACTTTTCGTGCGACTGAAATTGGATGAACAATATCTTCCAAATAAGCTACTGCTCCAGCATTGCCCAAATGATCCATAATAGAAGCATCCAGTGTAACATGTCCACTTGCATCGGGAAATCCACCAATACCTACAGAATGATTATCTGGATCGGCCTCCACAACATGAACCCCTTTTTCAACGGCGTCGAGGGAAGCTCCTCCATTGTTTAAAATTTGAATAGCCTTTTTATTTGCTTGTATACCATGATTCCAGGTAGAAATTACAATTGGAGCTGTATATTCTGTTTTATGATTGCCTTTTTTAGGTGCATTGCTTGCAAAAAGTTTTGGTGCTGCCAATAAAGCAGCCGATCCTAAACCAAATTTTTGTAGAAAATTTCTCCTAGTTGCCATTCGTTCTATTAATTCGTTGAGTATATTCTTCCTTAGTTAACTTATTGCCATAATTGCAAACGGGACAAGACATATAATATTTATCCTTTACAGGAAAAACAGGAAGAAAAAATAAGGAAAAATTAGTCCGCTCGTGAATTAAGTTCCAAAATCGTTTATTATAACAATTGGGGCAGTGTCGAAAATCGGTACTTTTTGTTATTTCAGGCTTAGAGCCCGACAATCCTAAAATTACAAACATGGTCAAATCGTTTTAACAAAGATAAACCACTTTAAAGACATATAAAAATTCTAATAAAAAAAAAGCTCAAACGTCAAAGACGAATGAGCTTGATAGTAGTCCGTAGGGGAATCGAACCCCTGTTACCAGGATGAAAACCTGGCGTCCTAACCCCTAGACGAACGGACCAATTTTAATGGTCTTTCGTCTAAGAAACATCGTTTTATCAAATAAATGATGAAAACTTGCTCCCGATAGCTATCGGGACTAACCCCTAGACGAACGGACCAATTTTAATGGTCTTTCGTCTAAGAAACATCGTTTTATCAAATAAATGATGAAAACTTGCTCCCGATAGCTATCGGGACTAACCCCTAGACGAACGGACCAATTTTAATGGTCTTTCGTCTAAGAAACATCGT
>CAYPOW010000217.1:0-5785 GCA_964412145.1 uncultured Draconibacterium sp.
TAAAAAAACATTATGGTGGCTATGCCAATATTACGGGAAAATTCGATTCCATTGGTGGCGATTTAAGACAGATTACTGATGTTGAGTTGATCGACCAGAATCCAATTGGCCGTTCATCACGTTCAAATCCTGCGACTTATGTGAAAGCCTGGGATGAAGTTCGAACCTTATTTTCATCACAAAAACTAGCCAAAGTACGTGGCTATAAACCTGGTTTTTTTAGTTTTAATATTCCAGGCGGTCGTTGCGAAACTTGTGAAGGTGATGGTCAGGTTAAGATTGAAATGCAGTTTATGGCTGATATTCATCTCAAATGCGAAGAATGCGAAGGAAAACGTTTTAAAGATGAAGTGCTCGATATAAAATACCACGATAAAGACGTGTACGATATCCTGAATATGACGATCAATCAGGCACTTGCATTTTTTAATCAGTTCGAAAATGAAAGTTCAACTTTGCGGAAAATAGTAGCCAGATTAAAACCTTTGCAAGATGTTGGATTGGGTTATTTGAAAGTTGGTCAACCTTCCAGCACATTGAGTGGGGGTGAAGCGCAGCGAATAAAACTAGCTTCCTTTCTTTCGAAAGGGGAGCAGGCAAATCCTATCCTCTTTATTTTTGATGAACCAACAACAGGTTTGCATTTTTACGATATTGATAATCTGCTAAAAGCATTTTATGCTTTGCTCGACCATGGCCATTCCATTGTGGTGATTGAGCACAATATGGAAGTCATTAAAAGTGCCGATTGGGTAATTGATCTTGGACCGGAAGGCGGTGATAAAGGTGGCGAAATTGTTTTTGAAGGTACGCCGGATCAGCTGATTGAAAATCAGAAATCCTATACGGCTCAATATATTTAAAGCGTTTTCTTCTATACTTTGGGCGCCTTTGTGCAAACCCTTTGTGTGCCTTTGTGGTAAAATATAAAACACTTAACCACTAAGGCTCGCAAAGTACATCACAAAGTAGCGCGAAGGAAATTTAGTTGCAAAACAATACGATGCAAGAGAGTTTACGAACTCAACGATTTAAACACGCTAGAGCGGAGCTTCCAATGTTCTCGTATAATTTCAAACCATAATAAACTATTAATTACAGAAATTTTTTATAGACTTATAAGCTATTTCATAACCTAATTCACCAGCTTTGCTTAAATCTAAACACCCGTCATCCTTTTGGTTTAATGCAATCTTTATAAGACCTCTACTGTAATATGCTTCAGCATATCTGGAGTTAAGCTCTATTGCCATATTTAAATCAGCAATTACTTTATCGTATTCTTTAATCTGCAACTCAGCTATACTTCTTGCAAAATAAGCTACAGCGTTCTTAGGGTTAATTTTTATTAATTCGGTTTGATCAGCGATTGACCCTCTATAATCTTGGACTTTGAACTTTGCATGCCCTCTTGCACTGTAGGCGGCTGTATCCTTGCGATTAAGCTCTATTGCTTTGGAATAATCAACTATCGCGCCTGTGTAGTCTTGGAGCCCTTTCTTTGCCTTTCCTCTTTCAAAATAAACACTAGTATTAAATACTGGGTCGATAAACTTAGGGTCAAGCTCAATAACTTTGGTATAATCAATTATAGCTCCATTAAAGTCTTTAGCATAATATTTTGCATAACCCCTACAATAATAAACTGTAGAAATTAGATTATATGAGGAGTCAAATTCTATAGCTTTTGTAAAATCAGCAATTGCACCTATATAGTCCCCATCATATTCCTTTTCGAGCCCACTCGTCAAATATTCCTCACTTGTTTGGCTATAGCAGTTTAGGGTTGATAGAAAATAAAGAAAGAAAAATATTTTTGTTTTCATAATATTATGTTTTATTTGAATGAAGTGTTATTAAAGCGACAAATAACGTTGATATTACAGCCAATAAGGCAATTACTATATTTATTATCCACATAATACTATTAGCTTGTTGTATCCATCGCCTTTTAAAATTTCTGCTATTTCTTATTCTTTGATAACGATTAAAATATGTATAACATATTTGCTCAAATGGCTCATCGCCAATTGAAACTTTGTATGTAATTTTTGTATTTAAATCTTTATCTTTCTTCCCCTTAATAGGAACTTGTTTATCAAAGGGGATATTATATGAATAATCAAATGAGTATTCATTATAAAAGTCATCATCAGAAATATTAATGCCATCTATCAACCCACTGATAATTAAACTTTTTTTTATAATCTGTGCCTTATGCAATTTATTAGCCGTAATTTTTCCATTAGAACATGTAATTGTATATAAATCGCAATGTATACCTTTTTTTGTGTTACTTTTCATCAGGCTTAAATTTATTTATGTTGTTTAACTTACTGCCAACAATTGTGTAAAGTTACTTATTCCGTATATATCTTCATTCTCCTCCGAAAAAGTACACATACCCATTATTTGCATAGATAAATACACCTTTTGCTTAATCTATTTGCTTAAAAAAATGGAATACCAGGCTGCGTACTAAAAGTGTAGGATGGATATTGGCGTTTATTTAAAGCTTAATGCGCACTAAAGGTAGCGGTTTTCAGCGTATTAGCAAATTAATTGGGGAAAATGTTTATTGTTTAAATTTTAAACTTTGGGAATGTTCGGCAGGAGCACATTGTCATTTCGATGGAACGAAGTGTCCAAAAGACTACTTTGGAGGAGGAGAAATATCCTGTACTTAAAAGGAGATACCTCTCTGCGTTCGGTATGACGGGTTTTCATGCTGGAGGGATGTTCATCGTGTGATGAAAGTTGACCCTTCTTAAAATCGCTTGACAGATTATTACTTAATTTGGATTTATTTCATTGTATTTAACCCGCTAAATCTAACATTCTAATCATCAAATTTAGGTGGACGCTTTTCCATCGTAGCTTTAAAGGCCTCTGTTAAATCTGCAGACAGCAGCATAGCCGCATTCCAGGTAGACATATAATTCAGCGCATCGTCTACAGAATGTTCTCTCGCATAATGTAAGACATCCTTAGTTCCTCGAATAGATAAAGGAGATTTACTTGCAATAGTTGTTGCAATTTGCATGACACCTTCTATAAGCGTTTCTTTTGAAGCATAATGCTGATTTACTAAACCAATATCTTTTGCTTCTGGCCCAAACACTTTCCTTCCAGTATAGGCCATTTCGGCTGCCATTCCTGGGGATATGATTTTTGGTAAACGTTGTAAGGTACCAATATCGGCAACCATTCCTAAATCAATTTCTTTAATAGTGAAATATGCTTCTTCGGTACAATAACGTATATCGCAAGCAGTAGCAATATCTACTCCACCACCAATACATCCATTATGAATAGCTGCAAGTACTGGTTTTGAACATTTTTCAATGGCCGTTATTGTTTGTTGAAGTGTTAATATTAGATTTCTAATTTTTTCACTTCGTTTTCCTCCACATGCAATATCATGAAGTTTACCAATCGACATTAATAATTCTAAATCGATTCCTGCACAAAAATGTTTTCCTTCACCAGAAAGTATAATAACCCTTACGTCATCAGTCCGAGAGAGCGTTTCAAAAATAGTTTTCATTTCAGTCCAGGCATCCATGTGGAGCGCATTTGCTTTTTCCGGTCTGTTAAAAGCAACTTGAGCAATTTTATGCTCTATTTCAACTTTAAAATATTTGTAATTCATCGTTTTATTTTTATGTGTTACAACAGATTGTGTGTGGGGTTTAACTGTGCTTAGCAGCCTTGAACATCAGATACATAGAAGTAGTTTTTAATTTTCCTTTAACCAGTTAAGAGCAAAATCCCATAGCTTCTTTCTTTTAAAACTGAAGAATTTCATATGTCCAATTTCTTTGTATCCATGTTTCTCAGGACTTAGAGTTATAATATTAGCTGTTATTTTTGAGTACACTCTGATCATATCTTTTACATTTTCATAGTTAGCAATTTCATCATCCTCGGCATGAAGCCACATTGATTTTAAAGTTAGCTCATCATATAAATGCTCTTTAATAGAATCATCTAAATCTACTTTAAGATAACCTTTTCCATTGCACCATCTACTCCATTCTGATGCAACTAATTTTGGCAATGGCTCTCCCATTCCTACCCATTGAGATTTTGTATGTCCGAATAAAAAATTGCTAACTGGTATATAAAAATTTAGCCAAAATGAAGATTTTAGCCTAAAAGGATATTTTGAATATTTTAAGCTTCCTGAAGAGCTACCATAATTAAATATTGTTTTTAGTTCTTTTGCATTTTTCATCAAACCAACTAATTGACCACCTGCACTATGTCCTATTAGATGATAATCAACATTTGGAAAAACATGCTTTAATTTTTCTAATACGGCAGTCATATCTAATTTCCCCCAGTTAACCAAGGATGCATTAACTCCATTAATTGAATTTCCTTTTGAGTCTCCAATTCCACGATTTTCAAAAGTTAAAACTCCATATCCGTTATCTGATAAAAATTTGGCAAAAGGATCATAAAACTGCTTCTTTATTCCTGTTGCAGGTGCAATCATAATTGCTGCTTTTATAATCATAGGATTATATAATGTACCCGATAGTTCAAATGCATCTTCACATTTAATGTTTATGTCAGTTATATTGTTCAATTTATTTGTTTTTTTTAGTATCACTAACTAGCAGGAGGAATATATGCAAGTTTTATATATGTATTTATATACTTTTCAAAAGTAAGCCTTTTTTATTGTAGAACCATCCATTGAAGATACTTTAAAAGCCAAACTCGTAATAGGGCAGATGTTCGCCATAGCGCGAAAGCTTGTTTTAATGCTCGGTCAAATGTTCGCCAAAGGGAGAAAGTCTGCCGCAATGCTGGGGGAACAATCGGCCAAGGGCGAAAGCTTGCTGCAAAGTGCAGGAGCCATTCACCAAGTGTAGAAAGCTTGCTGCAAGAATTGTCCTTTATTCCTTGCGCTCTTAGCGGTAAAATTTTTAACCTAAAAAAAAGCTACCAATTCAAAAGCCAAACTATTTCGTTTTTTCCTCCACCCACAAACGAGCATTCACAAAAGCTTCCAACCAGGGAGTAACTTCATCTTCTTTTCTATCAGCTGGATAATGTGCCCACTGCCAAGGGAAAATAGATCGTTCCAAATGCGGCATCATAGCTAAATGTCGACCATCATTAGAACAAATGGCAGCCGTATTATAATCAGATCCATTTGGACTGGCAGGGTAATTCTCAAAACTATATTTCGATGGAATATTATACTGACTTTCTTCTAATGGAAATTGGAATTGACCTTCGCCATGAGCTACCCAAATACCCAGTTTGTTTCCTGCTAAAGTTTTGAGCATCACCGAATTATTTTCGAAAATATCCACATTGATAAATCCTGATTCGAATTTACTACTTGCATTATGCAACATCTTAGCTTGTTCTTTATGTTTAGGATAAACTAAACCAAGTTCCACCATCAATTGGCAGCCATTGCAAATTCCAAGACTCAAAGTATCGGTACGAGCATAGAAATTATCCAAGGCTTGTTTTGCTTTTTCGTTGTAAAGGAAAGCTCCAGCCCAGCCTTTAGCCGAACCAAGTACATCGGAATTTGAGAATCCACCCACATAAACAATCATATTGATATCTTCCAGATTTTCACGCCCTGCAATTAAGTCGGTCATATGAATATCTTTCACATCAAAACCAGCACGGTACAGAGAATAAGCCATTTCCCGATCGCCGTTTACGCCTTTTTCACGAATGATAGCCGCTTTAGCGCCTGTTGAGCCTACTCTTTTTTGATTTAAACCGTATTGACTTAGTTTTCCTTCAAAAG
>CAYPOW010000218.1:0-5751 GCA_964412145.1 uncultured Draconibacterium sp.
TAAAACTGCCGAAAGCATTGAAACACCTTGCTCTGTAAAGACATACGGCTTATGTCTTCTGCCACCTCTGTTACTTTTTAAGGTCACATTTTGCAACCCTAAAAAATCACTTTCATTGTATGAGGTCGCAAATTGCGACCTCATAGCTGGAATTGCATTTTTTGATTCCAAATTTAAAAACTCTTCATTTGTAAGTTGAAATCCATATTCAATTGGAAATCTATCACTAATTCTTATCTACATGTGCTTTAAATTTTTTAATATGCAGTATGTGCCATTTTACAAAAATACTGTCTGAACTGTATTCCAAGATTCCGTTAGGAATCAAATATGGGTAGAAAATTAGTTTATTTGTTTCATTTCGTCCCAGCCGGGACGATAGAAATCTTATGAAATCTTTCTGCTACCCATCTGTTTTCCCGACGGGAAAATTTTAAACAGTTTCTAAATCTTTCTCTAGCATCATTAGAATGCAACAATATTGAAAATATGAAATTACATATTATTTTGGTCTATCAATTTTTTCTGACTAATTTTGGCTTTCGAAAAACTGAAATATGCTTTATGCTGCCATCGACATTGGGTCGAACGCTGTTCGTTTATTATTTGCCAATGTTTTTGAAAAACAAGGTGTTACGCGCATCGAAAAAGCAAGCTTAATTCGTATCCCCCTCCAGTTAGGAAAAGATGTTTTTAAATCGGGCAAAATCAGCAGTTCCAGAGCCAAGAATTTTATCAACACAATGAAGGCTTTTAAGCTTTTAATTGATGTATACAAGCCTGTTGATTATATTGCTTGCGCAACAGCCGCTATGCGCGAGGCTGTAAACAGAGACGCTATTCTGAGCAAACTGGAATCTGAAGTTGGGATGAAAGTTCATCTGATAGATGGAACTTTGGAAGCTAAAATTATCCGATCTGTAAATAATAATACTTTTCAAAATTCTGAAGGCATTTCTTTATTGATTGATGTAGGAGGAGGAAGCACAGAATTAAGTCTGGAAAAAGGAAATGATTTTATCGATAGCCGTTCGTTTAATCTTGGAACCATCCGCCTCTTAAACAACGAATACGATCAGCATGTTTGGAGTGAAATGAAAGAATGGCTCAATAAGCATAAAGCTCATTTTGGGAAGATTAACTGTCTGGGAACCGGCGGTAATATCAACAAATACACTAAATTATATGGCGATAACGATTCAAAAATTCTTAGTTTGATTAATCTAAAAAATGGATATCAGGAACTTGATCTTTTGACTGCAGAAGAGCGAACTGAAAAATTTGGTTTTCGCCCCGACCGTGCGGATGTTATTGTTCCAGCCGGAAAAATTTATATCGAAATAATGAATCACATTCAAGCAGAAACTATTTTTGTTCCGCGCATAGGATTGGTAGACGGCTTGATTTTGGGTTTACACGAGAAAACCCTTTTTAAAACAAAAAAGAAAATAAATAAATCAAAAAAAAATAATTTATGACACCTATTAAAACTTACATCGAAGAAAATAAAGATCGTTTTTTGGATGAACTTTTCGGACTTATTCGAATTCCATCAATCAGCTCAATTGCTGCGCATAAAGACGATATGTACAAGGCTGCAGAATATTGGAAAAAAACACTGTTAGCAGCGGGAGTCGATCGCGCTCAAATATATGAAACAGAAGGAAATCCGGTTACTTATGCTGAAAAAATTATCGATCCAAAATTACCAACTGTTTTGGTTTATGCTCATATGGATGTAATGCCAGTCGATCCGATAGAGGTATGGAAAAGTCCTCCTTTTGAACCAGAAATTCGTGATGGCAAAATCTGGGCACGTGGTTCCGATGATGATAAAGGACAAAGCTTTATGCATGCAAAAGCTTTCGAATATTTAGTAAAAAACGATCTTTTAAAAGTAAACGTTAAGTTTATGATTGAAGGTGAAGAAGAAGTGGGATCACCTAACTTGCCAAAGTGGTGTGCCGATAATAAGCCGATGTTGGATGCTGATATCATTTTAGTCTCTGATACAGGTATGATTGCTCCCGATATTCCAAGTATTACAACTGGTTTGCGTGGACTTTCTTATTGGGAAGTTGAAGTTACAGGACCAAACCGCGATTTACACAGTGGCTTGTTTGGTGCTTCGGTTGCTAACCCAATAAATGTGCTTTCTAAAATGATTGCATCAATGACTGATGAAAATAACCGAATTACGATTCCTGGCTTTTACGATGATGTGATGGAAGTTTCAAAAGAAGAACGCGAGCTTTTAGGAAAAGCTCCTTTTGATGTAAATGAATATAAAAAAGCAATTGATGTTACGGAGCTCGCTGGAGAAAAAGGATATTCTCCAACTGAAAACACAGGAATTCGTCCAAGCTTTGATATTTGCGGAATCTGGGGCGGCTATACCGGTGAAGGCGCCAAAACGGTTCTTCCTTCAAAAGCGTATGCAAAAGTAAGTACACGTTTGGTTCCTCATCAGGACAATGTAAAAATTTCGAAATTATTTAAAGCGCATTTCGAAAGTATTGCACCTAAAAGTGTAAAAGTGAAAGTAACACCTTTGCATGGTGGACAAGGATATGTTTGCCCAATCGATTTACTCGCATACAAAGCTGCTGAAAAAGCATTAATCGATACCTATGGAAAACGTCCTGTTCCTGTACGAAGCGGTGGAAGTATCCCAATCATTTCCTCTTTTGAAGAAATTTTAGGGATAAAATCTGTTTTGATGGGTTTTGGTCTGGAATCGGATGCTATTCATTCGCCAAACGAAAATTTTCCTTTAGAACAATTTTATAATGGTATTGAATCGCTTGTTGCTTTCTACAAACATTTTGCAGAAATGAATAAATAATAACAGACTTTTTTCAAGGAAAGCCTTTCTCTGTCAACCGACAGATTGAAAGGCTTTTTTTTGTGTCGAATTTTTACGCTTTCTTCTCCCTATTGTTCAATGCTTTTCTGTATTTTTAAACATTAAAATTTAGGCACATCTTTTGCTTATCTAAGAAAAAAAATAATCCATGAAAAAATTCAGCATCCTGTTCTTACTTCTAACTACGCTTTCCATCCAAGCGCAAGAAGTAATTGAAAAAGAAATTAAAAGTAGCATTGAAACAGTATCCGTATTTATTGAAGGCGCTCAGATTAACCGAAATGCCAGTACAGAAATATCTTCTGGTATTTCCATTTTAAAATTTACAAGTCTTTCACCTTTTATCGATGCCAAAAGCATTCAGATAAAAACGAATGGCGATTTGTATGTATTATCTGTTAATTTTCAGAAAAACTATTTGACAAAAGAGGAGAAATCGATAGAACTAAGCAAATTAGAATCTCAATTGGAAAAGCTAGGCAGTACTATTCAACTCGAAAAAACACATTTAAGCATTTTAAGTGAAGAGTTGGCATTTCTTCAGGAAAACCGAGATATTGGTGGTAAAAATCAAGAAGTTACGGTAAGTAATTTAAAAGAAGCAGCTATATTTTACGCTAAAAAACTCACTGAAATTAAGTTAAAAGAAATCGAGCGCAATGAAAAGCTTAAAAAATTAAATAAGGAGACATCAAAATTGCTAAAGCAAATCTCTACGTTTAGATCTAAGAAAGAGTATCCCTCTGGTGAAGTCTGGGTTAAAATAGAATCTAAAAATGTCCAAAAAGCAGATTTCGAACTGAATTATTTAGTAGAAAATGCAGGTTGGTTTCCTTCTTACGATATTCGGGCAAAGAGCATAACAGAACCTATCGAACTGGTTTATAAAGCAAATGTACATCAGGATACCAAAGAAGACTGGAAAAATGTAAAAATTAGTTTCTCCTCAGGCAATCCGGGAACGAGTGGAACTGCACCTGAACTTAAACCTTACTTTCTGAATTACAATTCTTTACCTCCATCTTATACTAAAATATTTAGCGCTGTAAGCGGAAGAGTTGTCGACGAGGATAATCAAGGTCTCCCGGGAGCTATGATTGTGATTCAGGGAACAACAATTGGCACCACTTCTGATATGGATGGAAACTATTCACTATCAGTACCTGCAAGCGGAGGCCAGTTAGTTTGTAGTTTTATTGGATTTGAGGATCAGGAAAAATTTATTAATCAGCCCTATATCAACTTTCAAATGAACCCAAGTGTATTAATGCTTGAGGAAGTTGTTGTTACGGCGATGGGAATTTCGCGAGAATCAAAAGCCCTAGGATATGCTTCTAAAATTAAGAATAGAGGTACTTCCAGCAGGAATAATAAAAAATTCGATGCGGCTCCTCCAATTACTATGCAAGTTCAAAATCAAACCAGCTTTGCTTTTGAATTGGAAAAACCATACAGTTTAAAATCTGATAATAAAACGCAAACAGTTGCTATGAGCATAATGGAAATCGATGCTCATTATCAATATTTTGCAATACCTAAATTAGAAAAGGACGCTTTCCTAAAAGCGTATATCATCGATTGGGAAAAATATAATTTGATGGAGGGAGAAGCCAATCTCTTCTTTGAAGATACCTATGTGGGAAAATCAGTTTTAGATATTCGATACGCTGGCGATACTTTAGCCATTTCGCTGGGGCGCGATAAAAATGTTCAAATCAAACGTGAAATGCAAAAGGATTATACTGACAAACAATTCATTGGCAACAAAAAAGAGCTAACTAAATCCTGGACAATTACAATTAAAAACAACAAGCAGCAAGCTATCGATTTAATTCTCCTCGATCAGGTTCCGGTACCAACGTTAGATGAAATAGAGTTTAAAATGTTAAATAGTAGTGGAGCTATGATGAATTTAGAATCGGGTGAGCTGAAATGGAAACTGAAGTTACAATCTATGAAAACCAAATTATTGGATATAAAATACAGTCTGAAATTTCCAAAAGGACGACGCTTAATTTTAGATTAAAAAAATGAGCAGATACGATCGACACATTCCTTTGTACAGCAAAGAAGAGTTTAAATTGATTCAAAATGCCAAAATTGCAGTTGCAGGAATTGGAGGACTGGGAAGCACAGTCCTTCAATTGCTAGCACGAATCGGTGTTGGAACTATCCATTTTTGGGACGATGCTATATTAGATGCTCCAGATTTAAATCGACAAATCTTATACAAAACAACTCATCTTGGCCAACTGAAGACAAAAGTGGCTCTTCAGGAGCTAAAAGAGATTAACTCTGATATCAAAATAGTTGCTCACACAAAAAGATTGGACATAAATAGCGATATTCCAGATATTGATTTAGTTATAGATTGTTTAGATACGTTTGCGTCCAGATTGATATTAGACATTTTGTTTTTTGAGAAGGGAATTCCAATAATTCATGGAAGTGTTTTCAAAGAAATGGGACAAGTAACCTCGCTCATTCCTGGTAAAACACAAAATTATAAAACAACCTTTGGTATTGAAGACAATCAGGAAGAGCAGAAAATAAAATATATTTTTCCTGCTATTGTAACTTCAATTGCATCTTTACAAGTTTCTGAAGCGATAAAATATATAAGCAAACACTACAATCAAATGCTTATAAATAAACTTTTAACGATTAATTTGAAAAATAATCAATTCGAAACCCTACCGCTTTTCTAAAACATTGAGTTATTTTCAAACTACTTTGATTTATATTTATTTTTTCTATGGCTATATATCTCTAATTAAGAGGCATAGGAAAGAGAAAGATTCACATTTATTTTTTTATCAAAAAACATTAAGCATAAGCTTTTTTCTATGGAATTAGTTTCTATTTTTGCACTCGCTTTTAGCGGG
>CAYPOW010000219.1:0-2523 GCA_964412145.1 uncultured Draconibacterium sp.
AGTTTAACAGCTACGCGTGGAGCAACTGCTTTTCCGGTAAAGTTATTGGCGAAAACCACTACTTTAGCATTGTTCGCTTTAGCGGCACGTGCAATAACGGAAGCGTAAGCTGAATTGTCTAAAACGGCAAATTTATCATTGACAACATTTAATATTTTATTGGCGCCATAATTCGCAAGAATGTTTAGCTGTTCATCGGCTACGTTCCCAATGGAAACGGCTACGGTCTCAACACCTAATTCAGTAGCAATGGCATGGGCATAAGAAACAAGCTCGTAGCTCGATTTTTTAAATTTTCCGTCCCAATTTTCGGTATATACTATAACTGACATAATCTTTTCTTTTAGTTTTAAATAACTTTGGCTTCTTCGTGCAATAAGCGAATAAGCTCGCCTGCATTTTCTGCATCAATCATCTTCACTTTTGCCTTTGCTTGTGGCATTGCAAAACCTGAAAAGTTCGATTTTCCTGCTTCTCCTGCAGGTTCAACAACAGTCAATGGTTTTTTTCGAGCCATCATAATCCCACGCATAGCTGGAATCCGTGGATCGAAGGCAATTCCTTTTTGAACGATTGCCACAAAAGGAATCGGAACTTTTACCGTTTCTGTTCCTCCTGGAATTTCGCGCTTTAAAAGCGGTTCGTCGCCTTCCAAATCCAAAAAAGAAACTGAAGAAACTGAAGGCATTTTTAGAAACTCGGCAAGCATACCGCCAACAGCAGATCCATTGTAATCGCTTGATTCTATGCCTGATAGAATTATGTCATAAGGATTTTCTTTCACGTAAGCCGCAATATTTGAGGCTACTTCATAATCATCAACAGGGGTCATATTGATACGAACGGCATCATCGGCACCTACGGCTAATGCTTTACGAATAGTAGGCTCGGTATAACTTTCTCCCACGGTAATTACCGTAATGGATTCAATTTTGCTTCCAGCCTTTTCCTTTAAATCCAAAGCACGTGTGAGTGCTAATTCGTCCCAGGGGTTGATCACCCACTGTACTCCTGCCATATCTACACTCGACTGATCAGCGCTAAGCTTGATTTTGGTGGTCGTGTCAGGAACGTTACTTAAACATACAAGTATTTTCATATAATTTAATTTTTAATTAGACAATTTGATGATGTGATGATTGATGTGCTAATATGATGATGTGGTGATGTGCTAATTGATTTGACAATGTGTTAATTTGATAATGTGATGGCATTTTCGCTAATTTCATCCTTTTATTCTGTTTTTTGTTGTAGAGATTATTTTTGACAATAATTTTTTTATACTAATTAATCCTTCTCTCAATTCTTCAGTTTTTGGATAATTCGGAGATTCCTGGCAAAGCTCTAACCAATATTCTACTTCATCCGCTTCTTTAGCTGCAATTTTCATCTTATGAACAAAATCCGCTTTACTTTCTGCATTTTGTGCTTCCCAAATATTAGCCCCAACGGATGTACCTGAACGAAGTAATTGTTTTGCTATTACGAACTTCCTCTTTTCTTCGAGTTGTTCTGAAAAGACAATAATAGAAAGTGCAAATTCAAAACTTAAATCAACAATCGCATTTCCAGTATTTCTCATAATGCTCTTCTTCTCATTAACCAATCAGCACATTTTCAAATTAACAAATTAGCACATTAACTCATCAGCACATCAATTTTATCCCATCAGACTTCTCGAAATAATAATCTTTTGCACCTCTGAAGTTCCTTCGTAAATCTGAGTCAATTTTGCTTCACGCATTAGGCGTTCTACGTGATATTCTTTCACATAGCCATAACCACCGTGAATTTGAACAGCTTCTGTAGTGACTTCCATTGCAATATCAGCAGCATATTGTTTTGCCATTGCACTAGCCGTGCCATAAGGCTGTCCTTGATCTTTTAACCAGGCTGCTTTCAGACAAAGATTTCTGGCGTTTTCCACTTTCACAGCCATATCCGACAATTTAAAAGCAATCGCCTGATGATTAATAATTTCCGTTCCAAAAGCTTTGCGTTCTTGGGCATATTTTACAGCTAATTCTAAAGCACCGGAAGCAATTCCGAGAGCTTGAGAAGCAATACCAATTCGGCCACCTTCCAGTGTTTTCATCGCAAATTTAAATCCAAAACCATCTTCACCAATCCTGTTTTCTTTGGGCACTTTCACATCAGTAAACATAACAGAATGGGTGTCGGAAGAACGCATACCCATTTTATTTTCGTGAGGACCTACAGAAATTCCTTCACAATTTCTATCAACAATAAATGCATTTATTCCGCGATGTCCTTTTTCAGGATGAGTATGTGCTATCACCAAATAAGTAGAGGCTGAATTTCCATTCGTAATCCAATTCTTGGTTCCGTTAAGTAAATAATAATCGCCTTTATCTACGGCTGTGGTTCTTTGCTTAGTCGCATCAGAACCAGCTTCCGGTTCCGACAATAAAAAAGCGCCAATTTTTTCTCCGCGAGCTAAAGGCTTCAAATATTTTTCACATTGAGCATCAGTGCCATATTTCTCCAATCCATAACATACCA
>CAYPOW010000219.1:2623-5705 GCA_964412145.1 uncultured Draconibacterium sp.
GCAAAAACAAACACACGTGAATGTTCCAAAAAGCGATCCACAACACCAAAGGCTTCTATATTTTCCGATAAACCAGGAACACCTGCTTTTAAAACACAGATACCACGAACGATTAACTTGATTTTAACGCCTGCCTTTCCAGCCAGATACAATTTATTGACCACTTTTATATCGACCAGATTATTCAATTTAAGAATCATCCATGCCTTTTTCCCTGCTCTTGCTTTTATGATTTCGCGATTTATCATCGACGTAAAAAAAGAACGCAGTTTGAAAGGCGCTACAATCAAAGACGTGAATGTAGGTGGTATGTATTTTGTTTCGAAGAGATGAAAAACATTGTTTACATCGCGACAAAGTTGCTGGTCGCTGCTAAGCAGACTATCATCAGCATACAATTTAGCGGTTAATTCATTGAAATTTCCCGTGCTGATATTCGCATAAAAAACATTTTGACCTTTTTCTTTTCTTCTGATTAACAATAGTTTAGAATGAACTTTAAAGCCCGGTATATTTTGAATAACGCGCACACCTTCTTCCTGAAGTTTTTGTGTCCATTGGATATTGGCCTGTTCATCAAAACGTGCCTGTAACTCCAAAAACACGGTCACTTCTTTTCCGTTTCGGGCAGCATTGATCAGTGCATTCATCACTTTAGAATTCTTGGCTACGCGATAAAAAGTCATTTTAATGGCTCTTACCTTAGGGTCGATGGCTGCTTCGCGAAGCAGATTGACAATGTGCTGAAAACTATGGTAAGGATAATGAAATAAAAGATCTTTTTCCCTGATCAATTCAAACATACTTTTGTTTGGCTCAATTTCAGGATGCAGAAAAGGTGGTAATTCGTTGAATTGTAGGGATGTGTTTGTCAATGGAAAATCCATAAAATCCTTAAAATTATGGTAGCGGCCACCGGCACGTAATGTGTCGCTTTGCGTAATTCCAAATTTGTTCAATAACTTCTTTAGAAATTTGGGGTCAATCGTATTATCGTACACAAAACGAACCGCATCACCTTTGATTCGCTGTTTGATGCTTTCGTTCATTATCTCCAAAAAGCTTTTCGATAAATCACTATCGATGTCTAATTCAGCATCGCGTGTGAATTTGATGATATGGCTTTCAAATATATCGTATCCAAAAATGCCGAAAATATTTTTCAGGTTGGCGCGAATAATGTCATCGAGAAAAATGATATATCTCTTATCTCCTTCGGGAGGCAACTCTATAAAACGAGAGAGCTCTTCAGTAGGCAACTCGATAACAGCATAATTTTCTTTTTTCAATTTTTGATTTTCTCCAGCTACAGCGGAAGCCATTTTTACAGCCAGATAAATAAACTTATCTTTAAAATTACCCAATCCTGAAATATTATCGAGTAATAATGGAGACAGAAAAGCACGGATATTCATTCTAAAATAATCTACCACAAAATCCATTTGTTTGGAATTGAGCTCATTTTCATTAACAAAATGAATATTGTTTTTGGCCAGCTCTTCTAAAACATTGTGAAAAGCTCCAGTAAATTGCCCTTCCTGATCAGCTACAATTTGATGAATGTCGCGGAGTGTTCGTGTAATCTCACGCTTTTGAGCAGGAGCTATCTTTTTATAGGATTTCATTCGGTTCAAAGTGGCTACCCGAACACGATAAAACTCATCTCGGTTATTTGAAAAAATCCCCAGATATTTGATTCGTTCCAAAACAGGATTACTGCTATCCAATGCCTCCTGCAGCACTCGTTCGTTAAAACTTAGCCAGCTGACTTCCCGATTTATGTATTTGTTTGAAGACATTTTATTAATCTACTAATTTATTGTTGTTTGTATTTTGACTGAGAGACTAAAAGAATAAGAGACTGAGAGACTGAGAGATAATTTATTCATCTTAATAACTCCATTTTTCAGGTTGCATCGACATATTCACTAACTTTCCGATGATATGATTATACTTTGCAATCAAATCCTCCTGAGCATCTTTACTCAAATAGTTGCAAGCCAGAGCGAAATCCAGCCACACTTGTGTTTCAGCAGCTTCAGATTCAGAATCACTTAATTTGGAGACAAAATGCTTTGGGTATTTACGTTTTCTGAAAGCTTCTGCCAAATTTGCACAAACAGATCGTGAAGATCTTCTAATTTGATCTGTTAGTGAATATTTCTCATCTAAAGGAAACTTTTTTGTAAATTCAAATATTACCATAGCCACATCAAACGCAAGTTTATATGTTTCCAAGTCTTTATGGGATCGTATTTTCATACTATACCTTATTTTTATTTAATTCTTTTCCCTAAGCCTCTTCTTCTCTCAGTCTCTTCTTCTCTCAGTCTCTTCTTCACTTTGCCCCTTAGTCACTTCGCCCACAGTCTCCCCATGCTTCACTAATCTCCCTTCTTCACAAACGTAAGTCGTGGCTGGGTATTTTTCAAAAAGGGAATAATCGTGTGTGGCCATTAAAACGGCACAATTATTTTTGCTGATTTCGAAAAGCAATTCCATAATACCTTCGGATGATTGCGGATCGAGATTTCCTGTAGGCTCATCGGCCAAAATAAGAACAGGATCGTTAATCAGCGCACGCGCTATTCCTAAGCGCTGTTGCTCACCTCCAGAAACCTGATGTGGCATTTTAAAACCTTTGTTTTGCAATCCTACTTTGCCTAGAATTTCGGTGGCTTTTTCTTTCATCTCCTTTTTGTCTTTCCAGCCGGTTGCCCGCATAACAAAAAACAAGTTTTCTTCAATATTTCGATCCTGTAACAATTGAAATTCCTGAAAAACGATGCCCATTTTCCTTCTTAAAAAAGGTATTTCTTTTTGTTTTATTTTTTGAAGATCGTAACCAACCACTTCCGCCTCACCAGATACAAGCGGCAAATCGGCATAGAGGGTTTTTAGCAAACTACTTTTACCACTACCCGTTTTACCAATGATATAAAAAAAATCGCCTTTCTTCACTTCCAGGTTTACTTTCTGAAGCACCAAATGGTTTTCCTGGAACACATCTACCTCATGAATCGAAATTACACCACTTTCTTCCATTGATTTTATTTTTATGCAGCTAAGTTAGGGGTTTTTT
>CAYPOW010000220.1:0-3960 GCA_964412145.1 uncultured Draconibacterium sp.
TGGAATTACGATTTTCAGTTTATGGGTGGACTTATGAACGACGAATATTGGGTCGGCGGATTTGGCTTTTCTGGAAATATCAAAGGTGCTGGAATAAATGGAGAAGCGTCGTATTATTTCCCAAAATCGGATATTCCAACTTTAGATAAAGCATTAATCGCTTCATTAGGAGTAAATTATATGTTTAAAAATAGTTTATTTTTGAATGCCGGTGCCTTGTTAAATTCGGCTGGATCTACTGAAAAAGTATCCAGATCGATGTTTACGATGATGGAAAATATTTCGGCATTGGATTATACAAAATCTCTGGCGGCCCTTTTTGTCAGTGCCTCCTACCCTATTTCGCCTTTAATAAATTTTGATTTAACGGGGATGGCGAATCCATTTGATGGCTCTTTTTATATTGGACCTTCCCTTAATGTTTCACTGAGTGAAAATGTAAGTCTTTACTTTATTGCTCAGACATTTTGGGGCGAAGAAGGCTCAGAATATGGCGATATTGGTCAAATGTATTTTAGCAGATTGCAGTGGAATTTTTGATATTCTTTACACCTATATAATATTACTTGAATATTTGGACAAATATAGAATCAAAATCAAGTATATTCACTTTTTATACATATAATCCATCGAAAAATACTAATTTCGTTAAACCAATCTTAAAAATAACAGACTTAAAAATCCTTTAAAGTTTTTTCACTAATGGCTGATTTCAAACATGATTATTTCGAATCTGCTCACAGCAAAGTATTGTCGGGCGAAGAACTGCTGAATTGCTTGCGCGGGCTTCCTGCACTATTATTTCGTATCGAAACCGTTAAAAACAGAATTGAATATTTAAACAATTACGAAATTGAAGGTTTAGGAAAGAATTCTTTTTTACTTCTTAAAGATCGAAAAATAAGTAAAGAAATTATTCTTGAGCAGGATTTTTTTTTATACAAATCCTTTATTCAATCCATGCATAATGCCCAAAATGCAATCACAGTTATTCGAATTCATGGAGAGGACGATAAACTTAAATGGATAAAACTAATAGGCAATCCAAACCCCTATAATCCGAAATACTACCTAGGAATGATGGTTGATATCACGCCCAGTGTTTCTATTATTGAAGAAATGAATCAAAACGAAGATGAGCAACAAACATTGCTCGAAATTGTTGATAATCCGGTGATCCTTATCGACTTATCTGACAAAGCTATTCTCTCACACAACATCATTTCTCACGAATTGTTTGGATATAATTTTGAGGAGTTTAATCGTTTGAATTTAAATGACTTATACCATCCGAGTTTTAATATTGAGATGACAAAAATATATGAAGATGTCATTTTTGAAAAAAAATGGGATGGGAAAATACTTTTTAGACGAAAAAATAAAAGTCATTTTTTGGGACGAACAGCTTTACGTTTTTTAAAAATTAAAGAAAAACGACTGCTCAGAATCAGCATATATGCCGTGGATCAAGTTCAGAATACTTCAAGTCGATCTTTTAATATTGAATCCGAAAAACTAAGTGATAAAAGTCAGACTTACGTTGAATCTTTAATGAAAAAAGTTGAAACCATCACCGATATGAATCAGCTTTTAAAATTGCTTCTTGAAAATCCATATTTCGAGCAAGCTTGGGATGGAATTGTTTATTCAGATATTTACATTAAAAAAAATAAAATCGAAGTATATACCTGCGGCGAAACTTTCAAAAATCTGAAATTGGGCGAAAGTTTTTCATACGAAGGCACTATAGCCGAAAATATTGAACAGTATAAACTCAATTACCTAATTGTAGATGATACCCTTTCGAGTATTAAAGCCATCGATTGGGCGCTGTTTACCCCTTATGGGATTCGCTCTTATTACGCAATACCTTATTATGAAAGAAACGCCCTAAGATCTGTTCTGATTCTTTGTTCTAAAAAACCAAATGCGTTCTCTGAAGCTGAAATAGAAAACTACAATCTCTTAAATACACCATTTATTAAAGGCTTAAAAAATTGGCGCAAGGCCTCAAGAAATAAAAAGTTAGTTTAACACACTTTCAAATTTCACACTTCCTCTTGCTACATTAAAGAACTTCATTTTCTGTTCTATCAACAGTTTAAATTTCAACTGTCGAACCACCCGTATTAAACTCTCAAATTTTAAATTTTGGATTAAGACCAATTGGTTCTTCCATTTATTATAATATCATTTTATTGAGCCTTTTTGACATTTTAAATCACTATTTTTTACATAAAGCTTCATTTGGTTCTACCAATTAACGCTTTTTTGATGTTTTATGGTTGTTTTTTGTTAATTTTCTTGCCGATATGAATTTTAGTCAATTATTTTGGGCATACCAAAAACAAAAGAAAGCCGATTATGTGTTCGAATAAAGAACAATTATTAATAAAACAAATCATCGCATTTCTTCAAAGTGAGGAGATAAAAACGGGCGAACGTTTGCCTTCTGAAAGAGATATGGCTTTACGTTTTAATAGCAGTAGAAATACAATCCGAAGTACCATAAAAATGCTTCAGGCGAGCGAAATAATAAAAGTAAAACCAGGAAGCGGCTATTTTTTAATCTCAAAAAATAAATTTGGAGAACTCATACGGGAAGATAAAGAATCGGATCAGATTAAAAGGATAACACAAAATCTGGAGGCGTTTTATTTGTTTGAGCCAACAGTTGTTTCCATTGCAACTCTTCGAATTAACGAGGAAAAAATGAATAAACTTGAACTATGTATTATTCAGTTAGGTCAGGCTTTAATGGGAAACAACGCCGATAAGTTTACGAATAACCACCACATATTTCATCAAATTATCAGGAGCGCAAGCAACAATGATTCCATTATTCAAATGCTTCAAAAGCTAGAAATTACCTATTCCTTGGTTTCCGATATGTTCGAAAAGTGCACTCCAGAAGATCGGAATCAAATCTTTGCTGCCCATATTCATTTATTCAATGCTGTAAAAAGTAAAGATCCTGATTTCGCGTATAAACACTCTCAGGAAATGATTATAACAATATCTACACTCTTGGAAAAATATGAAAACGTGGTATTGCCCAACATAATTAAAAATAAAAAGGAGAAGTAAATCCAAACAGAAAATGACAAATAGGAGAACATTTTTTAAAAAACCGCTTGATAAGCTTAAGCGTATGATCAAAGAAAGCGATCAACCCAATGATGTTTCAGCAGAAAAAAATTTCCGCGCCTTAATGTCTGATTTTACTAGTGCCGATTTACAAAACGAACTGATGCGCATGGATATAGATCCAGCGAATTTAAGTGAAGATCAAATGCTTGAAATTATTTACACAAAAATGGCTTCGAAAACGAAATAAACTAAGCTCTATATAAAGAAACAACAATCATAACGAACACATATAACATACAACTGAATCATGGAGAAAGCAGAACATCTGTTCATAGAAAAACGGAAACTAGTAAAACGATGGAAGGGGCCTGCTCCTGTTTTGCTAAACACTTTATTTATTCTAGTCATCTTTTATATCACCTGGTGGATCTTTCAAGATCCTCGGGGACTAATGCGAATGTATACACCCTACAAAGGATACATGGTGTGTCGTTGGCTTTTAATTATGTTTATCTGGGTAGCCTATCTGTTTGATTTTTGGCCCTTTAAGAAAAAATGGATTATAAATACACATCCCTTAATTAAAGGGGTCGTACTCACCGCTTTTAGCGTAGGTTTAATGCTCTTATTGATTGAAGGCTTCTTTGTAAATATATTAGGAAATTATGGAATAGCCTACTTTAATCCTGATCGTTTAGCCGCTTTAGGTTTAACGGAATTCTACGCGGAAGAATATTCTTACGAGGCTATAATGATGTTTGCAGCCATTGCTTCCTGGTTAAGTCCGGCATGGGTTGTTGCCTGCGAAAATGCACCATGGCAAAACCTTAAACAACCAACTCGTGGGCTATCGGTAATGATTGTTACTTT
>CAYPOW010000220.1:4060-5687 GCA_964412145.1 uncultured Draconibacterium sp.
TGGCTTTCTTCCTTTATTTTACTCAGGAATTAGCTTGGGGAGAAGCAATTCGGGGAACACGACGCTTAATGGCTCCAGACTGGAGATGGTTACACGTGGGTGAAATGGCTATCTTCTGGTTGGTTCCAAGTTTATTTATCTATTTCTATATGGATAATTGGCCAAAAAAATTCAGCAAGCCTGTAAATATATTAATACGAACTATCGTAACAATAGCCGCCGCTGCCATTCTATACATCATATATTATAAAACTTCTCATTTATTTCTGGGAACACAAAAAGGCTTTTCACATCCTCAACAATTCCCAATGATTCCGATGATTTGGTTGATCAATATCTTTTTAATAAACATGTGGTTTATGGACGGATGGCCTGGTTGGAAATTGCAAAAAAACGAAGTGACAGAAGCTAAAGACGAAATTACTGAAGCCAAACACAAGATTGTTTGGAACCGAAAATTTGCTTGGGGAATAGGGATTGGAATTCTTATAGGAGTAGTCATCTATTTTACCACTATCAATGCAATTCCTTGGTGGAGCGACCTGTTTACAATTATCAAATAAGTTGAATATTTCAAATATAGAAAAATGACAAACGACAATAATAATAAAAAGGGCACAACTAGAAGAGATTTTATAAAAGGCGCAGCAACGGGTATAGGTGTAGGCGCTTTAGCCTCCATGGGTTTGTTTTCTTATTCCCCTTTGCGTAAACAATTTTTACCCGAGGTCAGCCGAAAACAAACGGATTTTGGCGTATGTAAAAGTATAAAAATAACGAACATTTCTGAAACCAGTTGGTTTGATAATGCTACTCTTATGGGTGATATTAGAAATGCCGGAGGACTACTTGTTAATCAATACGACTTTAACTGGCCTCCATTTGGAAACGGAAAAGGCTTAGCAAAAGGCTCTTACGAGGAAGGCATGGCAAAGATTAAGCATTTGCTTCCACATAAATTGGAAGAAGCCTGGGAAATTGTAGAAAAAAATTCGGTGAACCCTCAAAATGCAGGAGGATATTCCTGCTTAATCGAAATGGAAGATATGGATGGTATAATTCATAAATATTTACTCGATACTGGATGGTCTTACAAATGGATGGACGCAGCTTTTAAACGCGAAGGAATAGATAAAATGCTAGAAAATGGGGAAATAGAAAAATTCTTCATCTCGCATGCCCACTTCGACCATTATTGGGGATTGCCCGTTACTTATAAATACGACCCAAAAGTCCCAACGTATATTCCTGAAGGATTTTATCCGGAAGATAAACAATACATTGAGGATAGTGGTTTTGAAGGCGATTTGACGGAAATTAAAAACGGCCTCAAGGTAATTGCTCCCGGATTTGCGACTTATGCCTTTGGAGTACCAATCATTTGTCGGGTTTATGGTGAGCTGTCTCTATATTTTAATGTGAAAGATTTGGGCTTAGTCTGTGTAAGTGGTTGTTGTCACGAAGGCATTATCAAATTTGCCGACACCGCCTATCGTGAATTAAAATATGAAAAGGATCAAATGCACGGTATCTATGGTGGTCTTCATATTTCACCTTTCGAGGATTGGGATCCAAAGTACGACGACTTAGTTATATCAATGAAAAACTGGGGTTTTGAAAAGATTGG
>CAYPOW010000221.1:0-5661 GCA_964412145.1 uncultured Draconibacterium sp.
TATTTAGGTTTACTTTTAGAATACCTATTATTTTATCATCTTCTTTTATCGGAATAACAAGACCCAATACATAGCCATCAACACTCTCATCATATCCACGGTCATCAATAAAAACAGCACCCAAACCCTCATTAAAAGCACCCTGCCACCAGTATTTATGCGCATGAGAAAAAGTGGAGAGCTTAGATGTGGAAGCTACAAGCGCACCATACTTATTTGTCAAGAAAATTTCACCATATTCTCCTACTAAATTATTTTGCTGTTCTTTTAAAAAACGTGCAGTACGGTTATTGGTAAATTCAATAATAAATGCATCATTAACATCTTCAATTGCTTTCCATTTTTCATTTTGAAAATTAACCCTTTCATTTATCTCTTCTTTCGATAAATCGTTATAGCTACTATTGCTAGCTTTTAAAGCATCTTTTAAAATAGGTGTTATAGAAAGTGTTCGGTTAGTTTTTACTTTCTCCAAAAGTTGTTTTTCGAAATTTGAAGATAATTCATCAACTATAGATACCGTATGAAATAGTTCATTATTGATGGTAGTACTATAATTATATCGATAAGTAGCATATAATCCAATAGAAAGAATAATTGTTCCCAACAAAAAAATCTGAAGTGCCAGTTTATTTTCGTATTTCATAAGCATATTAGTATTGTTGAAAATCTGTATAAATCTATCTAAACCTATTCACATTCTCATCATATCACATTCTCATCATGTCAAATTCTTATTGTTTTATTTCGGCTACATCGACTTGAGAATATCCAGCGTTAAATCCCAAAACATTTGAACTGTTTTTATTTCGATGCGTTCGTCAGGCGAATGTGCTCCTTTAATGGTTGGACCATAAGAAATCATATCCATTTTTGGATAGGTTTCACCTATTAAACCACATTCCAGTCCTGCATGTACAGCCAACACTTTTGGTTTTTTATTGAACAATTTCTCATAAGATAAACTAGTGATTCTCATTATTTCAGAGTCGGGATTCGGTTTCCAGCCAGGGTAACCATCACTATGCTTTATATTTGCTCCAGCCAATTTAAAAACCGAAGCTACCATATTAGCTACATCCTCCTTTTCAGTTTCAGAACTGGATCGCTGACTAGTAGTTACCAAAATATGGTCTTCTTTTGTTTTTACAGCAGCTAAATTTGTTGAAGTTTCCACGAAATTTGGAATGTCCTGCGACCAGGCAATAACACCATGAGGACAAGCATAGAGTGAATTAATCAAACGTGTTTGTAAGTCAAGACTTAATACTTTTTTTCTGGATTTCAGTTCTGCAAAACCAATATTCAAATTTGCTTCGGTAACATGAAGCTCAATTTTTATATCTTGAGCCATCTGAGAAACCATTTTTTCAAAATCATTTGCAGATTCTTCGGGCACACAAACTTCTGCAAAAGCTTCACGGGCAATAGCATTGCGTAGGTTTCCTCCATCAAATTTAGAAAATCGCAATCCAAAATCTACAATTCCTTTCTGCAAAATTCTATTTAAAATTTTATTGGCATTGCCAAATCCTTTTTGAATATCATCGCCGGAATGGCCTCCTCTTAATCCTTTTACTACAATTTTATACCATTTTGAATGCAAAGGCGCATCCACCAATTCCAATTCGAAAGTTACTACTGTATCAATACCTCCAGCGCAACCAATAAAAAGTTCACCTTCATCTTCCGAATCCAGATTTAACAAAATCTGACTCTTCAATAAATTGGGTTTTAAACCAGAGGCACCTGTCAGTCCTGTTTCCTCATCCACCGTAAACAGACATTCTATAGAACCATGTTCTATATCATTGGATGCCAAAATAGCCAATTGTGTAGCCACACCGATGCCATCGTCTGCTCCAAGTGTTGTGCCTACAGCTTTTACCCAACCCTTTTCAATTCGAGTCTGAATTGGGTCTTGCTCAAAATCGAACTCCACATCACTATTCTTTTCACAAACCATATCCATATGACTTTGCAAAACAATCCAGGGAAGATGTTCGAATCCTTTGGTGGCATTTTTCCGAATAAGAATATTGCCTGTTTCATCTTCCAGAGTATCAAGCTTGTATTTTGATCCGAATTCTTTTAAATATTTTTTTATTTTTTCTTCTTTCTTTGAGGGTCGGGGAATTTGACAAATTTCATCAAAATATTTCCAAACATTTTGAGGTTTAAGTTCTTGTACTGATTTATTCATGTTTAAAGTATATATTTCATGGTTTCTTATATGATAGTAAATTGCGCTCTAAGATAGGTATAATCATCCAATTTAAAGTGATCGTTTTGTTCTTTTCGACTGGAATTTTCTAAGTTTATTCAACAAAAGGTGTTAAAAACTTTAAAAAGATTATATTTTTTTGTTCTTTCGCATCATTAATTTTGAACAAAGCTTTTTTATGCATTTTTTTAAGAGTTTTCTGTCCTTCATCCTGATTATTTTTATCTGCCATCCATTAGGTATGAGCGCATTGATAATAGATGGAAAACCTTTACTCGAAATACCTTCTCCAAATACATTACCAGTTCCTGATGAAATAATAAAACAAATACAGAAAAAGCTGCATGAATCATTAAGAAAATATCGTTTTAATGGTACAGCTTTAATCGCTATTAAAAACGAAATTATTTTTGAAGAAGCTCGTGGAACAGCTAATTTTTCTACCAAATTACCTCTTAGTTTGGAATCTAGTTTTCAGTTGGCCTCTGCAAGTAAACCTTTCACTGCTTTAAGCATAATGATTTTAAAGGAAAGAAATTTGCTTGATTATGATGACAAAGCGGACAAATTCTTGCCTGATTTTCCGTATCCAGAAACAAGCATACGGCATTTATTAAATCATACTTCCGGCCTTCAAAATTACATGTATCTTGTTGATAATTACTGGGATAACGACAGCACACTAAGCAATCAAAAGATGCTTGATTTGCTTGTTTCGCATAATTTACCACTGAACAATATCCCTGGCCGAAGATTTGAATATTCAAATACTGGTTATGCAATTCTCGCCCTTATTGTTGAAAAAATCACAACTCAATATTTTGGAGATTTTCTCCAAATAGAGATTTTCGATAAACTGGGAATGAAGAATACTTTTGTGTATGACCGCCATTTTATCGAATCAAATTCGAATCAGGTGATTGGGTACAATAACAAAGGAAGAAGATTGCGGCCATTTTATCACGATGCAAATAATGAAATTTTAGGCGATAAAAGCATTTATTCAACGGTTCGCGACCTCTATAAATTCACCACCGCACTAAATAAATACGAACTAGTTGATAAGAAAACATTAGACGAAGGCTATGCAAAGGCTATTCTTAAAAATTCCAGAAGTGTAAATTATGGCTTCGGCTGGCGTTTTTCAGAAAATGGCCATCATAATTATATTTTTCACAATGGTGCCTGGCATGGATTTACTTCAACAATTACACTCGAACCTGACAAAAATATTACACTTTTACTGTTAAACAATACGAATGCATCTATTGCAACAATAAAAAATGATCTTTTGTACATTCTTCATGCTCAATTGGAACCTTATCTACAGTAGATTTTTCGTTTTTTTTATTGTTAACAAGAGTTAAATCGATGAAAATAATACTGAATTTGTAATTATTTATTTAAAATGATGTCTTATATTCGAAAACAAAAGCTGATAATCATTAAATTTGTATAAAATTAAAAATCCAACTCCTCATGAAAGATAAAATAAATAACATCATTCTTGTTCCAACAGATTTCTCAGAAGTATGCGAAAATGCTATTAATCAGGCTGCTGAAGCGGCTCAGTTTTTCAAGTATGAATTGCATTTGCTTCATGTTATCGATAAAAGTACCTATGCTTTTCTTAAAGAAGAGAATTTGGGAATAGACAGTATCTACTCACAATTGCAAGAAATTGCTGATGGTTTAACAACCAAATATGGCATTGATGTAAAAATTAAAGCTGAAGACGGAGATATTTTTTCTACTATTAAATCTGTTGCACAGCATTTGGGTGCTAAACTGGTGTATTTAGGAACGCATGGAAAAGTAGGGATGCAGAAATTAACAGGTAGTTTTGCCTTGAGAATCATTACTGAATCTCCTGCACCTGTAATTGTTGTTCAAAAACGTAAATTTAAGGAAGGGTTCCAAAATATTCTTCTACCTATTACTAGTGATGCTGGTCCCTGGGAAAAAACAAACTGGGCAAGCTTTATGGCAAAACAATTAAATGCTAAAGTGCATTTGATGAGTATTCCAGGCAAAAGTATTGAAGCAACGACTAATACACTGACAAAATATTTTGATGAGCACGATGTAAAATATACTTCTACAACTGTTGAAAAATCAGCTAATTTTTCTCAACAGGTTATTGAGCATGCCACTTCAAACAATTACGATTTGATAATGATTATGACCAATCCAGATACCAGCTGGACCCAATATCTCTTGGGGTCTTACGACGAAGAAATTATTTTTAATGGCTCACAAATTCCAGTAATGTGTATTAATCCAAGAAAATACAATTGGGAAAAGATTTTGCAATATTAAAAATACGATTAATATTTTAAAAAACCGGAGCTAATAACTTCGGTTTTTTTATGTTTTAATTTTCATTAAATAAGATTCGGCCTCTGGGCCCAGATTGAAAATTAAATCCAAAATGCTTAAATTTTCAAAAAAAGGATATTGATCAGAAAAAACCTGAATATAAGATGGCAAATTATACGTGATCGTATTTTTAGGTGTTAATACAAATCTTTTATCTTCACCTGGCGGAATTTCGTTTGGAAAAACAAATTCATCTGTTCGTTTAAAACTAATCTCCCAATCCATCAAACTGTTAATCAATAAAATAACAGCTTCATTAAGATCGAGTAAAAAAGGATGTTTCTTTTTTAAAAACAGTTTTAATTCATCCTCGTAATAAAGCAAAAAAGGAGATGAATTATAAGCTGTTTTAATTGCTCGCCAATGTAATTGCTGCCAAGGTTCATCGTACGAAATTTTTACATCGCGACTAAGTGTTTTCGCTCCAAAAGGCTTTATTACTGGAATGCTGAGCGACTGTAATCCATTGGCTGTAAGAATATTACACCTATTTCTATACGTCTGTTTTGGATAAGTTTCAAATTGTTCTATTTGAATGTCCTTTGCTTGATATAACCAGGCAAAATGGATAAGGGGCGGAAAATAAGCAGATGAAAATAACATAATTTTAAAACCTCAAAATTAGGCATAAAAAAAGCACAACCAAAGGCTGTGCTTTCTAAATCTTTCTAAAATTGAGTATTATTTCAATAATACATCGTTAATTGCTGAAATCAAAGTTTCTTTTGGCAATGCTCCCTGAGCCATTTGTGGTTGTCCATCTTTTGGGCAGAACAATATAGAAGGAATACTTCTAATGCCAAATGCGCCAGCTAATTCTTGCTGGTCTTCTGTATCTACTTTGTAGATATTGATTTTACCTTCGTATTCTTTTGATAAATCTTCCAAAATTGGAGCTACAATTTTACAAGGCTGACACCAATCGGCGTAAAAATCAATAATACAAGGTATTTCGCCTTCGAATTTCCAATCTTTGTTTTTCTCGTAATTAAATACTTTTTCTAAAAAAACTTCTTTTGTCAAATGTTCCATTTATTCTAATTGTTATATAATTTCTA
>CAYPOW010000222.1:0-2329 GCA_964412145.1 uncultured Draconibacterium sp.
ACATGTTACTTATGGTTGCCGTTGTATTTTTAGCGTCTTGCGTTAAAGAAGGCCCGGCCGGTTTAGCTGGATTAGATGGTACAAATGGTACCGATGGTGCTGATGGTGCCGATGGACAAGACGGATCAGTTACTTGTATGGCTTGCCACACAGGTACAACAATTGCTGCAAGACAATTTGAATATGCTATTTCTGGACACAATGCTGCAGTATATTTAGAATATACAAGCAGTGCACCTTATTTTGCTAGTTGTGCCGAATGTCATAACGGAACTGGATTTATTGCAAAACAAACTCAAGGTGCTGAATATGAAGCTATGCTTCTTATTGATCCTGATAAAATCAACTGTACTGCTTGTCACCCATTGCACAGCACATTTACTTATAATGATTTCGGTTTCCGTGTAACTGATGCCGTTGATATGGTAGGTGGTAGCTTCAATAAAGATGATGGTAGTAATCTTTGTGCTACTTGTCACCAAACTCGCAGACCTGAGCCAAACATAGATGTACCTGGTGAAACATACAATATAACCAGTACTCATTATGGCCCTCACCACGGCCCTCAAGCAAATTTATTTGCAGGTGTTGGTTTTGCTGAGATAGCAGGTTCTTTCGATTATCCTGTAGCTGGAAGTACAGCACATACATCACAAACAAGTTGTGTTACTTGTCATATGGGCGATTTTGACAACCAACAAGGTGGTCATTCATTTTCTCCAAGTTTAGAGTCTTGTCAAGCATGTCATGCTACTTCTTCCTTTGATTACAGCGGAAAACAAACTGTTACTGAAGAACAGCTTCATGAATTACGTGGTTTATTAATAACTTTAGGGGTTGTTGAATATGTTATTGCTGACGAGGCATATGAGCCAGTGGTAGGTACACATCCAATGGTGCAAGTACAAGGTTTCTTTAATTGGGTTGGTATAGAAGAAGACCGTAGTTTAGGTGTTCATAATCCAAAATATGTAAGCGCCTTGCTTCTGAATAGTATCGAAGCCATGAAAGCTGAAGTTGCAAAACTTCCATAAATAATATTTAAAAATTGCATGAAACTGCGATAAAAGAGCAATTATTTTTAATATATGTTGTTCTTTTATTTCGGTTTTGTCTGATTGATTTAACAAATAATAAACAGATGAAAAAGATAGTATTTTTGCTTTGCACACTGTTTTTAATTACGGCATGTCAATATGAAGTTATTGAAGTAGAACCAATTATTCCTCCTTCACCAGATGATCAGGTGGATGAAATATCGTTCGCAAATGAAATAATTCCCATATTTACAACCAACAATAAGTGTACGGCTTGTCATACAATTGGAAAAACTGCTCCTGACTTATCGGCCGGCAATGCTTTCCAAAGCATAACAAGCGGCAACTTTGTAGTTAGTAACAATCCTGAGGCTTCTAAAATATACACATATACAAATCCTTCTGCAACAACGCATGTCTGGAAACATTATTCAAGCAAAGAAGCAGATCTTGTGTACTATTGGATAAATCAAGGTGCCAAAGACAATTAAAAAAGGAAATTTATGAAAAAGACAATATTTAGCGCCTTAATGCTTATTTTCTTCTTGTCCAGTGCTTTTTGTCAAGAAGAAGCTGAACAAAAGAAAAAAGATAAGCCAGTTCGCGAACCATGGAGTAGTGGTATATTGATAGACCAACAAACTTCATTTATTCCAGATGTTAAAACATTTGAATCGGTTATTCAACATCGTTTTGGAAGTATAGATAAAATTTCTGACCTCTATGGTATTTACTCTCCCGGAGCCAACCTTAGACTTGGTTTTAACTATGTTATTTTCAAAAATCTACAAATTGGCTATGGTCTGACCAAAGGCAATATGTACAACGATTTTAATATTAAGTGGACTGTATTTGAACAAACCCGTAAGAATAAAATGCCCATTTCAATTACCTTATATGGCAATACTGCTCTTAGCGGAAATGCTGATGATTATTTTGGATTAGATTATAAATTTGAAAACCGCGTTTCAGCATTTTCACAACTTATAATTGGCAGGAAATTTTGTGAGGCTTTTAGTTTTCAAACTGCTGTAAGTTTTTCACATTACAATTGGGTAAGAGAAGGTATGGATCATGATATTATTGCATGGCACGCTGGGGCAAGAATCAAATTTTCGCCACAATCGTCAATTTTAATCAATTACGATTTACCTCTAAAAGTGGAGATTATTTCTGAGCAGAGAGAGTTCACTAACCACCCAAAAGCAAATTTATCTATTGGTTATGAAGTATCTACCGGTACCCATTCATTTCAGTTTTTTGTAGCAACAGCTAATGGTATTATACCTCAA
>CAYPOW010000222.1:2429-5604 GCA_964412145.1 uncultured Draconibacterium sp.
AATCACAAAACATTTCTTTGTGTCGATTGCCATTCATATGAATATGAGTCATTTCCACATTCAGGGGAATTAAGAATGGAAATAAAATTTGGATGTATGGATTGCCACGAAGGCGATGATACTTACGCTCAGTATAATTTTGAGCAAATAAATGAAGATTTTCATATAAGTGTGCACGCTTCCAAACATTCCGAAGATTTTACTTGTAATATGTGCCACAATCCACATACTTATCATATTAGTGCACGAACAAATGAAAATATGAGTGATTTCATTTTATATGATAATGAAATCTGTTTAACTTGCCATGCAGATATTTCGAAATACCAATTACTAACAACTATGGAAAATCCGAATGTTTTGGAGACTCATAGTTGGTTGCCCAATCAGGTTTTGCACTTTAAAAAAGTGCGTTGCATAGAGTGTCATACCGAAATTAACGATGATATATTGGTATCACACAATGTGTTGCCTAAGGATCAGGCAGTTAGTCGTTGTGTGGAATGCCATTCCAAAGATTCACGCCTTTTAGCTTCATTGTATAAATATCAATTTACAGGCGACCGCAACAAAGCAGGTTTTGCAAATGACGCTATGCTGGATGAATCGTATGTAATTGGAGCAAACCGGAATTATTATTTAAATGTAATAAGCATTGTAATGTTTGGCCTTGTATTAATTGGCCTTTGTATTCATGCTGTCATACGTATCATCCTTAAACATTAATTGCAATGAGTGAAAAAATATATTTATATTCCGTATGGATTCGGCTTTGGCATTGGTTCAATGCCTTTATGTGTTTATTATTGATAATTACAGGATTAAGTATGCAATATTCTGATCCTGAATTCCCTATGATTCGTTTCGACTGGGCAGTCTCCATACATAATGTGGCTGGAGTTATTTTAGTTTTTAGTTATTTGTACTTTCTTGTAGGTAATTTATTAACAGCCAACGGAAAGCATTATCTTTTCAGAAAGGGCATCTTTAAAAATTTGATTTTGCAGGCCCGATATTATGCTTTTGGTATTTTTAAAGGAGAAAAGCCTCCATTTCCAATATCAAAAGAACATAAATTTAACCCCTTGCAAAAATTCAGTTATATTGTTGTAATGCATTTTGTTATCCCATGTGTCTGCATTTCAGGAGTTATGCTTCTTTATCCTGATGTATTGGTGATTGATTTATTTGGAAATAAGGCTCTGCATATGACTGATCTTTTACATGTTATGTTGGGTTTTACTATTTCATTATTTTTAGTCGTGCACTTATACTTTTGTACAATAGGGCATACGCCGATTAGTAATTTTAAAGGGATGATTACTGGTCATCATGAGACACATTAATTTTAGAATTAATTAATAGTAGGAGAAGGATTTTGCATGAGGTTGAGCAAAGGGATTTTTGGTAATATTACAGGCATCATTCTTTTTTGGTTTTGTGTTGGAATTAGTACTGTACAAGCACAGTCTAACGAAGATTGTATGATGTGCCATGAGGATCATGATCTTACAATGGAAAAGGGTGGAAAAACCATTTCTCTATTTGTAAATGAATCTGTGGTTAAAAAATCGGTGCATCAAGATGTAGATTGTGCTTTCTGTCACGAAGATGCTGACGTTGAGGAATTTCCTCATCCTGAAAACCTAAAGCCCGTAAATTGTGGTAACTGTCATGATGCAGCCCAAATGCAGTTTGATAGAGGTATCCATGGAAAAGTGCTAAAACAAAATGGGAAATATGCGCCCGACTGTAAAGAGTGTCATGGTGCTCATGATATCCTCCCATCAACCCTCCCAAATTCAAGAACTTATAAAATGAATATTCCTGTTCTTTGTGGTAACTGCCATAAAGAAGGGGCTCCAGTAGCTCGAATGTATAATATTACAGAGCATAATATCGTTGAGAATTATAGTCAGGGTATTCATGGTAAAGGTTTGTATGAAAGCGGCTTATTTGTAACAGCAACGTGTAACGATTGTCACGGAAATCACCTTATACTTCCTTCAAAAGACAGAAGATCGTCGGTATCTAAATCTAAAGTTGCTAGTACTTGTATGAAATGTCATATTCGTATTGAGCAAACGCATAGAAAAGTGATTAAAAAAGAATTGTGGGAAAAAGAACCCGGAGCGGTTCCTTCTTGTTCTTCCTGTCATCCACCGCATAAAGTTGAATATCAAAAGGAAAAAGAAACGATTTCTAATAAAACGTGTTTAGATTGCCATGCTCCAGAAGGTTTGAGTTCTAATAGATTAATAAAACAAAATGGAGATACCATTCAATTTAACAATAGTCATTTAGCAAATTCCGTTCACCTGAAGATACAGTGCGTCGAATGTCACACTACGGTTTCATCAAAATTAAAACGACCTTGTGAGACTGTTGATAATGTTGATTGCTCAAATTGTCATATTAAAACATCGAATGAGTATTATACCAGTGGACATGGTAGAGCTTACTTAAATAGCGATCCAAATGCACCTTCCTGCACAAATTGTCATGGTACTCATCAAACAAAATCTAAATTCGACGAGAAAGCGACAACCTATAGAGGAAACATTCCTACGCTATGTGGCTCTTGCCATACTGAAGACGGAAAAGCAAGCTCAAGAATGGGTGAGGAATTGAAAGAGATGAATGCCTATACCGACTATTCAAAAAGTACTCATGGCAGAGGCTTAACAGAAAAAGGGCTTCTTGTTAGTGCTGTTTGTACAGATTGTCATACTACGCATCATGAGCTAAAAGAGTCAGACTCACTTTCTTCTGTACACCCTCAAAATATCGCACAAACTTGTGCAAATTGTCATAAAAGTATTTATGATGAGTATGTAACTAGCGAACACTCTATTGCACAAAACATTGGCGATATAGTATATCCAACTTGTTCAACCTGTCATTCAGCACACCTTATTAGTGATATTAAGGGCGATAAATTCATGCATGAAATTACTGTTCAATGTGGTTCTTGTCATGTAAAACTTTCCGATACTTATAAAGAAACCTATCATGGCAAAGCCTATTTATTAGGCGATAAAGAAGCTGCTCGCTGCTCAGATTGTCATGGGGCTCATCATATTTTATTCGTAGAAAATCCAAATTCGGCCGTAGGCTATAAAAATGTTGTTCAAACCTGTCAGCAATGTCACGAAAATGCAACTTTAGCTTTTAC
>CAYPOW010000223.1:0-5588 GCA_964412145.1 uncultured Draconibacterium sp.
TTTCCCTTTTTTTTCGTTAGAAAATATTTCCGTAGCTATGCTTCGACGACGCTCAGCACAGTGAGGCTATGCAAAGATTTTCAGCCTTAACAAAGAAAAAAATAATTCATTTTATCAATCAATCAATTTGAAACATAATTGGTATTATTCACCTCTTCCACACTAAAATGATTATCAACCATCAGAAGATAGATTAGATAGGACTCACACCACCGCTAACAGTACAAAGACAAAACAATTTTCCGAAAGAAAGACAAAAATTAATGCTGGATAATTATTTTTCTCATAATTTCCATCGATCTGCTTTTTACCAATAGAATATAAATTCCATTTTGCAATTGATTCACATCGATTTGGATTTTATTATGATACGTATATACAGCAAAATCGTTTGTCGACATCACCTTCTTCGAGCTCAAATCATAAATGACAACACGATAGTTCTCGTCCGTTGAAAAATCTTCAATAGTGATAAATGAATTAGACGGAATTGGATAAATATTTAATGGCTCCTGTTCGAGCACATCGATTCCAACACCCGATTCTACTTTTATTATAAAGTCATCGGAGGCTTTTGCATCAAAGGGATCACTCGCTTCCACCTGAATGTTAAACTCTCCAATATCTATTGTGGTAGGCGTTCCGTAGAAAGATAAATCCTCAGCATTAAACAACAACCAGGCTGGCAATGATAATTTCCCAACTTCAAAAGCATTGTAAGTCAAGACATCCTCATCAGGGTCAACAAATGAATTTTCAGCAATATTATAAATGAAGCTTTTGCCAACAGTGGTTTGCTGATCCACCAAGGCGATCATCAATTCAGGAGGATTATTGGAAGCAGAAACTCCTACAGGCCCAGCTGTTGGATAATCTTCTGTTTCATAATCATCATCATTCACCACGGTAACGGCATAATAATACAATTCTCCATTTTCAACCTCAGTATCCATATAATTTAGCGTATCGAACCCTATAATTTCCCGAATGGGAGTTAAAGTGGATACATCATCGATTTCATCTTTGCTTCTGTAGATTTTAAACTTTTTAAAATTCTCTGCAATGTCGGTAAATTGCCAATTGAGTTGAATCTCTTCTCCTTGCGGAACGGCTTTCAACTCTTGAGCCGAAAGAATTGGAAGCAATAAAGAACGAAATACTCCTGTTCCTATGGTTCCATAATAAAGCACCGAATTATCATCTGATAAAACAAGTGTATTGGTCACATTATTTCCATTGGTGCCTGGATGTATATCCACTAGCCCGCTGTTAAATGCTTCCCAACTATTACCACCATCTGATGAACGGAAAAGCCCATCGTGTTGACTTGATAGATAAAGCACGCCCGAATGAAACTTATCACAGATAATCTGATAAAATTCCTGACCTAGATCCAAACCGTTAGTGATGGAAGACCATGATTTTCCTGCATTAGTCGATTTCATTACGGTACCATAAAAATCTTCTGCTCCACGCCCTTTATTCTCTCCATTTTTTGAACAGGCATACATAATATCAGGATTTGAAGGATCAAAATCGATGGAGAAAACCCATTGCTCATCTGGCCAACCTTCATCCGACATTTGCCAGCTGTGACCAAAATCATAGGATATATTCAGTCCGTTATAAGTACCTGCATATACAATCTCAGGATTTTCAGGATGACAAACCAATCGAAATACTCCGTCATTGGTCCATCCAATATTGCTTTCGTGCCACGACATTCCTCCATCATTACTAAGGTATATCCCTTGAGGGAAAGTTCCCAGCATCATCCTTTGATTATCTTCAGGATGAATCAATAAAGAAGTATATTGGTACATTGGTCTGTTATCCCACATAGGCCAAGAGGTTCCCCAATTACCAAAACCCTCATTGGCAATCCATTTATTTTCGAATAAAGTATACAATCCATGTCCTTTAGTACCAACATTTAGATTTCCTCTGGTGTTCATACTGATCGAACGAATCTCTTTCTTTCCCATGCCTTCATTAAACTCCGTCCATGAAGTGCCTCCGTCAGTTGTTTTATACATACCGTTGAGTGTTCCTACATATACCGTATTCTCATTTGTATTATCCGACACCAGACAGGTAATAGCTGCCGTGCTCATTTCCCATTGTCTTCCATTTACAGGATACCAGGTATCTCCACCATTGAAAGAGCGGTAAACTCCTCTTTTATAGAGACCCAAATACATAATCTCTGGATTATAGGCATTGATATCCAAGGCATAATAACCTTCTCTTAAAGGATCATCGACTTTAAAACTTGGGATGCCAAAATTTCTTTCGTGCCAGGTTTCACCATAATCGAAAGATTTGAATATTCCTCCGGGATAGGCACTCGCATAAAGTATAGATGCTTCAGTAGGATGTTTTATAAGCTGTGCAAAATCAATTTTATTTTTGAATCCTGCCTCACTATTCCAGGCTACGCTATGATCGGTATTTATATTTCCGGAAATAACGCCAGCTCCCATTGTATATGCCTGAATAACATCATTAAAAACAGTTAATCCACCCAATGTTTTATAAGGTAAATTTGCTTCTTCCACCCAATTTGCTCCAGCATCCAAAGAATAAAAAACTCCATTTTCGGCAGAAAGATAAATTTGCTGGGAAGAATTATCGACAAAAGTCATGCTTTTGATACTACCGCTATTTTCGCCTAAAACATCATGATTGATATTCTCCCATGTTTCGCCTCCATTGGTGCTTTTATATACACCAAATACAAGATCAGTATCCATGCCTGCCGATGCAATGGTCGAAAACCTCACATCGCTACCACCCAATAAATAAAGGGTGTTTGCATTGTTTGGATCGATCACAATATCGTTAAATCCAGAATCTGGTAATCCACTGGATGTAGCTGACAGCTCGCTCCATGAGGCCCCTCCATTTTCTGATTTATAAACGCCACTCTCATGCAATACAGTATAAAGTAATAATGGATTTGATGGTGACACTTTTACCTTTAAAACTAGTCGGGATAAGCCATTGGTAATAAGCTCCACATTTTCATTCTCCACTCTGAATAAACCACCTGTCATTCCAGAACCCTGCGCATCCATGGCTGTAACATAAAACCGATCATTATTATGTGGATCCAACTCCAAATTCATGATTCTTCTATAATCTGAGCCAGCATTAAAAACAGTATCCCAGGTGCTTCCACCATCGGTGCTTTTAAAAACTAATGGATGAGTCCGATCGGCTATCCAAACATGATCAGCATTGTTATTTTGTATGGCAACGGTGGCTGCAGAATTGCATTCTTCACTTTCCATTTTCACCCAATCCAAGCCGTTATTCGAAGTTTTATACATCCCTCCTCCCCAAGTGGCAGCATAGGCTGTATTTCCATTTGTGGCATAAGAATGTATGGTTGTGAAATTAAACCATGGATTTAATATATGCCAATTTTGTCCTTTATCTTCACTTTTCCATAGGATTCCTTCCTTGCCTACAGAGGCTGCCATGATATTGTTTTTATTGAGAGGATCAATCTCAACAGATGTGATGCCCTCGGCATCAGCAATAGCCAAAGAGGTAAACCACTCTTTGCCAGCATCATAAGAAGCCCTTATCAAAGCGCTATCTTCGAAAGGCTTTTTATTATAGCCCGAGTATAAAATATTCTCATTATCAGGCTCAACCTCCAAAGTATAAGTATAATCGATATCAGAAGTATTTAAGAACTCCCAGTGATAGGATTCCTCAGGCCATTCTTTTGTTCCTTTAAAAATACCAAAGCCATTATTGACCGCATAAATAATATTATTATCGTCTGACTGAGCCACTGCATACACCGATGAAAAACTAAAATTATCCGCTTCATAGGGGTTGTTCACCAACTTCCAATCATCGCCGGCATTCTCCGATTTATGAATATAAGGCACATCAGAAATATACCAGACATTTCCTGAATTGGTAGGGTCGACCAACAACTCATCAGCCCACTGATGCACGATCCCATTTTTATTTAATATCTCCCAATGCTCTCCATAATCACTCGATTTAAATAGACCTTCTCCCTTAGAAGAGGATGCAAAAACCACTCCTGAATTATTTGGATCAACGCTTAAAAGATTGATAGAAGTATTGAGGATGCCATTATTAATGACTCTCCATGAACTTCCAGAATCAGGTGAATAAGCAATGCCATTAGCTCCTGTTGGTAAGAAGATTTTATCAGAATTGGATGCCTGTTCATAGACGTGAAATAAATCAAAACGTAAGATTTCTTGAGGGCAAGTGATTTCTTCCAGACTAGCACCGCTATCCCGACTAACATACAAATTGCCACCACTAGCAATATAAATATTGCCACTCGTTGCTGATGAACCTATAATCCGCATTTGCGAAGTATCAAAATTAGCTATCCCAAAAGTCTTGGCATTCCAAGTGGCTCCACTATTGTCGGATACATACAAATAAGGTGGATCTAAAAAGTTATTGTAAATCGGCCCTTCGGATATCCAAACTTTAGTCAAATCGTGGGCATTTGCATGTATACTCATAACAAATCGATCTTCGGTTTGACCAAAATCAACTTCAGACCAGGATGCACCTTCATTCGCTGTATAAAAAACTTTTCCCTTGCCCCAAAGCTCAAGCGTTACATCATTTACACCTATATATATATTACCATTTCCAAGAGGACAAATAGAACTTACATGAACACCAAAAGGCAGTATAAGATTACTTGCGATATCGGTCCAGTTTTCGCCGTTATTGGTTGACATATATACTGTTGGACTGACCTCCGGCGCATGTGATCCTCCACCAAAATATAGTTTATCAGCTACAACAGGATCATTGATTAATACATCTATAAATTTATTCTCAGCAACAATCCCATTGTTTAATTGTTTCCAGCTAAGCCCTGCATCCGACGATTTAAGCAAATCGTTGTAAGAGGAACAAATCAATATGTTTGGGTTATCTGAATTTATCAGAATATTACTAATCGATTGTTCGACTTCTATATCATAAGGCAAGAAATTCCAGGACGCACCATAGCTGTTTGTCTTAAATAGACCATCCTTTCTCCCTACTGCATACATGATGGTAGAATCGGTAGGATGAAGTGCCATACTTGGAATATCGCCTCCAGCAGGACCTGCCGTTGCTTGCCATATTTGAGCCTGAAGCTGGGTTAAACTAAAAAGAAATAATGTGGAAACAAGGAATACTTGTCTAAGCTTATTTGGGTTTTTCATAGTTAAAGTACTGAATTAAAACTCTAATTTTTGAAAGAGCCGAAAAAGGGTGGCTGCTATTCTTTACTAATCATTTTTCATTTTCACTAACCCTCCAATTTAAGGGCATATCAATACCATCCTGAGAACATGCAAATAAAGATTTCTCTTCATTGACAAACAAAACACTGATTCAGCTTATATTTGTTCATTATCCAAGTTAAAAATCGCATCAATTAGGCTCAAATTTAGAAAAAAAAAACGGCAATGCATATAAGTATTTTTGCTTCTACACTAATCCATCATAAGGCGCTCTGAATACCAGATACATATACTTTATAGTATGTCTCTGCTATCGCACGTTTGGCTTTGCCGAGCTCT
>CAYPOW010000224.1:0-5561 GCA_964412145.1 uncultured Draconibacterium sp.
GGAATATCCTGGATTCGCAGAAGCTGTTTTCGATAAACTACAGTATCATGCCATTTTAGTTGTGGCCGGATATCCCAAAGCTTTGATTGAAGAAATTGAAGCAGCTGGAATTACGCACTTTATACATGCTAAATCGAATCTGGTGGAAGACTTAAAAAAATATCAATTTGAATTGGGTGTCGAATAAATTAATTTTTGAATCATGAAACCAGACTTTAAAAAAATAAATATAAAGCAATCCATTAAATCAGCCAAGGCAGTTAAAAAGCCATCGTCTGATGTATGGAATACTGCTGAAGGAATTGATGTTAAGTCAGTCTATATAGCCAAAGATTTGAAAGCTATTGAACATCTAAATTATGCTGCCGGAATACCACCGTTTTTACGTGGCCCTTATTCCGGAATGTATGTCACGCGTCCCTGGACGGTCCGTCAATACGCTGGATTTTCAACTGCAGAAGAATCAAATGCTTTTTACCGTCGGAATTTAGCAGCCGGACAAAAAGGACTTTCTATCGCCTTTGATTTAGCTACTCACAGAGGTTATGATTCTGATCATGAGCGTGTTGAAGGCGATGTAGGTAAGGCTGGAGTTGCCGTAGATTCCATACTCGATATGGAAATTCTTTTCGATCAGATTCCTTTGGATAAGATGTCCGTTTCAATGACTATGAATGGCGCTGTCTTGCCAATTTTAGCGTTTTATATTGTTGCTGGATTAGAACAAGGTGTAAAACTGGAAGAGTTAAGCGGAACAATTCAGAATGATATTCTGAAGGAATTTATGGTTCGTAATACCTACATCTATCCACCTTTACCAAGTATGAAAATTATAGCGGATATTTTTGAATATTCCTCTAAATATATGCCTAAATTCAATTCAATATCTATTTCTGGATATCATATGCAGGAGGCAGGAGCAACGGCTGATATTGAATTAGCTTACACATTGGCCGATGGATTGGAATACTTAAAAGCTGGTATTGCAACCGGAATGGATATTGATACTTTTGCTCCCCGTTTGTCGTTTTTCTGGGGAGTAGGTATGAATCATTTTATGGAAATCGCCAAAATGCGCGCTGCACGTATGCTTTGGGCTAAGATTGTAAAACAATTCAATCCGAAAAATCCAAAATCCATGGCTCTGCGAACACATTCCCAAACTTCGGGATGGAGTTTAACGGAGCAGGATCCTTACAACAATATTACGCGTACGTGTGTTGAAGCATTAGCTGCAGCGCTTGGCCATACACAATCATTGCATACGAATGCTTTGGATGAAGCCATTGCACTTCCAACTGATTTTTCAGCTCGAATAGCCAGAAATACACAAATATACTTGCAGGAAGAAACACATATTTTAGAAACTGTAGATCCATGGGCGGGTTCGTATTATGTTGAGTCTCTGACAAAAGAAATTGCCGAAAAAGCCTGGACTTTGATAGAAGAAGTTGAAGAATTGGGAGGAATGGCCAAAGCAATTGAAACAGGGATTCCCAAAATGCGTATCGAAGAAGCATCTGCGAGAAAGCAGGCTAGAATTGATGCCAACAAAGATGTTATTGTGGGCGTGAATAAATATCGATTGGAGAAGGAAGATCCGCTGGAAACTTTGGAGGTTGATAATACAGCAGTTCGCGATGCGCAAATAAAAAGATTGACTAAATTGCGTGCTGAAAGAGATTCGAAAGCTGTTGCAAAAGCTTTGGAAGCATTAACAAATGCAGCTAAAACCGGCAAAGGAAATCTATTGGAGCTAGCTGTTGATGCAGCAAAAAAGAGAGCCAGCCTAGGTGAAATTTCGGATGCTTTGGAAAAAGAATTTGGAAGATATAGTGCAATTATTCGTTCTATTTCGGGGGTGTATTCAAATGAAAATAAAGACGATAAAATGTTTACAGAAGCAGTAGCATTAGCCAATAAATTTGCTGAAAAAGAAGGGCGCCGACCTCGCATTATGATTGCCAAAATGGGTCAGGATGGTCACGATCGCGGTGCTAAGGTGGTTGCTACAGGATATGCCGATATTGGATTTGATGTTGATATTGGACCTCTTTTTCAAACTCCTGTTGAAGCAGCACGTCAGGCAATAGAAAATGATGTGCATATTTTGGGCGTTTCTAGCTTAGCGGCAGGACATAAAACCCTGGTACCCAGAGTTATAGAAGAGTTAAAAAAACAAGGAAGAGAAGATATTATGGTTATTGTGGGGGGTGTTATTCCTCATCAGGATTATCAGTTTCTTTACGATGCAGGAGCAGCAGCTATCTTTGGTCCTGGTACCGTTGTTTCTGATGCAGCCATAAAACTACTTCAACTTTTGCTTGGAGAAGACTAGCGTCATTTCAAATAAGTTATTAAATAAAAGCCGTTGAAAAATGGCTTTTTTTATGCAATATATAGACGAATTAAGTCTTATATTTAGCCTTAGATTTTGCGTTCTTAATTTACTAAAACCCCTGCTATGGCTAAAGTGAAAAAAATATTTGTCTTGGATACTTCAGTAATTCTATACAATCATAATTCCATTCATAGTTTTGAAGATAATGATGTGGCAATTCCAATCACCGTTTTGGAAGAACTGGATGATTTTAAAAAAGGGAACGATTCCAAAAACTTTGAAGCACGTGAGTTTATTCGCATTATGGATTCTTTGTCTGAAAAAGGAACGCTTCAAAAGTGGCAAAAACTGGATGGCCCACGATTTGGTAAATTCAAGGTAGTGATAGATACAAATCTGGATCCAGGTTTGAATGCAGAGCGAATATTTGGCACATCAAAAGCCGATCACAGAATACTGAATGTGGCAGTTTCCTTGCAACAGGAATTCCCCAAACGACCGATAATAATGGTTACTAAGGATATAAATCTTCGAATCAAAGCAAAGGCCTTGGGAATTGCAGCAGAGGATTTCGAGACTGGTAAAATCAAGAATGTGAACGATTTATATACGGGTACAGCCACACTCGAAAATATTTCATCGGACATTATTGATAAAATGTATCAAAATGGTTATTGTGACTATTCAGATTTGAAAATAGAAAAACCAGTTCCTCATCAATATTTTATTCTTAAAAGTGGCAGAAATTCAATTTTAGGGTATTACAATCCCATTGAAGATCATATAGAACATATTGGTAAACAAGCAGTACATCGTATAATTCCCCGTAATGCAGAACAGGTTTTTGCTGCCCACGCTTTAATGAATCCGGAAATAAAATTAGTAACAATTTCAGGTGTAGCCGGAACGGGTAAAACATTATTAGCTCTGGCAGCTGCCTTGGAACAACGCCGACAATTTAAGCAAGTGTATTTGGCACGACCAATAGTACCACTTAGCAATAAGGATTTAGGTTTTTTGCCTGGTGATGCAATGGATAAAGTGAGACCATATATGGAACCTTTATATGATAATTTGAAATTTATTAAGGCACAATATGGTGAGCGTGATAAAGAATTTCAAAATATAAATGCCGCAGTGGAAAATGAGAAATTAGTAATTTCACCTCTGGCTTACATTCGTGGACGTAGTCTATCCAATATCTTTTTTATTGTCGACGAAGCTCAGAACCTAACTCCTCACGAAGTTAAGACTATAATAACACGGGCAGGGGAAGGCACAAAAATTGTATTTACAGGTGATATATTTCAGATTGACACACCTTACCTCGATTCACAATCGAATGGTTTATCCTACTTAATACACAAAATTCATTCGCATAATATTTATGCACATATTCAACTAGTAAAAGGAGAGCGAAGTGAACTGGCTAATTTGGCAAATGAATTGTTATAGACTTACTCTATTATTTTTTGGATTAATTAGGATTGCTAATTAACGTTTTTTATGAAATCGCTTAAGTATTTAGCCATCAACTTATAGTATTACATTTTAGCTTAAATTAAATTCGAATATTCAAGATAAATATTCGAATTTCCAACAATTATTCAACAATTAGATATATTTGGGGCGTCAAACTTGATAATTATATGTTGGAATTAAGTTTTATTAATACAAAGGTTTTAAACGGGAAACGGTTTTATTTTAGCTTTTTGGCTGGTGCTCAACAGGTTTTTTTGCATCAAAATAATCTCAATAAAATAAATGTTTTTCCGGTAGCGGATGGAGATACAGGAACAAATATGGCTTCCACTATGAGAGCTATTGTAGATACACACATTCCGACCGGAAGTTTAAAAGATGCTGCAGAAGCTCTTGCCGATGCTGCCCTGATAGGTGCACGTGGAAATTCAGGAATTATTTTTGCCCAGTTTTTATATGGTTTTAGTAGCTGTATTCAAGATATTGATGATATTACTGTAGAAAAATTTTCGAAAGCTCTTAAGCAAGCTGTTCGTTTTTCCTACGAAGCAATCAGTAATCCTGTTGAAGGAACTATGATTACGGTAATGCGTGAATGGGCGGAAGCAATTGATAAGTTAAAAGAGTTTATCGACGATTTTAATGAGTTGATTATTGCATCGCTGAAAGAAGCGCAAAAAAGTCTGGCTGAAACTCCCGAAAAATTAGAAATATTAAAAAAGAAAAAAGTAGTCGATGCTGGGGGAAAAGCTTTTGTTCATTTCCTTGAGGGGATGATTGGTTTTTTCTCTCACGGAGATTTACGTCAGATTCTTAAAAATAGAAATGTTGTTAAAATAAATAGCATTAATGACAATATTGCTCACGAAGATGTTAATTTTCGTTATTGTACGGAAGCATTATTAATTCTGGATGAAAGTCGCCCAGAGCTCAAAGAAATAATTCGTACTAAAATTGACTACTTAGGTGATTCAATGGTAATAGCCGGCTCATCAAAAAAAATTCGTTTGCATATTCATACAGATACACCCGCAAAAGTGTTTCAACAAATTTCTGAATACGGAAATATCACCTATCAGAAAGTGGACGATATGGTAATGCAAAATAATTTGGCAGCGGGAACAAATGTTAGTACAGCATTGATTACTGATTCTACTTGCGATTTGCCGCAACATCTTATTGATCAATATCAGATACAGGTTGTTCCAGTAAAAGTTCATTTTGGAGAAAAGTATTATATAGATGGGTTAACTATTTCACCTTTAGAGTTTTATAAACAATTAGATACATCTAAAATCTACCCAAATACTTCTCAACCCAGTTACCACGATTTTCTAAATAAATATGAATATTTAAGTTCCCTTTACGATTCGATTATATCAATTCATCTTAGTCAAAAATTGAGTGGATTATGGTCGAACAGTAATAAAGCGGGAACTACGGTTGCCAATCACCAAAACAAAGATATTTCTGTGCTGAATTCCAAAAAAACCTCAAGCGGCTTGGGCTTGATTGTCCTTCGCGCTGCGCGTGCTCTTGAATCTGGTGTCAGCAAAACTGATATTGAAGATAGTATGGATACCTGGTCTAAGAACACGAAAATGTTTGTTAGTACAAAGACGATCAAGTATCTGATGAAAAGCGGTCGCGTAAGTCCTGTAAAAGGTATTTTTGGAAAAATAATGAAATTAAAACCACTCCTGGTTGTAAACGATGAAGGAACTATTGATTTGTTTGG
>CAYPOW010000225.1:0-5540 GCA_964412145.1 uncultured Draconibacterium sp.
CTGACTTAATGCCTGGAATATAGGAGCTTAATGGCAATGTTTTAGATATTTTTTGATTTACAAAATCGATCATTCGCTGTGCAGGAGCTGTTTGATTTTCACCTCCGGCTAAAAAAGCCTGATACTCTAATTCTTCCTGATATTTCAGTCCTGCAAAAAGACCATGCTTTTTGTAAGTTTCCAAATCTTCTTGCTTTATGCCTACCACAATGCCGGAATTGGCAAAAGGTGAGCTCCTGTCGGCATTCGACATTCCGTTGACTACCACTTGATTAGGTCCTGTTGCTGAAGGTACAATAATGCCTCCAGGGCACATGCAAAAAGAAAAAACTCCCCGATCTTGCGCCTGGCAAACCAAGCTGTAACTGGCGGTTGGCAATAGCGGGTTTTGAACTGGTGAATGGTATTGGATAGAATTGATTAACTGCTGTGGATGTTCAATTCGCACGCCCATTGCAAAATCTTTTGCTTCAATTAGAATGCCTTTCTGATCTAATAAATAGTAAATGTCGCGTGCACTATGACCAGTAGCTAAGATAACCGATTCGGCCAAAAAATCACTACCATGCTGATCGATAACACCTAAAACCCGATTGTTTTTAAGGATAAAATCAGTAAGTCTGGTTTCAAAATGAATTTCACCACCACCCTGAAGTATGCTATTGCGCATATTTTTAATAATGGAAGGCAATTTATTGGTACCAAGATGGGGGTGGGCATCGATAAGTATATCAGGATTAGCACCATGCTGAACAAAAACTTCCAAAATATGCTTTACATTTCCTCTTTTTGAAGAGCGTGTATACAGTTTTCCATCTGAGAAAGTACCTGCGCCACCTTCACCGAAACAATAATTCGATTCGGGATTTACTATATGATCTTTGTTAAGGATTGCAATATCTGATTTTCTGGCACTTACATCTTTGCCTCGCTCCAGAATTATAGGTTTGATTCCTTTTTCTAAAAGACCCAAAGCTGCATACAAGCCAGCTGGTCCGGCCCCAATAACCAACACTTTTTTCGCGTTTTGTTTTGCAAAATAAGCAATGGGTGCTTCTGCAATTTTTTCGGGAGCTTCAAAAAGAAAAACTTCAAAAAGCAATTGAATTTTAATGGCCGCTTTTCGAGCGTCAATAGAACGACGCAAAAGTTTAAACGCCTTTATCTGATCAGGTTTTTGACGAAGAGATTTGGCTAAATAAATTTTATAATCCGAAGTTTTATGAGCCTCTTCCGGGCTCAAACGTAACTCAATTTCTTTGCGCATAATTTCTTATTCAAACGTGATGTTGAACTGAAATAGTTTAGAATTAAGTCGTTCTATAGGATCAACCCAAATATTGGTTTCATGAAAAAGTACATCCATAATTCCATACGACATTTTTATTTCGGTGCTCATTTTGAACCAGTTAAAATAAAAATCAAAACCAACTCCTGCTTCAGCATACACATCATTGCGTTGAAGTTTAATGGTGATTTCACGTTCATTTTCGTTGATAGTTTTGGATGCCTGGGAGCCTAAATCTATACTTATGCGAGCACCACCAATAATATATGGACGCACATTATGCGAACGCATGCCCTTGTATTTTAAATTGAGTGGAAAATTAAGCAGAGTGGAAGGAACCCTTTTCACATAACCTAATAAGTATTCTTGCACACCTTGATATGAATATTGAATATCATAAACTAAAAGACGTTCCCCAAACTGTAAATCAGGAGTAAAACGAAGGTTGAAAAAGCGGCCTAATCGCATATCAGAAATAATTCCGACAGTAAATCCTAATGTTGGCCGGGCACCAATAGACAAAAGCAAGGCTACATCTGCATTTATTTCTGGTATTTGATCTTGAAAATATGGCTGGCTTTTAAAATCAGGCTTTGTTTTAATTGTGTAGAGCATTTGAGTGGCTCCCAAAAAGAATCCAAAATGATAGTCTTTGTCATCAAAAATCACCAGATTTTCTACTGAAGTACTTTGACTCCATAGTGATGTGGTAGTCATCAGACTCAACAGAATTATAATCAGGTAATATTTTGGGCTTCTTTTTTTCAACACTTTTTATAAACGTTTAATCCTGCAATTTAGTATTTATTTTCTTCCATAATAGATGGAAGCAATACCAAAACTTAATTTTATTTGATTATTTTCCTTAAATCCCACTTTGGTCATATGATTTAAAAAATCTTTTCCATCTGGAAATTGACTAACCGATTCAGGTAAATAGGTATAGGCCTGCTTATCTTTTGAAACCATTTGGCCTATATTCGGAAGAATGAATTTAAAATAGGAATTGTAAATTTGCTTGACCGGAAAAGCGGAAGGCTTTGAAAATTCAAGAATCCAAACAGTTCCGTTTTTTTTGGTTACACGATACATCTCAGCTAGTCCTTTGTCTAAATCTTCGTAATTGCGAACGCCAAAAGCGACTGTTATCGCATCGAAATATTTGTTGGAATATTTCAGGTTTTCAGAATCACCAAGCTCAAGTTTTATCAGGGAATCTAATTTTTTTCTTTTCATTTTTTCGACACCTACCTGAAGCATGTTTTCAGAAATATCGGCTCCAATTATTTCTTTCGGATTGCATTTGACAAGTGCAACGGCTAAATCGCCAGTACCTGTAGCAATATCAAGAATTCGTTGTGGTTTCTCTTTGCTTAGCATTTTAACCAATCGGCGACGCCAAAGATTGTCGATTCCAAACGAAAGCAGATGATTTAAAAAATCGTATTTTCCGGCAATACTGTTAAACATCTGTCTAACTTGCTCTTTTTTTCCTTTGGGTGTTAACGTTGTGGGATTATCCATATATTTTTAAGGTCTCTTTTAGTAGTTTTTCTTTATTTACAGGTATAACACCTGCTTCTTCGCATACCAGGCCACCAGCTAAATTTGACAGTTCCGCTAGAATCTTTTTATCAGTTTTTAAAGCCAGACAAAGCGAAGCGACACTGATTACTGTATCTCCGGCTCCAGAAACATCAGCAATGCTTCGAACATGAGCAGGGATTAAGCTGGATTTGAAATTGCCATTTGAATTTTCACTGATGTAAACGCCTTGATCGGAAAGTGTTGTAAACAAATACTTTACATTGAGTTTTTTTTGTAGCGTCTCAATTTCTTCTGTCAGTTTTTGGGTGTCTTTTTTGTCGAAATGACTATTGATAGCCTCTTGTAGTTCTTTCAGATTGGGTTTAAACAAATCAACACTGGAATAATTAAAGAAGTTTCTTCGTTTTGGATCAACAGCTATTGGTATAGTGCTATTAATTAGAGTCTGAATTCTATCAATAATTGGCTTGCAAATTACACCTTTATCGTAATCCTGAAAAATAACAACATCAATTTTAGAATGTTGAAGAATATATTTTATTCGTTCAAAAAACAAATTCTGGTCTTCTACCACAAGCGATTCATTCATTTCTTCATCAACACGAAGCATTTGAGCATTGTTTCCAATTACCCGAAATTTAGTAGTCGTAATTCTATTCTTACTTTTCACGATTCCTTCGGTAGTGATGTTTTCTTTATCCAATAAATCGAGAAAAGTAGCGGACTGAATATCATCTCCTATAACTGAACAAATAATTGGCTCTGCTCCCAAAGCTTTGATGTTTAAAGCAACATTTGCTGCTCCACCCAAACGGTTTGCTCTTTTATTAACCTGCACTATTGGTACAGGAGCTTCGGGCGAGATTCGATCAACGTCACCCCATATATAGGAATCAATCATTACATCGCCTATAATCAACACTTTAAGTGATGAAAATTGTTCAAAAAGACGGGCGATTTTTTGGATATCAGTCATGGCAGTTATTGTTCTGCGAAAATAAAAAATATATCTACACAGCCATAGATAAATAAATCGTGAGAATTATTTGTAAAATCTGAAAAAAAGCAGACTCCTTCGTCCTACAATATTTTTTCTAATAAAAAGCGGTTTGATTCAACATCTTCTACAAATAAAATAGTACTTTTTTGTGCCATACTTATTTCTATTATTCGAAAAAACGATCAATTTTATTCAGTACTATGCGAGGTTTGATAGGTTTTGATATGATGTCGTTGCATCCAACTTTGTAGATTTCATCTATATCTGTGCGATCCGTCATACTTGTTTGTGCAATTATAGGAACGTGTAAATGGGTTTTTCTGACTTCTTTAGTGGTTTCCAAACCATCTAATCCAGGCATAATCATATCCATTAGTATTAAATCAACTTTGGTTTCTTTTAAAATTTCCAAAACCTGATATCCATCATTTGCATGAAATAATTCCGCTTTCGTATTTTTGAAAAGGGCGACAAAGAATAGGTAGTTAACAAGAACATCTTCAGCGATTAATATCTTTTTTCCCTCCCAATTGTACAGCTCTTCTTTTGACATAATCGACTTAACCTCTTCGGAATTAGGAACCAAACGTGGCAAAGTAAAATAAAACTCCGAACCTTTTCCAGGCACTGAATTGGCTTTTATTTCTCCTCTTAATAAATGAGTCAATTTTTTTGTAATGGCCAGTCCAATCCCTCTACCAGCTTTAGTGACTTTCATTTTTCGATGGGCCAGTTCGTATTCTTCAAAAATTCCGTCCAGCTCATCTTCGCTCATTCCGATACCCGTATCCTGAACAAAAAATCGAATACGTTGATTACTTTTTAACTGATAACCTATGGTAATGGTTCCTTCATCAGTATATTTGATGGCATTGTCGATCAGATTATTAAATAGCTGAGTAAATCTTAAGATATCGGTAAAAAACCTAAATTTAGGATCGTCATTTCCAAGATTCACTATAATTTTTACTTTATCGCCCTTGGCTTTATGCAATTTATCTATATAACTTCTTTCAATATCTTTTATCTCATTATTGAGATAAATATCTGAGAAATGAAGGTCTAACAAATTGGCTTCAATTTTTGAAAGATCTATTAAATCGTTCAGGAGGCTTAGTAAGTCTATACCACTGCCATTGATATGTTTTAGATAGCTTATTTTTTCTTTTTCTGAGATATTTTTTCCTTGTAAAACTTCAGAAAAGCCTATTATTGAGTTGAGAGGGTTTTTAAGCTCATGAGCCAACGAAGATATAAAAGTGCTGATATTTAATTTAGCTTCTTCAGAAATTCGGGCATTTTCTTCCAGGTTTTTGGAGTAATCTCTTAGTTTTAAATGATTGTCAATCCGTTTGTTAAATTCATCTGGATGAAAAGGTTTTGAAATATAATCAACGGCACCAGCTTCGAAGCCTTTCACTACATCGCTGTGATTATTTAATCCGGTTAGAAAAACAACCGGGACATTGGAAGTGGCAGGATGTTGTTTTAATTTTTCACATATCTGGAATCCATTGATATCTGGTAACTTAATATCTAAAATAATAATATCAAAGTTATTTGCCCAGGCTTTCGTCAAGGCTGTTTTTCCATTAGAGGCAGTGGCTATTTTAAAACCTTTGCCTTCTAGGGCTCTCGTCATCAAACGAAGGCCTAAGCTATCATCATCAACAATTAAAACTTTAGCATTCGTAGTCATATTAT
>CAYPOW010000226.1:0-5518 GCA_964412145.1 uncultured Draconibacterium sp.
AAGCACTGAAAGAAAACACATCTATAAAAAACGAAATGTTGATGGAAGCTTTTGGCACTTCTTTTATTGTTTCCTGTTCCCCAATCTACAGTATATCTGGTGAGATAGAATCGTTTATGCATATTATGACTGATATTACAGAGCGTAAGCAATCGGAGCAAGAACTGAGTATTGCGAATGCAATCATAAATAGAGGTCCTGCTGTAGCCTTTCTATGGGAAAATAAGGAAGCCTGGCCGATTGAATTTGTATCTGAAAATGTTGAAAAATTAACAGGTTATTGTGTAAATGATTTTATGTCAACAAACATATCCTATAGCCAAATAATTCACAATGACGATATTGAACTACTTAGCAAAGAAGTTGCAGAAGCAAGTGCAATTGCTGATAAAAAATCCTTTATTCACACACCCTACAGAATAATAACTAAGAGCGGAGAAATTAAATGGGTGAACGATATTACATTTACTCGTCGCGACGAAAAAGGAGCAATTACTCATTTTGAAGGCATTATATACGACAACACGGAATACAAACTCGCAGAAGAAAAAACGGAACTCTTTAGTCGTATTATAAAGGAATCGCTTAACGAAATTTATTTGTTCGATTATACTACTCTGTTTTTTACCGATGTGAATTCTGCCGGCCTAAACAATCTGGGTTATACTTTGGATGAGATGAAAAAAATAACGCTCATCGACATTAAACCCGAAATAACACCCGAAATTTTTGAAGATATAATAAGACCATTACGCAAAAGAGAAAAGGATAAAATTGTTTTTGAAACAGTGCATCAGCGGAAAGATAAATCGCTCTATAATGTGGAAGTTCACATGCAAATTATTCATCAGGAAAAAGGTGACTTATTTGCAGCTATTATTATAGATATAACAAATAGAAAGGCTAAAGAAAAAGAATTTCAGCAAATATTTAATATGTCGATAGATATGATTTCGACTTCCGATATAAGTACAAATCGCTTTATAAAAGTTAACCCTGCCGTCACAAATATTCTAGGTTATTCGACCAACGAATTGGAAGGCAAGGAGTTTCACAGCTTAATTCACCCCGACGATATTGAAAAAACAAATGAACTAATCCAGGAGGAAATACGAAAAGGAAAAAAAGTATTTCATTTCGAAAATCGTTGCCGCGCCAAAAATGGGGAGTATAAAACTATTGAATGGTCAAGTCAAACCGATATTGAAAGAGGAATTAATTATGCCATAGCCAAGGATATTACCGAGCGAAAACAAGCGGAAGAAGAACTAAAAAAACACCGCGATCATTTAGAAGAATTGATAAGTGAACGAACAAAAGACTTGAATGAAAAAAACAAGCGTCTGGAAGAAATGAACCACGTATTTGTTGGCCGTGAATTGCGAATGGCCGAATTGAAGGAGGAAATTGAAAAGTTGAAGAAAGGTATTGATGGTCATTAAGTGGTCATAAAGCGGTCATTTATAGTCATTAAGGTAGTTTCGGAAATTATGACGCGTAAAGGGCAAATGACAATAAATGACGCGAACGCAGCGAGCTAATAACGCAAAGCAAATGACGCGCATAGCGCAAATGACAATTGAGTTAAGCATGTAGCGTAAAAGTTAATAAAGAATGAAAAAATGAATGATATAGCAATAAATCAAATTTTTAGTCTTCTGTTGCAAGGTACTATTGTAGCAGCACTATTATTATTCTTGTTTCGATTAAGAAGCATTTTTGGTCTTGGCCTATTGTTTACGGCATTAGGAGTATTTCAATTTATGCAAGTATTTCTTATTCAAACTGTTATCATTGAAATTTTACCAAATATTTTTACTTCACCAGGAAGTATTGTATTATTTGTTGGCGGGCTTTTTGCTATTTTGGTTGTATATATTCGTGAAGATGCGCTGGAAGCCAGAAAAGTAATATACGCTATACTCTTTGCTAATTTAACAGTGGCATTATTGCAATTTATTTTTGCCAATTCATTAAAAAATTCAGATACTATCAATGTCTACAATATTCCTTCCGAATTTTTTACTCAATCTGCGCGGACTTTAGTGGCCGGTACTATAGTGTTATTTATCGATGCTTTTGTAATAATTTTAGTCTACGAATTTATATCTCGTTTTATTCGACCCCTTTATTTTCGAATGGCCATTTCGATGATTATTGTGCTTAGTCTCGATACAGTGCTTTTCTCATTGGGAGCCTTTGCCGGGAAGCCCGAATTTATGAATATTCTTATATCAGGAATGATTTTTAAACCTGTTGCTGCAATTTTTTATTCAGCTCTTTTTTCAATTTATTTGTATTATTTCGACAAAAAAACAATGCCAATCGAAAAAACTGCCGATTCATTCAGTGACATTTTTTCAGCACTCACTTTTCGTCAGAAATACGAACGGGTGTATAAGTTAACCAAAGATCAACATATTGAATTACAGCAAAGTGAAGAGCGTTTCAGGCAGTTGATAGAACAAGCCAGCGATGCATTATTTCTTTCCGATTTTGAAGGAAATATGTTGCAAGTTAATAAGCATTCCTGTCAAAACTTAGGATATACACGCAAAGAATTACTCTCTATGAAAGTAGGTGATTTGGATTCCGAATTCATCACTTTAGAAAAGCAAAGAGCATTTTGGGATACATTAGTTCCAGGAAAAACGGCTATTTTAGAAACTACACATAAACGCAAAGATGGAAGCTTTTTTCCTGTGGAAATTAGTGTCGGTCTTATTGAAATTGATGATAAAAAAAGAATACTTGGTTTTGCGCGTGATATTACTGAACGTAAAACCCAACAAATTGCTCTTGTGGCCAGCGAACAAAAATTCGCGAATATTTTTAATTCTGTTGCCGACGGAATTGTTTATATCTCAAAAAAGGGGAGAGTAATAGATGTAAACACCGCCATACATCAAATGACCGCTGTGCCAAAAGAAGATATTGTTGGTAAACACGCATTAGATATTGCACGAAAATTTCTTAGCATCAAAGATTTGCCAATACTTTTAAAACCAATAACAAATATGCTTGCCGGAAAAAGCATCGAACCTTTTGAGTTAAATTTCAACAATAGGATATTGGAGATTAGCGTTCCCAACACAAAAAACGAGTTCGGCTATGTAGGTGTATTTCGGGATATTACCGAACGTAAACTAGCTGAATATGAGCTGTCTACAGCAAATGAATTTACTGAAAAAATTATCGAAACTAGTACGGCCATTATCATTGGCCTCGATAAAAACCATTTAATTAAAATTTTTAATGCTGGTGCTTCAGCCATTTCAGGTTATAATAAATCGGAGGTTATGGGGAAAGACTGGTATGAAATATTTTTTCCAAAAGAACTTTTAACTGAAATGAATCAGGTTTGGAAAGTGGCCTGGGGAAGACCAACGCATTCATACACCAATGCCATTTTAAGCAAATCGGGTGAAGAAAGAATTATCTCCTTTCAAACTACAGGAATTTATGATCATCCTGACGAAAATAAACACTTAATTATTTCTATAGGTGAAGATATTACAGCGTTTAAAAAAGCAGAAGAAAAAGTAAAAGAAACAGCTGCAAATTTAAATGCCGTTATTGAAAACAGAGTAGATTCTATCTGGTCGCTCGACAAAGATCTTAACTATTTGATATTTAACAGTCATTTTGCCAAGGATTATAAAACTATCTTTCAAATAGAACTAAAAAAGGGATTGAATGCTATGGATATTCTTTCGCCCGAATTACGCGTTTTCTGGGAATCTAAATATAAGGCCGCTCTTAAAGGAGAAGAGGTGGTATTTGAATTTTCACAGGAAATACGTGGCAGCAATCATTTTTATCAGACATCATTAAATCCAATTGTAGAAAATGATAAGATCACTGGAATTTCGGCCATCAGTATAGACATAACAAAATTAAAACAAGTCGAAGAAGAGCTAAAAAAACACCACAATCATCTAGAAGAATTGATTAGAGAACGCACCACAGAATTAGATGAAAAAAACAAACGACTGGAAAAAATAAATAAGTTATTTGTAGGAAGAGAACTGAGAATGAGAGAGTTGAAAGAGGAAATAAAGAAGCTTAGGATAGGTGAGTAAGTTAAGTAGGTGAGTAGTTAAGTAAGGTATTTAGGAGAGTAATTCCCACTCACCTACACAACCACTCAACAATGAAAAGAAAAAAATCAAAAAAAACATGGGATTTGTAAAATACAATATCAAAAAAACTAAAGGCATTATTCCGTTTTTTCTTCGGCTGTTTGGAATTAGAAGCTTGGGCGTTTTTCAATATGTACTAATTCTGCTTATAACAACTATAGCTATATCCAGCCTTGTGGTTCTCGGTTTTTGGATTAAAATAGAATCGAACCGAACTAATAAAAACACATTAAAACTGGAAGAAAATTCATTGATTGCACAGGAAAAGAAACTGAAAGAAGAAATACAATGGGTTTTAACTTTTATTGATTATCAGAAAAAAAACAGCCCTTCAAAATCGGTTGAAGAGATTCAAAATGAAGTGCTTGACTATTTAAAGAATTTGCGCTTCGGCGAAGATGGATATGTTTTTATTAATACATATGAGGGTTTTGCCTTATTATTCGACGGGAAAAGACTAACTGAACCAAAGAATATTTCTACGCTCACAGACCCCAAAGGCTTCCAAATTTTTAAAAAAGAATTGGAACTGACTCAGCTGCCTGAGGGCGGAACTTTTCAGTACCTCTTTAAAAAAATTACTGACAGCATACCTCAACCCAAAATTTCTTATGTAACTGGCATTGACGATTGGGGGTGGATTATCGGAACAGGAGAATATATTGAAAATTTGGATGCAGAAATAGAACGGGTTAAAAATCAGTTAAGCGAGAAGTCACACAAAGAGATTTTGATAGCGATTGCAGTTGTATTTATAGCTTTTATGTTTATTATCTTCTTGTCGTTTTTGGCAGCACGCTTTGTGCAAAAGGAGTTAAACTTTTCTTTTTTTGCACTAAAAAAAGTCGCTTCAGGAGAAATTAAAAGACATTATATTGATGATATTTTTATAAAAGAACTCAAAATTTTTGGTCAGGATCTGCTTCAAGCAGAAGGACTAGCACTTCAATTTGGGGATATTGTAGATCAGTCACTTAACGAAATATATATTTTTAGACAAGACAATTTAAAATTTGTTCATGCCAATAAAGGAGCCCTTCAAAATTGCGGGTATAGTCTTGAAGAACTCCAAAACCTTACTCCTCTAGACTTAAAACCAAGCTTAAGAAAAAAAGAGTTTTTAGAATTTTTAAATCCATTATTGGAAAAGCAGGCAAAACACATACAATTTGAAACCATTCACCAGAGAAAAGACAAGTCAGAATATCCGGTAACTGTACATGTTGCCAGAGCTGTTTTTATTCAGGAAGATGTTTTCGTTGCTTTTATATACGATATAAGTGAACAAAAAGAAGCAGAAATACAATTGCAATATAGCCAGTCGCGTTATCTAAATCTCTTCGAAAATGCACCAATATCACTCTGGGAAGAAGATT